>CAZOYA010000087.1:0-8925 GCA_964583815.1 uncultured Gemmatimonadaceae bacterium | reverse complement strand
CTCGCCGCCTCAGCCCCCCGCCTGGATCTGCCGGGCTACCTCCTGCACCTGGTCGAGGACCCGCAGGACGTTGCCGCTCCAGAGCATCCCGATCTCGTCCTCCGTGTAGCCGCGCTGCACGAGCTCCAGGGTGACGTTGAACGTCTCCGAGGCGTCCATCCAGCCGTCGACGCCCCCACCCCCGTCGAAGTCCGAGCTGATGCCGACGTGCTCGATCCCGATGAGGTTCACCAGGTAGTCGATGTGGTCCACGAAGTCGGCCACGTCGACGGGCGGCGTCGTCGCCCGTAGCTCGGGGAGCCGCTCCTCCGCTCTCGCCTCCACCTCGGCGAGGCCCGCCTGGTAGGCGGAGCGCTCGTCCACGGTCATGGCCACGACCCGGTCGCGCGGCAGGATCTCGAAGCCGAGCTCGGCGGCCGCCTCGGCGTCGAGCGCGTCGGCGGCCTCCTGCCAGGCGCGGTGCTTGTCCGGGGCCACGTAGGAGCGGAAGGCCACCGCCTGCACGACGCCGCCGTTCTCCCGCACGGCCCGGAGCTGCTCGTCGTCCAGGTTGCGGCTGTGGTCGGCGAGCGCGCGCGCGGAGGAATGCGAGGCGATCACCGGCGCCCGCGAGAGCTCGAGCGTCTGCATGATCGACTCCTTCGAGGGATGCGAGATGTCGATCATGATCCCGAGGCGGTTCAGCTCCGCGACCGCCTGCCGCCCCAGGTCGCTCAGCCCGTGGTGCAGCCACTCGCCGCTCGCCTCGCCCGTGTTGGAGTCCGAGAGCTGGCTGTGGCCGTTGTGGGCCAGGGAGAGATAGCGCGCGCCGCGGGCGTGGAAGTCGGCCAGACGGGAGAGGTCGGTGCCGATCGGATATCCGTTCTCGACCCCGATCAGCGCGACCTTGCGCCCCTCGCTCGCGATCCGCCGCACGTCGTCCGAGGTGAGCGCGAGGCCGATCCGGTCGGGCGCGATCTCCTCCGCGAGCCGGTGGATCGCCTCGAACTTCTCGATCGCGGCCGCGTGCGCCTGCGCGTAGCCCTGGGCGGTGAGCGGCCCCTGCCCCACGTAGACGACGAAGAACGCGGCGTCGAGCCCGCCCTCCTCCATCTTCCCGAGCGTCACCTGCGTCGGCAGGTCCATCGAGTAGTTGCGCCCGGCCGTGAAGTTGTCCGGGTTGATGTCCACGTGCGTGTCGAGCGTGATCACCCGCTCGTGGATGCCGCGGGCGAGCTCCCTCAGCTCCGCTTCGCCTCCGGTCTCGTCCGCGGCACAGGCCGAGACCGCGAGCGCGGCGAGGAGCAGGAGCGGGCGGCGGGATGAATGCTTCGGCACGTTCATGGGCACCACCGGGCCTGAGGAACGGATGCGTGCGCGACGGACTCCGCCGTGGAGTCTACGACGCGCGGGCGGAACGGGGGAGGGCGCCGCGCGCCATTTCCCTTGCCCGCGTCCCGCGCGCCCTCTACCGTCCGTGCGGCCCGGCCGGGGCTCCCCGCCTGGCCGCACCCCTCGGGCCGTCTCCGCAGCGACCGCCATCCCCGCCAGGACGGGTCATGAAGTACCTCAGCGGCCATCTCGCGTACGCGCTGAAGGACCGGGAGCTCCGCAAGAACCTGCGGCCGCTGCTCAAGTACCTGGGCTTCCTGCTGCTCGTGGTCGCCCTGTACTCGGTCGGCTTCCACCTCATCATGCTGAACGTCGAGGGGCGGGAGCACTCCTGGATCACCGGCGTCTACTGGACGCTCACGGTGATGAGCACGCTCGGGTTCGGGGACATCACCTTCACGAGCGACGTCGGGCGCGCGTTCAGCGTGCTCGTGCTCCTGTCCGGGATCATCCTCCTCCTCATCGTCCTTCCCTTCGCGTTCATCCGTTACTTCTACGCGCCCTGGCTCGAGTCGCAGATCCGCGGGCGCGTGCCGGCGTTCGTGCCCGAGGACACGTCCGGTCACGTGATCTTCGCCGAGTGGGACGACGTGGCGCAGGACCTCGCCCCGCGCCTCATCAGCCAGGGCGTGCCGTACTACGTCGTGGTCGAGGACGGCGCGGCGGCGGCCGCGCTGCACGCCGACGGCGTGGAGGTCGTGCGGGGCACCGTCGACGACGTGCGGACGTTCGTCCGGCTGCGCGCCGATCGGGCGCGGCTCGTCGTCCTCAACCGGGACGACCTGATGAACACGAACCTCGCGCTCACGATCCGGGAGCTCTCGTCCCAGGTGCCGGTCGTGGCGCTGGTCGAGAACGAGCACTCGATCGACATCCTGAAGCTCGGCGGGTGCGATCAGGTGCTGCCCCTCAAGCGCATGCTCGGCGAGCAGCTCGCCAACCGCGTGAACGGGGGCCACGCCCAGGCGCACGTCATCGGGCGCTACCGGGAGCTCGTGTTCGCCGAGTTCTCGACCCACGGAACGCCGCTCGTCGGGCGGACGATCGCGGACAGCCGCCTCCGCGAGATCGCGGGCGTGAGCGTCCTCGGCGTGTGGGACCGCAGCCGCATCCTGCCCGCGCGCCCCGACCTCGTGTTCAAGGACATGTCGATGCCCGTCGTGGCGGGCTCGCGCGAGGCGATCGACCGGCTGAACGAGTACCTCTACATCTACGACACCAACCCGAACCCGGTGATCGTGCTGGGCGGCGGCAAGGTGGGACGGGCCGCCGCCCAATCGCTCAAGCACCGGGGCGTTCCGGTGCACATGGTCGAGCGCAACCCGGAGCTCGCGGAGAAGATCGGCGATGCGGCGGACCGTCTCGTCATCGGCGACGCGGCCGACCGCAGGGTCATGCGCGAGGTCGGCATCGAGGACGCGCCGTCGGTGGTGCTCACGACGAACCGGGACGAGGCGAACATCTACCTCGCGGCCTACACGCGCCGGCTGAGCCCCGACGCGCAGATCATCAGCCGCATCACGCACGACCGGAATCTCGCGGCGATCCAGCGCGCGGGCGCGGACATCACGCTGAGCTACAGCACGCTCGGCGTGGAGCGGATCCTCGCGCTCCTCACACGCCGCCCTCCGGTCGTGTTCGGCCAGGGCGTCGCCTTCCACGAGCTCACGTGCCCGACGCAGCTCGAGGGGAAGACGCTGGCGGAGTCGAGGATCGGCGAGCGCACCGGCATCTCCGTGATCGCGCTCGAGATCGACGGGAGCCTGATCACCGACCCGCGCGGCTCCACGAAGCTCGTGCCGGGCTGCCGGCTCCTCGCGCTCGGCTCCGACGAGCAGCTCGCGCGCTTCCACGAGGTCTATCGCTGAGACGCGGGTCGGGCCCCGCCCTTCGCCTTCCGCTAAGGATCAGCGGAGCGCGGTCAGCCTCGTGATGTCGTCCACCGCCCCGGCCACGAAGAGCGTATCGGACTCCTTCAGCGGATCGTCGGGATCGGGGACCGCGGACACCTCGTCCCGGAGCATGTCGTGCCGCGCGACCACGGCCACGCGGAGCCTCCGGCGAAGGTCGAGGTCCCTCAGCGTCCGTCCGACCCACGCGTCGGGCACCGCGATCTCCTGGAGCGAGAAGCCGGCGCTGAGCGGGATGTGGTTGATGACGGCCGTGCTCGCGATGCTCTCGGCGAGCCGGAGCCCCGTGTCCCGCTCCGGGAACACCGTCCGCGTGGCGCCGAGCTTGTCGATCGCGCGTGCGTGCGGCCCCGAGATCACCTTGACGTGGATCTGTTCGATCGAGAGGTCCTGGAGCGCGAGCGTCGCCAGCACGGAGGCGGCCACGTCGTCCCCGGTGCTCACGACCGCCGCGTCCGCGCCGTCGCACCCGAGCTCCCGGAGCACGTCGGAGCGCGTGCCGTCGGCGACGACGGCGCGCGCGACCCGGTGGGCGATCCGGTCCACCGCGTCCTGGCTCCGGTCGACCGCGATCACGTCGTGACCCTTGCGGGCGAGCGCGTCCGCGACCGTCGAGCCGAAGTTTCCCAGACCGACCACGACGACCCTCTTCACGTGCGTACCCCCGTCAACCGATCGAGACGTGTTCGTGGGCGAACCGGTACTGACGCGACCCCGGCCTCAGCCTCATGGCGAGCGCGGCGGCCACGTACAGCGGTCCGACCCTGCCGAGGAACATCAGGACCGAGGTCACCACGCGGGACGCGGGTCCCAGGTGGGGCGTCGCTCCGAGCGAGAGGCCGACGGTGTTGAACGCGCTCACCGCCTCGAACATGAGCCACATGAACGGATCCTCGATCATCCGGACCTCGAGAAGCGTGTAGGCGAAGATCCCGAGGATCATGGTCCCGAACGCCACCACGAAGAGGCCCACGGCGCGCTGCACGATCTCCTCGGGGACCGTGCGCGACCAGATCGACACCGCGGCGCGCCCGCGGAACCGCGACCACGCGAGCAGGCCGATCAGGACGAACGTGGTCGTCTTGAGGCCGCCCGCGGTCGAGCCCGGTGAGCCGCCGATGGACATCAGGAGCATCGTGAGGAAGTTGGAGGCGTAGGAGGCCTCGGCATAGGGCACCGCGTTGAACCCCGCCGTGCGCGCGGTGACGCTCATGAAGAGCGCGCTCTGGATCCGGGCGCCGATGGGAAGCGGCTGGAGGACGCCTCGCCACTCGAGCGCGGCGAAGCAGAGCCACCCGCCCACGAGCAGCGCCGCCGTGGTGGCCAGCACCAGCCTGGAGTGGAGCGAGAGCCGGAAGCGCTCACCCCGCCCGCGGGCGCGTCGCAGCGCATGGACCTCCTCGAGCGTGAGGAAGCCCAGCCCCCCGAGCACGATGAGCGCCATGATCGGCCAGAGCACGGCGGGGTTCCGCGCCCACTCCTCCAGCGAGCGCGAGAACGTGGAGAAGCCGGCGTTGCAGAACGCGCTGACGGCGTGGAAGACCGCGTGCCAGGCGGCCTCGCCCGGAGAGAAGTGCGGGAGGAAGGCGAGGAACAGCGCGCCCGCTCCCGCGGCTTCGATGGCCAAGGTGACGAGCACGACGTTGCGCACGAGCTGCGGCGCGCTCGGTCGCGCGATCCCTCCGGGCACGGCTCCGAGCATCTCCTCGGACCGGAGCGAGAGGCGCCGTCCGAGGCCCACGATCACGAGCGAGGTGATCGTGATCATCCCGAGACCGCCGAGCTGGATGAGCAGGAGCAGGAACGCCTGCCCGGCCCGGGTGAAGTGCGCGGCGGTGTCCACGACCACGAGGCCGGTCACGCAGACCGCGCTGGTGGCCGTGAAGAGCGCGTCGATCCAGCCGAGCGGAACGCGACCCGTGTAGAGGGCCGGCGTCGTCCGCAGCACGACCGTCCCGAACAGGATCAGGACGAGGAAGGATGCCATGAGCAGGCGAGGCGCCGTGAGCGATCGCCATGCGAACTGCACCGCGGTGCCGCGAGGCCGGAGCGAAGGGACGATCGCGCACCCGCGACGCGCGGGATCGCCCGCACGCCGAACGGGATCCGTCATGCGGACAACTTCGCAGCATGGCGGCACGGGTCGCTACGGGTACGCTACGGGGCCCGCCCCTCCCCCACGAGCGCGCGGCGGAGCGCGGGCAGACGTACGCCGAGGGTGAGCGCCCGCACGACCACGTAGAGCACGAACGCCCCCCAGAGCCCCGTGTTGCCGGCTCGCGGGACGAGCAGCAGCGTGGCGGCGAGGAACGCGGCGAGGGAGAGCACGCCGGCGTTCCGCATGTCCCGCGTGCGCGTGGCGCCGATGAAGACGCCGTCGAGCTGGAACGCGGCGAAGGACACGAGGACGTAGAGGGCGGCCCACGGCAGGTGCTCGACCGCGAGGTCCCGCACCGCCGCGAGGTCCGTGAGGAGGGACACGAGCAGGCGGCCGGCGATCGCCACGACGCCGCAGAGCACCACGGCCGTCCCCGCCGCGAGCTCCGCGGCGGCCCGGAACGCCGCGTCGAAGGCCGCGAGCCCGCGGGCGCCCGTGGCCCGGCCCACCAGGACCTCGGTCGCGTGGGCGTAGCCGTCCAGGAGGTAGGCGCTCGCCGAGACGAGCTGGAGCAGCACGTGGTTCGCGGCCAGCACGTCGTCGCCGAAGCGCGCCCCCTGGCTCGCGAACCACGCGAAGCCCGAGGTGAGCGCGAGCGTGCGGATCATGATGTCCGTGTTGGCCGCGAGCGTGCGGCGGACCTTCGCCCGGTCCAGGATCCTCGGCCGCGGCCAGAAGGGCTCCCCGTCCGCATGCCGCGCCCGCAGGAGCGGGAGCGCGAGGCGCAGGGCCACGATCAGGGTCGTCCACTCGGCGATCGCGGTCCCCGCGGCGATGCCGCGCACGCCGAGCCCGAGCACGCCGGCGAGGAGCACGTCGAGCACGACGTTCAGGCCGTTCAGCACGAGCTGCGTGCGGAGCACGAGACCGGTCCGACCGAGCCCCACGAAGAGCCCGAGGAGCGCGAAGGTGCCGAGGCTCGCGGGCGCGCCCCAGATGCGGGTGACGAAGTAGACCCGGGTGCGCGCGGCCACGTCGTCCGTCGGGCCGAGCAGCCGGAGCGCCACGTCGAGGATCGGCCGCTGGAGCACGAGGAGGCCGGCCGCGAGGAGCGCCGCGAGGAGGAGCGCGCGGGCCGTGGTGGCGCGCACCTCCGCCTCGTCGCCGGCGCCCGACGCCTGCGCCACGAAGCCGGTCGTGCCCATGCGCAGGAAGCCGAAGCTCCAGTAGGCGAAGTTGAACACGATCGCGCCGAGGGCGATCGCGCCCAGGTCCTGCACGGAGCCCGTGTTGCCGATCACGGCCGTGTCGACGAGCCCGAGCAGGGGGACGGCCGAGTTCGCCAGGACGATCGGCCAGGCGAGCGCCAGCACCTCGCGCCGGGTCGGGGCGTGCGGCGGCGGAGCCGCGGAACCCGCTATCGCCAGCCCCGCAGCAGCCCGTAGGACCGGACGGCGAGCCGGTCCTCCGTGCGCACGCCCGCCGCCCACACGACCCGGTCCGCGCCGGTGGTGAGCCCCTCGGGCACGTCGAGCAGGGTCACGGGCTCGGACGAGGTGAGCGTCTCGATCATCCAGCCGCCCTCGCCGACCGCGCGGAGCCGGCCCAGCACCGCGGGCATCCCGTCCACCTGGAGGAGCTCGAGCCCGGTGACCTCGAGCGCGCCGGAGGGCGTGCGCCCGGGTCCGCAGACCTGGACGGTGGCGCCGGCGAGGAGTCGGACGTTGCCGGCGAGCTGGCCGAGGAGCTCCACCGGCTCGGCCTCGGACGGGCGGACCCACGTGCGCGGGGAGAGGTCCACCCCCTCGGCGACCACGACCCCGGTGACGCACTCGGCGAGCGGCGCGGCGGCGCGCTCCGGCGGGGTGTCGGCGGCCGCGTTTCCGCGCCCCTCGGCCTCGTTCCCGTTCCGCCCCGCCGCGCACGCGGCCACGACCGGCACGAGGAGCACGAGCGCGAGCGGCGTGCGCCCCGGGCGGAGGCGCGGGAGGGCGGGCACGGCGCGGCCGCTCACTGGATTCTCAGGATCCAGAGGAGCATGTGCTCCGGCAGCGGATCGCCGCCGGCCGTGCGGATGCGCAGGCTCGTCGGCGCGTGCAGCGCGGGCGGGCTCCACTCCAGGTAGGCGTTGGACGAGGCGCGCACATCGACGTCGAGCGTGGGCGTGGCAGCGCTGGAGGCGTGGGGCTCGAGCTGCGTGTTCGCGTCCCGGTCCGCCAGCCACGCGAAGATCTCCCTCGCGTTCCAGGAGAGCAGCCAGTCGCCCGCGCGGTCGTCGGCCCAGAGCGCGACGGCGAACTCCACGCGCAGGCCCGTGGGATCCTCGCCGAGCACCGAGGCGAGCGCACCGAACCCGCTCGAGGACGAGGCGACCAGCCGCCGCATGAGCTCCGCGTCGCCCGCCGCGCCCGCGCCGAACGACGGCCCCCGTCGGTCCAGCACGTAGCGCAGGAACGTGGCGGGCACGCCGTACGCCGCGCGGTCGTTCAGGCAGGGGCCGTCGTTGGCCTCCTCGGCGACGACCGCCCACGAGCACTCCTCCGGGGCCGCCAGGGCCTTCGGCCGCTCCATGCCCTGGAAGCCGTAGTAGACCGCGAGGTCGATGACCCAGTCGAAGTACCAGCCCGCGTCGAAGCCGGGCAGCCAATCCTCCACGCCGAGGTTCTGGCGGGGCTCGTGCCCGTAGATCTCGAAGCCGACGAGCTGCTCCGCCAGCGTCGCGCCTCCCTCGAGCTCCCACCGGGTCTTCGGCCCGCGCGCGTTGGAGAACTGCGCGATGTGCGTGAGCTCGTGCGCGATCAGCGTCGGGTACGACGCGAAGACCTCCGCCGTCGGCTGGGCCTCCCCGTGCGTGCCCGTCGGGTCGGGCGCGATCCCGTAGAAGATCTCCGCCTCGTTGCTGCTCCCGCACTGCGTGGCGGGCCGGAGGTCGCCGCTGAAGACGAAGCCGCGCAGGTTCTCCCGCTTGTTCACCTCCTTCGTCACGAGCACGAGGATCCGCCCCTCGTTCTCGTCCCGGTCGCCGAGCTCGCCGAAGTACGTCTCGACGACCGGCAGGGTGGCCGAGGCGAGCGTGTCGTCGAGCGCGGCGTACTGCGCGGTCGTGAGGCCGCCCGCCGGGTTCCCCTGGTCCTCGAGGAACACGGCGGCGTCCCCGACGTGCCGGACGACCGCGTCGATCGAGTCGTAGGAGCTGCAGGCGTCGCCGTCGAAGCGGGGCACCTTCATGGCGAGCACGTCGTCCACCTCCGGCACGGCCGGGAGTGGTCCCCCGGGGCCCGGGGTCTCGCGAGCGAGCGTGCCGCCCGCCCCGCCGCTCGGCGGCCCGAGCGTCCGGAGGAGCCGGAGATCGGCGGTCCGGATCCGGTCCTCCGCGGCGGCCGCGCGCCTCCGTCGGGCCACCGCGGCGCGCAGACGCTGCGGGTCGATGGGTCCGGCCGGCGCGGGGAGCCGCACGCCGGCGCCGTCGCGCTCCGCCAGGAGCGGGTCCCCGCGGGGCGCCTCGAAGCGCGTCGCCGTCCTGCCCGCGGCGTCCGGCGGCGCGCC
>CAZOYA010000086.1:0-14579 GCA_964583815.1 uncultured Gemmatimonadaceae bacterium | reverse complement strand
AGGTCCGGGATCCAGAGCGCCGTGTGCATGTCGTGGGTGCGCCGCCGGTCGTCGCCGGTGTTCCGCCGCAGATCCAGGAACTCCTCCACGTCGACGTGCCAGACTTCGAGATAGGCGCAGACCGCGCCCTTGCGCCGTCCGCCCTGGTTCACCGCGACCGCGGTGTCGTTGGCGACCTTCAGGAAGGGAATCACGCCCTGGGACACGCCGTTCGTGCCGCGGATGCGGGCACCGAGCCCGCGGACGGGCGTCCAGTCGTTCCCCAGGCCCCCGGCGTACTTGGAGAGGAGGGCGTTGTCCTTGATCGCCGAGTAGATCCCGTCCAGGTCGTCCGGCACGGTCGTGAGAAAGCACGACGAGAGCTGGGGGCGCCGGGTGCCGGCGTTGAACAGCGTCGGGGTGGAGCACATGAAGCGGAAGGTGGACAGCAGCTCGTAGAACTCCGCAGCGCGCTTCTCCCGGCGATCCTCGCCGAGCGCCAATCCCATGGCCACACGCATGAAGAACGCCTGCGGGAGCTCGAACCGGATCCGCTCGTGGTGGAGCAGGTACCGGTCGTAGAGCGTCTGAAGCCCGAGATACCCGAGCTGGAGGTCGCGCTCCGGACGGAGCGCTCCGGCGAGCCGCTCCAGGTCGAAGGTGAGGAGCTCGGGATCCACGAGTCCCAGCGCGGCGCCCCGCCGGACGTACGCCTGGAAGTACGGAGCGTACGCGTCGTGCATCGCACGCGCGGAGCCGTCCCCTGCGCGGCCGGTGACGAAGCCGAGCGCCTCCTGCCGGAGCGAGCGGAGGAGCAGGCGCGCGGCGACCCTCTCGT
The DNA here is from genome assembly GCA_964583815.1 of uncultured Gemmatimonadaceae bacterium. GTDB lineage: Bacteria > Gemmatimonadota > Gemmatimonadetes > Longimicrobiales > Gaopeijiaceae > JAWLHJ01. The sequence continues at coordinate 13,762 of CAZOYA010000086.1, read as the reverse complement.
AGACCGGGTCACGCTCCACGAGGGTCCGGGCCGCGAGCACCTGCGCCTCGGCGAGCTCCGCGGCCGTGATCCCGTCGTAGACCCCCTCGAGCACCCGCTGCAGGACCGGATCGGGATCGGCTTCCGGAAGATCGGCGCACGCCTCGGCCAGGACGTCGCGGAGCCGCTCGGGATCGAGTGGCGCGAGCTGGCCGGCGGCGTCCCTCATCCGCGGCCCCACGGTGTCGGGCTCTCCCCGAGCGTGCCGAGCCTTCCGGCGCTCCTCTCGGTACAGCACGTACGCGCGCGCCGCCGCGTGGCGCCCCGAGCGCATGAGCGCGAGCTCCGCCTGATCCTGGATCTCCTCCACGTGGACCGCGCGGCGGCCCCGGCGGTGCAGCGACTCGACCACCGCCTCGACCAGCGTGCCGGCCGCGGCACGGAGCTCCGCCTCGCTCTCCGCTGGGTCCCGGGCCGAGAGGAGCGCCTTCGACACCGCGATCCGGATGCGCTCCCGGTCGAAGGGGATCCGCTCGCCGCTCCGCCGCACGACCTCGGACGGGGAAGGGATGGTCGCGAAGGTTGACGGGTAGGCTTCGAGGCGGGGGTCGGCGGCGGACCCGTCGACGGGGGAAACGACGGCTTCGGTCGGCATGGGGCTCTCCTGAGCGCGAGGAGGATCCGTGTGCCGCGCTCGGGGAGGACGAACCGGATGCGAGGGCTCCACCGGGGCCGCCGTAGCCGTGCCGCTCCACCTCGAACGCGGAAGTGAGCGGGCCGAGCTGCGCGCTCGGCGCCCTCTGGCAGGTCTTCGGACTCGAGGGCGTGGCGGACCTCCGCCGGCCTACGGTCGCGGCTTCCCGGCCCTCGTCGGACCAGTGCCCGTCCCGGGGGACGTGCGACCTTCGTTCCCTCTCACCGCTGCGCGACAGTCCCGGATTCGCACCGGGTTCCCTGTTGCCTCCACCCACAACATGTCGTGGGTCAGAACCAGAGTGACCACAGTATATCGTGCCATCTCGGAGGTCGTCAAGGCGCCGCGCGGGCGTGCGGGGGGTCGGATACGCCGCACACGTCGCCGATCGGGCACCTCCGTGTCGGTGCGCAGGCCGCTGTGCCGGTCGAAGTGTGCGAATCTGAATCTGTTCAGGGAGATCGGCCCCCGTACCTTCGTGACGAGAAGCGACGAGAAGCACGGAAGCCCGAGCAGAGGAGCTGGAGATGACCACGGAAGCCGCGCGGTACCCAATCGGCCGCTTCACCTACGCGGGACCGTACTCGGCGGCAAGCCGGCTGGAGCTGATCGACACGATCGCCTCCCTCCCGGACCGGCTCGAGGCCACCCTGGACGGAATGGAGCCGGAGGGCTGGGAGACGCCGTACCGCCCGGGCGGATGGACCGTCACCCAGGTGGTGCACCATCTGCCGGACAGCCACCTCCACGCCTACCAGCGCTTCATGCGGACCCTGGTGGAGGACCGACCCACGGTGGATCCCTACGACGAGCGGCGGTGGGTGGAGGCGGCCGGGGCCAGGGCCTTCGCGCCGCAGGTTTCCCTCGCGTTCCTGCGCGCGCTGCACGACCGCTGGGTCATGCTCCTCCGCTCCATCACCGACACGGATGCCGCCCGAACGCTCCACCACACCGAGCACGGCCGCACGTTCTCCCTGGACGAGCTGATCGGACAGTACGCGTGGCACGGCGAGCACCACCTCGCGCACGTCCGAATGGTGACCGAGGGACGCCGGTGACCCGGCCGGTGCTGGTCGTCACCGGAGCCAGTCGCGGCATCGGGGCGGCGACCGCCCTGCTCGCGGCGGAGCGGGGCTACGCGGTCTGCGTCAACTTCAAGACGCGCGCCGACGCGGCCGGGGAGGTCGTGGAGCGTATCCGCGCGGGTGGCGGCGAAGCCCACGCGATCCAGGCCGACGTCGCCGAGGAGGCGGAGGTGGTGCGGCTCTTCCGCGAGGTCGATGAGCGGATGGGTCGGGTGCGGGCGCTGGTCAACAACGCCGGCGTCCTCGAGACCCAGTTGCGGGTGGAGAAGATGACGGCGGAGCGTATCCGCCGCGTGCTCGCCACCAACGTGGTCGGAGCCTTCCTGTGCGCGCGCGAGGCGGTGCACCGCATGTCGACGCGGAGGGGTGGGGAGGGCGGCGCCATCGTGAACGTCTCGTCGGCGGCCGCGCGGACGGGATCACCCGGCGAGTACGTCGACTACGCGGCGTCCAAGGCGGCCGTCGACGCGCTGACCACGGGCCTCGCGCTCGAAGTGGCGGCCGAGGGGATCCGGGTGAACGCCGTCCGCCCGGCCTTCATCCACACCGACATCCACGCGAGCGGCGGCGAGCCCGGGCGCATCGATCGGGTGCGGAGCGGTATCCCCATGCGCCGCGGTGGAGCCCCCGAGGAGGTGGCGCGTCCGATCCTGTGGCTCCTGTCGGAGGAAGCGTCCTACACGACCGGTGCGTTCCTCGACATCGCGGGCGGGCGCTAGCCGTCCCCGTCGCGGGGGCCGGTCATCCGACCTCCCGCACGTACGTGATGAAGTCGGTGTTGACCGGCTCGCCGCCTCCGCGCCGCACTGCGGCCGCGATCTGGCCCCTGTGATAGCTGCCATGCATGGCGACGTGGAGCAGGATGTCGCCGAGCGGCGTGTGGAACGCCGTCCCCTGGCTGTTCCGGTACTCGACGACGCGGCCGAGGTCGCGCTCGGTGACCTCGTCGAGGAGCCGCTCGTATCCTGCGCGCGTCTCGGCGGCGGTCCGGGCCGTCTGCTCGAACGGCCAGTCGGGCCAGATCGGGGTGCTCGACGCGTCGCCGCCGGTGGCACGGAGGAGCCAGACGCGCTCGGCGGCGATCAGGTGCCCGAACAGCCGGAGGATCTCCCGCCGGGCGTCCTCGGCGACGTCGAGATCCTGCAGTAGCGCGATCAGACGGTCGTCCGCCCAGCTCATGTGCCGGAAGAGGCGGTGGACGTGCTCGATCATCGAAGCTCTCCCTTCGGAGGAAACGGGATCCCCGGCGCGGCGGACGGCCGGGGGATGGAGTTCTCGCGCACCTGCTCCGAGGTCAGTCCGAACATCGGCGGGGCCGACCGTCCGACGAGACCGAGCATGAGGTAGAGCTGTCCCCGGTGATGCACCTCGTGCTCCACCATCGCGCGAAGCCACTTCCAGGTGCTGATCGTCACCCCGCCCGGAGTCGTGCACCGGCGCCGGAGCGCCGCGGCGTCGAGGCCGCGGAAGATTTCCATGGCTTCCGCGTGGCGCGCCTCGAAATATGCTCGCACCTCGTCCGCTCCGCTTGCGAGCTCGGGTCCGTGCCCCGGATACGCGGAAGGTCGGCCGGCCACGTTCTCGGCGAACATGTACCGCTCGATCGCGGCCACGTGACGGACGACGTCGGCGAAGCTGAAGCGGCCCGGGGCCGGGCGCCATTCCATGCGGTCGTCCGGAATGCACGCGACCACGCGGCGGGTCCGCTCGCGGATCCCGGCGTAGTAGTCGAGGAACACGTCCATCGAGTCGATCTCCACGTCAGCCTCCGGTGCGGGCTTCGAGGGCGCGGACCACGGCGGCCATGTCGGCGTCGCCGTGCCCCAGGGCGACGGCCTCGCGGTAGAGCGCGTGGCATACGTCCAGCAGCGGGGTCTCGACCCGGGCGGAGCGAGCGGCGGCGGCGATGAGCTCGTTGTTCTTCAGGACATCCGCGAGGGCCGCCTGGGGTTCGAAGTCGCGGGCCACGAGCTTCTCCGCCTTCACGCGCGAAACCTCGCTCGCCATGGGGCTCGCGTTCACGAGCCTCAGGAACGTGCTCCGGTCGAGTCCCTGGCGCTCGGCGTAGTGCGTCGCCTCGGCGAGCCCCGTGACCATCGTGATCAGGAACACGTTGACCGCGAGCTTCATGTGGAGCGCGTTCGGGACGGGTCCGCACGCGACGAGATCCTTGCCGACGGGCGCGAGGACGGGGCGGAGCACGGCGACGTCGGCCGCCTCGCCGGCCGCCATGACCAGCAGGCGCCCCTTCTCCGCCGGATCCCGCGATCCGGAGACGGGCGCCTCCACGTAGGAGCCGCCCGCGGAACGGATGTCGTCGGCCAGCCCGCGGGAGTACCCGGGCGACGTCGTGCCCATGTGCACGACCAGGTGCCCGGCGACCCGCCGCTCGAACGCCGGGCCTCCCCGGCCCAGGACGGCGTTGATGGCCTCGCCGTTCGCCAGCATCACGAGGACGATGCGGGCCCGGGCGAACACGTCGTTCACGTCCGCGACGACGACCGCGCCGTCCTCCGCCAGCGGCGCGCACTTCTCCGGCGAGCGGTTCCAGACGACCAGGGGCGTGCCCGCGCGCGCGAGGTTGCGCGCCATGGGGAAGCCCATGAGCCCGGTGCCGATGAAGCCGATGCACCGCGCGTCGCTGCTCATGCGCCCACGTCCTCCGCCGGCGATCCGACGTCGTTCTGGAGCACCGCCACCCCGGCCGAGACCGCGAGCACGACGGCCGAGCCCGCGAATCCGCTCGACAGCGTCCCGGTGCGATCGGACAGGGCCCCGGACAGGATCGGTCCGAGCATCTGGCCCGCGGAGAACGCGACCGTGAACAGCGCGATCCCGGCCGCCCACGCCCGCTCGTCCAGGGCGCGCCGGAGGACCTCGGTGATGACCGACACGACGGCCAGGAAGCTGCCCCCGAACAGAACCGCCGAGACGGCCACGCCCGCCGGACCGGCCTGGACGAGCGGGGCCGCCGCTCCCGCGGTGAGCGCCGCCAGGCGCAACGCCAGCGAGCGGCCGGGACCCATACCCGCGAACACGCGCGGCCACACGAAGCCCGACGTGAACGTGCTGGTTCCCAGCAGGATCCAGAATGCGCTCATGCCCCAGCCGCCCCAGGACCGTTCCTTCAGGAAGGCGACCACGAACGTCATGTAGGTGATGTAGCCGAGCCCGAACAGGAAGTACGACAGCAGGGAGGGGACCAGCGCCCACCGCATGAACGGCATGCGTGCCGCCGCCTTCAGCGGGGTTCCGGGAGCCGTCACGCCCCGGGAGGCGCGCCGGGCCACGGGATAGACCAGGAAGCCCGCCGCGCCCATGCCGATCCAGGTCGCGGCCCAGCGCTCGGGCGATTCCTCGAGCAGGACGGGGAACCCGAGTCCCATGACGAGGATGCCGATCCCGACGCCACCGAAGTAGGTGCCGATGATCAGGCCGCCGTGCGTCTCGCCGACCTTCCCGACCAGACGGGCCGCGAGCGTCGCGCCCGTGATGAGCGCGACGGCGCCGGCGATGCCCGCGGTCGTCCTGAGGCCGAGCAGGATCCAGAAGTCCGAGCCGAGACCCGACAGCAGCATGCTCGCGGCCGCGACGAGGATCGACTGCCGGAAGGCCGTCGCGACGCCCGCGTACCGGGCGAGCGGTGCGGCGATCATCGCGCCCGCCAGGTATCCGAAGGCGTTGGCGGTGTTCATGCTGCCGGCCTGCGTGTAGCTCCACCCGAGGTCCGCCTGCATCGCGGGAAGCAGCACGGCATATCCGAAACGGGCGAGCCCGATTCCGACCCCTGGACCGATCGAAAGGGCGAGCGCCCGGGCAACGGCCGGCATGGCGATGGTGGCTGAAGGTCCCCTGTTCCGAACGGACGCCTGAAGCTATCCTCTCGGCGCGAGCACAACAGATACACAATGCAGGACTCTGGACCGGTACAGTTCAGCCATGAGCAGCCAGGCCGGTTACGCCTACGAGCGGTTGGCGGACGAGCTGACCCGGCAGGTCCGGGCCGGCATGCTCGCCGCGGGCGAGCGCATCCCGTCGGTCCGGACCATGAGCGAGCGCCACGGCGTCAGCATCAGCACGGTGCTCCAGGCGTACCGCAGGCTCGAGGCCCTGCGCCTGATCGAGGCCAGGCCGAAGTCCGGGTTCTACGTGCTCGCGGAGCGCGCGCACCGGATCCCGGCCCCTCACCCATCGGAGCCGGTCCAGGCCCCGACGCGCGTCACGACCTCGGATCTGATGGATGCGATCGTGGCCGCGAGCTCCGACCCCCACCTCGTTCCGCTCGGGGCGGCCGTCCCCGATCCGGCGCTGCTTCCCCTCCGGGCCCTGGCGCGCCACATGGGATCCGTGCTGCGGGACGACCCGTCCGGCGCGTCCACCTACGGCGCGCCGCACGGCATGCTTCCGCTGCGGCGCGAGCTCGCCAAGCGCGAGTGGAACGCCGGGCTCTCCGTCGCGCCCGACGACCTGCTCGTCACCTGCGGGGCGGCCGAGGGCCTCAACCTGGCCATACGCGCGACGACCGAGCCGGGGGACGTCGTCGCGGTCGAGTCGCCCGCCTTCTTCGGCACGCTCCAGGCCATCGAAGCATCGGGACGCCGCGCGCTCGAGATTCCGACCTGCCCGGTGAACGGCATCGACGTGGACGCGCTCGAGGACGCGCTCGGGCCGCACGACGTCCGCGCCTGCATCGTCACGCCGAATTTCCACAACCCCCTCGGCTCGCTGGTGCCGGACGCGGACAAGGAGCGGCTCGTGCGTGTCCTGGGTGCGCGGGAGATCCCGCTCATCGAGGACGACACCTTCGCCGAGCTCTACTTCGAGGACCACCAGCCGGCGTCCCTCCGGCGCTGGGACACCGAGGGCTTCGTCATCCGTGTCGGGAGCCTCAGCAAGACCCTCGCGCCCGGATACCGCATCGGCTGGATGGTGCCCGGGCCGCGCTTCGAAGCCTCCGTGCGGCGCCACAAGCTGGCGTCCACGGTCGCCAACGCCACACCGCCGCAGCTCGCCGTGGCCCGGTATCTCGCGAGCGGGCGATACGACGATCACCTCCGGAGGCTCCGCCGGGTGCTCCGGGACAACGTCGCCCGCATGCGGGCCGAGGTCGCCGCGCGCTTCCCGGAGGGGACGCGATTGAGCCGGCCGCGGGGCGGATTTCTCCTCTGGGTCCGCCTTCCCGACGGCGTGGACGCCCTCGCGCTCCACCGCCGCGCCCGCGAGCGAGGGATCAGCATCTCGCCCGGCCCGATCTTCTCACCGAGCGGCGATTTCCGGCATTGCCTGCGCCTGAGCGCGGGTCACCTTTGGTCGGAGCGGACCGAGTGGGCGCTGGACGAGTTGGCGGAGATGATCGGAGTCGGGTGAGCGCCCAGTCGGATCCGGCCAATCCGACTGTCAGGATCGGTCGAGCCCGAGCACTCGAATCGTCTCTACTCCCAACTCGTCGCGGTACCCGCCCACAACGTAATCCTCGCCGACCTGATACAGATTGAAGTTGTCCGGCAGCGAGACAGTCCCGAGCCATACTCCCGTCGAATCGAAGATCTCGCAATGACGGGGTCCGGGTGCCCCCGACGAAGTCACGTAGCCGTGGACCCAGACGAATCCCAGCGGATCGACAGTGATGCCCGAGTACGCAGGTCGTCGCTCCGGAATCGAGCTCGCCATGGCCTCGAAGGTGGGACGGATCTCAGGAGGCAGCTCCTGCTGGAGCATGGCCACGCGGATCGAGTCTCGAATGGAGGCGGGTACGGTCTGGTCGTATCTCGGCAGTCGGATGACGCTCCGAACGTCTCCGGCGAGATCGAAAACGCTGATCTCGAAGGAATTGCCGTCTCCGACATAGATTCGCGAATCGTGCGCCGTGACCCACGCCTGGTGGTAGAACGGAGGGGCTACGTCGCCCGACTCGAACACATACGTCTCGAAGCCGGGGACGACCGCCACGGTGTCTTCCACGATGCCGTCCGCATTCAGCTTCAGGAGAGGGGCGGGAATCCGGATTCGTCCTCGGGCTTCCTCCATCACGGCGAGGGTGTTGGCATGAAGGAGGAATGCGCCACCGGGGAGGGCGTGAAGATCGCGAAACGATCCGGCCGGCATCGTCAGCGAGGTAACGCGGACGATCTCTCCCGTCGCGTCCATGACGGATACCCGTCTGCCCCAGTAGTCGAACGCTATGAGCGAGTCAGCTCGATAGCCCCTGACACTCGTCAGTCGCTCGAACTCCCCCGGGCCCTGACCGGTCCGACCGGTCGAACGCAGGAAGTGGCCGTCCGCATCGTAGAAGCGCACCTCGTTCGTCCCCGAGTTCGCGACCACGACGCGGCCATCCGTGAGGCGAATCGCGTTGCGGACCCGGAAGAACTCGTGCTCAGGGCCGGAGCCGGCCACTGCGAGGTCGAGGAGCGGTTCCGCGAAAACGTTCCACTCGTCTCCATCCGTCCATAGAGCCTCGTGGGACTCCACGATCTCGACTCCGGCACCGTCGCGTCGGACGACCACGTCGCGGTGTTCGGAGTTGCCACAGGCGGAGAGCATGATGGCCCCCACCGGTCCCCACAGGCGCCGTGAAAGCATATCCGCAGGCCTCTCCGCCCTACCGCCCGCCGATCCGCACCGGCATCGTCATCGCCCCGTTCCCCGCGAGATCCCAGGCCGCGAAGCGCACCCACTTCTGGCCGGCGGCGTCGAAGGGGACGCGGAAGGTGTGCGCGCCGAAGGCCGGCAGATCCTTCGCTGGGACGATCGTCGTGGTGGTCTCCTCTCCGTCGCCGGTGACCACCTCCACGAAATCCAGCGGGAAGGTCCAGCGGACCTCGGCCACCAGCGCGGCCGCCGCGCCCGAGCCCTCCACCGCGTGGGACGGGATCAGCACCTCGCCGGAGGTCACGAAGTAGTCACGCGCGCGCAGGGCCTCGACGATCGGCCCGTACTCGCCGGGAGGGGGCAGCGCGTCGAGCCGCAGGTACGTGACCGGTCCGTTCGCGTAGATGTCGTCGCCGGGTGCCTTGGCGTAGGTCTCGGTGATCGCCAGGAGCCCCTTCGGCTCGAGCTCCGTGTCGGCGATCCAGTTGTTCATGTCGTCCAGGAGCGGGATCACCCGCTTCCCGGAGAGGCGCACCTCCGAGAGGTCCGATCCCATGCCCCACCGCCATCCCACGCCCCGGTACCAGTCGCTCTGGAACCACGGCGTGTCGCGGATCGCGTCGGGATAGCCGGTGGATCCCTTGGTTCGGGGATGCGGCATGAAGACGAGCATGTCCTCCTGCTCGATCATGGTCTGCATGTCCTCGGCGCTGCCGATGTGGTAGACCTTCCCGTACTGCGGATGCTCGGTCACGAGCGGCGTGCCGGCGGGCCGCTCGTCCACGTAATGGACGGGGTGTGAGAAGAGCAGATCCCAGTGCCCGCCGAGGAGATTCGAGTTCTCCATCTGCGCCATCACCACGAAGTCGGCGTCGGAATGGCGCGCCGCGCCCCGGAAGAGCCAGTCCTGCTCCTCGAGCTGCGTCTCGTCTCGGGGGCGGTCCACCGGGCCCGCGATGTCGATCCCCGCCGAGCGCAGCGCCTCGAAGTCCGGTAGGCGGGCGTCGATGCTGCCCAGGGCGAGAAGCGACCGCCCCAGGTCGGTATGGTAGTGGCTTCCCAGGACCTTGTAGCCCTCGAGCTCCGGGTACACGTCCCCGTTGGTGAAGGCCAGGGCCCCCTCGAACGCGTCCTCGGCGTCGCCTCGGGCGGGGAAGAAGAAGGCGGCCATGCGCTGCTCGGTCCCCGGTGGCGCGCTGTAGAGCGACCAGTTGGCCATGTAGCGCTCGACCACCTCCTGCTCTCCCTGCCGGATGCCGATCGTGAAGGAGTCCTCCGCGTCCTTCCGGTACCAGTTGTTGCCGACGACCTGCTCGATCTCCCGCGCCCAGAAGAAGGTGTGCGGAGGGGGGAAGGCGGCGATGGCCCCGCCCTCCGTCTCCCCGACCACGAGCCGGTTCGCGGCCTTCAGCACCACCGGGTCGTCGTTCACCGGCCCCCGCAGCCCGTAGGCCTGCTCGCCCCGGGCGAGGTCGCGCCACCGGACCCGGGCTCCGTCCCCGCCCCGGAGGCCCGTGAGCCCCACGTCGTACTTGTAGGCCACGGACGGCAGGTCGGTGGAGGCCACCGCCTCGACGCGGATCAGGCTCGTCCCTTCGTGCACGGACACGACGAGGCTCCCCTCGAAGGACCCGAGCCTCAGCCCGTCCCACGACACCGACGCCCTCCGGCCCTCGCGCGCCACGCGACATCCCGAGAGCTCCCAGGCCACCACGGCCCGGCGGATCTCGTCGGGTGAACGGGGAAGCCCCGGCTGGTCCGCCACTCCGTCCGGCGGGGGCGGGTTCCGGGAGAACCCGCCCTCCTGCGATTCACGGAGATCCAGCGGCGCATCCCAGAAGACGTCCCACTTGTACCGGTCCACCACCTCCTGGGTGAGCTCGACGCCCAGCTCGCGCAGCGGAGCGAGCTGCTGCTCGCTGATGCGGCGGAAGCCCTCCACGATCCGGTACTCGAAGGCCGCGTTCCGGGCCAGCGTCGCCCAGGGGCCGTCGGGTCCGCGCACGGACAGCTCGCGAACGACGGGCGTTCCGCTCTCGACGGCGAAGCGCAGGAGGACGCGGTCGCCTTCGGATCCGCTCCATTCCAGGTCGAGGAGCGACGTCGCTCCCGCGGAGGCGGACAGGCCCGGGGAGCCCCTGAAGCCGCTCAGGTCGCAGGTGAGCGGACGCTCCTGCGCCACGCCGATCAAAGGCGTGCCGGCGCAGACCAGGCCGAGCAGGACGACCGTCGCCGCAGCTCGTCGCGCCGGCGTGCGGATCCCGTGGATCATGGCGGGTATCCTTCGCTCGAGACGGAAGACCTCCACCCCCTGTCTCGCGCGAAGCTACGCGGCGGGCCCGCTCGCGGCTACTCCGCGCGCAGCGCCTTCAGCGGATCGACGCCCGCGGCCCGACGGGCGGGCAGGAGGCTCGCGAGCAGCACCACGGCGAGCGAGGCGGCGGCGGCGGTGGCGAGCGTGCCGGCGTACACCAGCGGAAGCTCCATCTCCACGAGGATCTCGTTCAGGACGAAGGCCGCCACGGCGGCGCCCGCCAGGGAGCCGAGGAAGAGCCCCGGGACGGCGAGCCGGATGCCGTCCCAGAGGACCTGCCGGAGCACGTGGCCCCGGCTCGATCCGAGCGACATGCGCGCGCCGATCTCGCGGGTGCGGCTCGCCACGGTGAACGCCACCACCCCGTAGATGCCGAGCGCCGAGAGGAGCAGGAGCAGGATCGCCAGCACGCCGAAGAAGGCGCTCCAGATCGGAAGCTCGGCGAACTGGTCGTCCAACACCTCCCTGAAGGTGACGACGTCCGGGCGCGCGAGCTCCCGGTCGTGCTCCAGGATCACCCGCTCGATGCTCGCCGTCATGGCCTCGTCGGCCCGGGACGGTGGATCGGTCCGCACCACGATTCCGAGGGCCGCGGACGGATCCTGCGCGAGCGGGAGGAGGACGTGGTCGCGCGGCGCGCCCCCGGAGTGGCTCGCGAAGTCGGCGGCCACGCCCACGATCGTGACCTCCCGGCCCTCCCCGAACGCGTCGCCGGCATCCGCGTCGTCCTCCTCCCCGACTCCCTCCTCGAGGAGGAGGCGCCGGCCGAGCGGGCTGCTGCCCGGGTAGAGCGTCTCGGCGAGGGTGGCGGTGAGGACCGCGACCGGCTCGCTGCCCGGCACGTCTTCGGCGCCCACGCTCCGTCCCCCGAGGAGCGGCACGCCGAGCGCCTCCAGGTATCCCGGCCCGACCCGCGTCACCTGCACCGTGGTGCGGGCTCCCGACCGCGGCGTATAGCCCCGGGCCGGACGGACCTCGCCGTCGAGGGGCGCCCCGTCGGCGAGCGCGACCACCTGCACCCCCGGCAGCGTGCCCACATCCTTCGCCACGTCGCGGACGAGGCGTTCGGCGGCCGCGGAATCATACCCCTGTGGCACGAGGCCGGAGGGGGTCCAGAGGACGAAGCCCTCTTCCCGCACGCCGAAGTCCGTGTCGCCGTTGGTGAGAGCGGCCTGCGTGACCCCGACCGCCACGACGAGCACCGGCACCGCGAGGCCCGCCTGGGCCGCGGCGGTGATCCGGTGCATGAGCCCCGAGCGGCGGCCGCCGCTGCCGGCGTCGTCCTTGATCGTGGCGAGCAGGTCCGGGCGACTGAAGCGCAGCGCCGGAACCAGACCGAACACGAGCGAGGTGCCGAGCGCCGCCGCCAGGCAGACGGCGATGAGCGGCGCATCCAGCTCCGCGCTCGACGGCAGCGTCACGCCCCAGCGCCACGAGATGGCGCGCAGCGCGAGCCAGGCGACGCCCACGACGAGCACACCCCCCGCCGCGGCGAGCACGAGCGCCTCGGCCATCAGGACCTGCACGAGCCGCCGCCGCCCCGATCCGATCGCGAGCCGGAGCGCGAGCTCCCGCTCGCGGCTGGCGCTCCGGACCATGCCCATGCCCGCCAGGTTCAGACACACGACGAGCATCAGGAACGTGCAGAGCGTCCCGAAGATCGCGGCCATGAGCCGTCCGTCGCCGGAGCCCACTTCGGCACCCTGCCAGTGCCAGGGCAGGACGCGGACTCCTCGCTCCTCGTCCGTCGTCGCGTTCGCCTCGGCCAGGGCGGCGACGACCGAGCTGGCGGTGGCCTCGGTCGCGCCCAGGGACGAGCCGGCCGGTACGCGGCCCAGGATGCCGAGCCAGCCCTGCCCTCGGTCGTGCCTCGCCGGCCCGTCCGCGGCGAGCAGGGGGTGGGTCTCGAGCGGCACCCACGCGTGCGCCGCCCAGTGCGTGTCGTGGGAGCGGAACCACTCCGGCGCCACACCCACGATCACGTGCGGAGCGCGGTTGAGGACGATCTCGCGGCCGACCACGGCGGAGTCGCCGCCCATCACGTTCTTCCAGAAGCCGTGCGCGATCACCACCGGCACCGCGCCGCCCGTCCCCCCGTCCGACTCGCCCAGGAGCCGGCCGAGCGTCGGCTCGAGCCGGAGGGTGCGGAAGTAGCGGGCCGACACGTAGGCGACCTGGACCGGCTCGCCCACGTCGGCGTCGGGCGCGCGCAGCGCGCCCTCGCGCAGCGTCCAGGCCGCCAGGTCCGCGGAGGCGAGGGCCCCGTCGAGCTCCAGGAAGTCGGGATAGGACCACGAGCCGCCCAGCTCTCCCCGATGCGTGGGGATCACCTCCACCAGCCCCGCCTCGTCCAGCTCGAAGGGGGGCTCCATGGTGGTCCGGTAGAGGAGCATCACGGCCGCCGTCACGCCCAGGCCGGACGCGAGGGAGAAGAGGCAGACGAGCGTGTAGCCCCACGACCGGGCGAGGCTCCGGACGGCATGCCGCAGGTCGGGGCCGAGCCCCAGCTCCCGGCCGGCCCTGCGCTCCCGGGCGGCGCGCCGCCGCTCCCCGGCGCCCGCCAGGACTGCGTCGAGGAAGCCGCGCAGCGCGAAGCGCAGGGCGGCGGCGGCCCCCGCGCGCTCCCGCACGGCCACGAGCTCCCGCCCGAAGGCGTCCAGGATCTCGCGGCCGTAGCGATCCCGATGGTGCCGCGGAAAGACCCAGAGGAGCATCCCGTAGGCCGCGACGAGCAGCCGATGCAGGTTCATCGCGCCGGATCCGGGAGGATGTCCTGCTCGACGGCCAGGCTCAGCAGCGTGCGCAGGCGCTCCGACTCGGCCCGCGCCACCTCCCGGCCCAGGGCGGTGCGGCGATAGTGGCGCCGGGGCGGTCCGCCGCTCTCGTCGGGGGCGGACGGCTCGATCTCCTCGATCAGGCCCTCCTCGGTCATCCTCGCGAGCGCCGCGTACAGCGTGCCCGGCAGGATGGACTCGCGCCCCTCCGTCTTCTCGGAGAGCGTCTGCATGATCCGGTAGCCGTGCATCTCCTGGTCGCCCAGCGCGAGGAGGACCTGGTAGGTGGCGTGCTTGAGCGGGGGGCGGGGAGAGGGCGGCATGG
>CAZOYA010000085.1:0-14670 GCA_964583815.1 uncultured Gemmatimonadaceae bacterium | reverse complement strand
CGACCGTGCGCGCATCCTGCGGCGCCGGCCGGATGCGGCCGAGGACGCGGCCGGCCTCGACGGTGTCCCCCCGCTCGACGTCGAGCCGCTCGAGGCGCCCGCTCACCGGGGCGGTGATCGTGTAGGACTCGCGCGCGCGGGTCACGCCCTCGACGCCCAGGGTCTCGGTCAGGGTGTCGCGGACCGCGGGGACGGCGGTGACGGAGACCGCGGACCCGCGGGCGGCGACCCAGGCGAGGATCGCGGCGGCCGCGAGAGCGAGGGGGAGGAGCAGGCGTCGGGAGGGGCGGGGCATCGTCATTCGCGCGTCTTGAAGACGGAGATGAGATCGAGCCGGTCCAGCCTCCGCCGGACCAGCCATCCGCTGACTCCGGCGGAGACCAGCGTGGCGCCGATCGCGAGGAGGTACGTGCGCGGGCTCACGACGAGCGGGATCCGGTAGGCCTCGGACGCGATGCCGGCGAGGACGGCCCAGGCGAGGAGGTATCCGAGCACGCATCCCACCGGGAGCGCGAGCACCGTGAGCGCGCCCTGCTCGCCCAGCAGCAGGCGCGCGACCTCCTGCCGCTGGAACCCGAGCACCCGCAGCGCCGCGAGCTCCCGGGCGCGCTCCGAGAGCGCGATGCGGGTCCCGTTGTAGACGATCGCGACCGAGATCACGCTCGCGAAGCCGAGCATGAAGACGACGCTCACGAGGAGGCTTTCGGAGAGCTGCTCCTCGAACGCCGCGAGGCTCGCGGCGGGCGAGACGACCGTGGCGACCGCCGGAGCGCGGGCGAGCGCGCGCCCCACGTCGTCCGCCCGGAGCGGGTCCACGCGCAGGAGCGCGCCCGACACCCGCGGACCCTCCCCGGTGAGGTCCTGGAGCTCGTCCAGCGTGAGGTGCGCCGAAGCGCCGAGGAAGTCCTCCACGACCCGCGCCACGGGCAGCACCGCCGTGCGGCGGCGGCCGGTCCGCATCTCGACCACCACCTCGTCGCCCGCCTCGACGTCGAGCGCCCGGGCCACCCAGGCGCCGAGGAGGAGCCCGCGGAGCGGGAGGGGATGCACCCGGCCCGCGGCATCGACCACGGACCGCAGCGTTCCGTCGGCCGGCAGCCCGCTCAGCGCGAGCGTCTGCTCCCGGTGCCCGGAGCGGAGCGTCACGGGCACGTCGTGGTACGGCTCGGCCGCGATCACCCCGGGGCGTCGCGCGATCTCGCGGACGACGCGGGGGGCCCGGGGCTCGAGGAAGGCCACGGAGAGGTCCTCGCGCTGCGCGACGCGGAACTGCAGCTCCATCATGCGCGAGGTCCCGTCGAACATGAAGGCGCCGACGACGAGGAGGCCGACCGAGAAGGCGATCCCGAGCACCGACGCGAGCGCCCGGAGCGGGCGGCGCTCCAGGTTCCGCAGCACCAGGCGTCCGCCCGACGGGAGCAGGCGCGCCACGCCGGCACGCTCGAGCGGGCCGGGGCGGAAGGTCGGGGGCGGCTCGGGCCGCATCGCCTCGGCCGGAGCGAGCCGCGTCGCGCGCCGCACCGCGAGCCAGGCGCCGCCCACCGCCGCGGCCAGGCTGACGCCGGCCCCCTGGAGGACGAGCGTCCACGAGAGACGGTAGCGCAGGGTGGGAAAGCGGAAGAAGTCACCGTAGAGATCGACCATCGCCGCGCCGGCCCACGCGCCCGCCGCCGCGCCCACCAGCGCTCCCGCCAGCACCGCCGCGACGGCGTAGCCCAGGTAGTGCCGCGCGACCTGGGCGTCGGTGTAGCCGAACGCCTTGAGGGTGCCGATCTCCGTGCGCTGCGTGGCGATGAGCCGGGAGAGCACGAGGTTCAGGAGGAAGGCGGCCACCCCGAGGAAGATCGCGGGCACGACGAGGCTCATCGCGCGGTTCTGCGACAGCTCGTCCTCGACGATCCGGTACGAGAGGAGCTCCGAGCGTCCGTAGGCGCCCAGCCCTCCGTGACGCTCGAGGAGGAGATCGAGCCGGCGGATGACCGCGCGCTCGGAGGCGCCCGGCGCGAGCGCCACGGCGACCTCCGTGAACGCCCCCTCGGCATCGATGGCGGGGGCGAGCGCCGAGCGGGCCATCCAGAACACCCCGAAGCGCTCGTCGTCCGGGAAGAGCCCGCCCGGCGGGACGGAGTACGAGTGCTCCGGCGAGATCGCGATCCCCACGATCCGGAGCACGCGGAAGCGGCCCTCCAGCACGGCCCGGATGGAGTCGCCCGGCTCGAGCGCGTTCGTGCGGGCGAACGCCTCGCTCGCCAGCACCTCGTCCGGGCTCGCCGGCGCCGGCCGCCGGCCCCGGACGAGGTGGAGCGCGCCGAGGGGCGCGGCGCCCCCGTCCGGGATCGAGACGAAGAGCCCGAGACCCGGCGCGTCCAGCCATGGGAGATCGAGGGTGGCCAGGGTGGTCACCCGCGTGGAGACCGAGGCGACGCCGGGAAGGGCGAGGATCTCCTCGCGCAGCGTCTCGGGCGCGCGCTCCACCGGAGCCCACACGTCCGCGAGGCGGTAGTCCCGGTAGTAGGCGTCGCGCGCCTCCGCGAGCGCGCGGTGGGTGCCGCGGAGCGCGACGAGCGTCACGACGGCCGTGGCGACGACCGCTCCGATGGAGAGGAGCTGCGAGCGCAGCCGCCACAGCTCCCGGAGCATCTTCCGGTCGAGCGTGCCGAGCCGGGGCGCCCTCACCAGTGGATCTCCGCCACGTCGGCGCGCTCCGCGTTCACCTCGACCTCGACGATCCGGCCGCTGCTCATGTGCAGGACCCGGTCGCCGAGCGCCGCGATCGCGGCATTGTGCGTGATGAGCGCGGTCGTGGTGCCGGTCTCGCGGCCGACCCGCTCGAGCACCCGCAGGACGAGGCGGCCCGTCTCGGCGTCGAGCGCGCCGGTCGGCTCGTCGCACAGCAGGAGCTCGGGCCTCTTCGCCACGGCGCGCGCGATGGCCACCCGCTGCTGCTCCCCGCCCGAGAGCTGCGCCGGGAAGTGATCGAGGCGGTCGCCGAGCCCGACGAGCTCGAGCGCCTCCTCGGCCGGCATGGGGCGCGCCGAGATCTCGCTCACGAGCGTGACGTTCTCGCGCGCGGTGAGGCTGGGGATGAGGTTGTAGAGCTGGAAGACGAACCCGACGTGATCGCGGCGGTAGCGGGTGAGCCGCGCGTCGTCGGCGTCGGTGAGGTCCTCGCCGCGGTACGCGAGCGTGCCCGAGGTCGGGCGGTCGAGGCCCCCGATGATGTTCAGCAGGGTGGACTTGCCGCTCCCCGAGGCACCCAGCAGCACGACCAGCTCCCCCGCGTGCAGATCCAGGTCGACCCCGTTCAGCGCCTGCACGCGCACGCTCCCCATCTCGTAGACCTTCGACAGCGATCGGGCGCGGAGGAGGACGTTCCGTTCGGCCATCGGCGGGTTCCGGGGGCGAGGATCCTCCAACCTCGCGCCCTCCCCGGGGCGCCGTCCACGGTACGGAGGTGCGGGCACGCGCGGGGCCGTTCGGGACGGGGCCGCGGCGAGCCGCTCGGGGGCGCGCGGGGAGCTGCGCGGGGCCACGTCGGGAGGCGCTTCCGCGCGCCGGTCCGGGGGGAGCGGGGTGGCTCCGGGGCGCTTCCCGTGGGCCTTCCCCGCACCGCCCGGCGGGCGCGGAACCCCTTGCGCGCGTCGGGAGTACCGTTCAGGATCCCGGCGGTCGCTCCTCGGAGCGTTCGCGAATCCCTTTGTCCGGACCGATGGTGGAGGACGCGCTGGTCATGATCAGGACTTCATTCGCCACGAGCGGCCTCTGCGCGCTCGCGCTCCTCGCGGCCTGCTCCTCCGGGTCGTCGCCGGAGCCGGCCGCGCCGGCTCCGCCCGCCGACCAGCCCGCCGAGCAGCCGGCCCCCGCGGAGACGGCGGCGGCGACGAGCGACGAGGCGAGCACGCTCGACGGGATCTATACGGTGGCGCAGGCGGAGCGCGGCGAGCAGGTCTACCAGCAGCTCTGCTCGGACTGCCACGAGCCGACCGACTGGACCGAGACGGCGTTCCGGGGCCGCTGGCAGGACCAGTCCACGTTCCAGCTCTGGTACTACATCAACGACCGGATGCCGTACGACAACCCGTGGAGCCTGTCGCGCCAGCAGGTGACCGACGTCCTCACCTACATCCTCCAGCTCAACGAGCTGCCGGCGGGTGATCACGAGCTCGGGATCACGGACGACGACATCGACCAGTACTGGATCGTCTGGGACTGACGACCCGCGCCCGGCCGGGTCCGGGACGCGCGGATCGGTCCGCGAACGAGGAGCTTCCGGCGCCGCCGGGGGCTCCTCGTCTCGTTTCCGGGATGCCGCGCCCGACTCAGTCGAGCGGGCTCAGGGCGCGTCGGGCGGCCCGCACGCGGCGGGCGGCCTCCTCCGCGGACGCGGCGGTCGCGGTGAGATGCCCCATCTTCCGTCCGGGGCGCGCCTCGTCCTTCCCGTAGAGGTGGAGGCGCACGCCCGGAAACGCGAGCGCGTCGGCCCATGCCGGCTCACCCGGCTCCCACAGGTCTCCGAGCAGGTTCGCCATGGCGGCACCGCCGCAGATCCGCTCCGTCGAGCCGAGGGGCAGCCCGCAGACGGCCCGCACCTGCGCCTCGAACTGGCTCGTCTCGCAGGCCTCGATCGTGAGATGCCCTGAGTTGTGCGGCCGCGGCGCGATCTCGTTCACGAGCAGGCGCCCGTCCTCGAGCAGGAACATCTCGACGCACGCGACGCCCACGAGCCCGAGACCCTCCAGCACGGCCGCGGCGATCCGCGCGGCCTCGCGGGCGACCTCGGGCGGCAGGCCCGCCGGGACCGTCGAGACGTCGAGCACGTGCCGCTCGTGCGCGTTCAGGCTCGGCTCGTAGAGGCGCACCTCGCCCTCCAGCGAGCGCACCCCGACCACGGAGATCTCGGCGGCGAAGGGGACCCACGCCTCCCAGAGGCACTCGGCGCGGCCGAGCTCCTCCCAGGCGGCGGGCGCGGCGTCGGGGGTGTCGATCCGCACCTGACCCTTCCCGTCGTAGCCCCAGGCGGCCGTCTTCAGCACGGCGGGCGTGCCCACGGAGGCGGCCGCGGCCGCGAGCTCCTCCGCGGAGCGGACCGGGGCGTGGGGCGCACGGGGCAGGCCGAGCCGCTCGAGCAGCGCCCGTTCCCGGAGCCGGTTCTGCGTGGTGCGGAGCGCCTCGCCGGAGGGCCGGACGGGAGCGTGACGCGCCGCGGCGGCCGCGGCGGCCCCCGGCACGTTCTCGAACTCGAACGTCACGACGTCCACCGACCGGGCGAAGCGCTCCACCGCCTCGAGGTCGTCGTAGGCGGCATCGTATTCCTCGTCCGCGTACTGCCCGGCCGGACCTCCGCGCCCCGGGGAGAGGATCGCCACCCGGTAGCCCATCCGGCGCGCCGCGGCGGTGAACATCCGCCCGAGCTGGCCGCCGCCCATGACGCCGAGGAGGGCGCCGGGCAGGATGGGAGAGGTCCTCACGAAAGCTCGGCGGCGACGGCGGCCTCGGCCTGCTCCGCCCGGAAGCGCTCGAGACGGCTCCGCAGCTCGTCGTCGGCGCACGCGAGGATGCGCGCGGCGAGCAGCCCGGCGTTGCGCGCACCCGACTCGCCGATCGCGAGCGTGCCCACGGGCACCCCGCCCGGCATCTGCACGATCGAATAGAGGGAGTCGAGGCCCTTCAGCTTCCGGCTCTCCACGGGGACGCCGAGCACCGGGAGGATCGTCCACGCGGCGATCATCCCCGGCAGATGCGCCGCGCCGCCCGCGCCGGCCACGATCACCCGGAGGCCGCGCGCCGCGGCGCCCATCGCATACTCCCGGAGCCGGTCCGGCGTCCGGTGGGCGGAGACCACCCCGTACTCGTAGGGGATGCCGAAGGAGTCGAGCACCTCCGTGGTCTCACGCATCGTCGGCCAGTCCGAGGCGCTGCCGAAGACCACCCCGACACGCGGGTCCGGGTGTCCGTGGAGGTGGGGCGGGGGGGCCGCTGTCATCGCTCGTCCTCGCAGGTCGATGGGTGGGAAGCCCGTATGATAGCCACGGAGCGGGGCCTCCATCCATGCGCGCGTTCCGGGCGCGTGTGGTGGGGGCGGGCGCGCGGGACCCGCCGGGTACGCGGAGCGGGGCCTGCTTCCACCCGCCGATCGCGCGGGCGCCGGACGAGCCTTTGCGAGCGCGGCCGACGTCGTAGCTTTGTCTTCCCTCGGCCCGCCCCGCGCGCGAGGCCGTCCCCGCGATCCATCGGATCGCCCCACGCATCGATGCAGCACCAGACCCCATGTCCGATCATCCCGCTCCCGTCCGCGTCCTGAAGTTCGGGGGCACCTCCGTGGCCGACGCCCCCCGGATCCGCCGGGTGGTGGAGCTCACCCTCGACGAGATCGCGGCCGCGCCCGACGTC
The DNA here is from genome assembly GCA_964583815.1 of uncultured Gemmatimonadaceae bacterium. Taxonomy (GTDB): domain Bacteria; phylum Gemmatimonadota; class Gemmatimonadetes; order Longimicrobiales; family Gaopeijiaceae; genus JAWLHJ01. The sequence goes on along the minus strand of CAZOYA010000085.1, from coordinate 8,280 downwards.
CGCTTCGTCGTCGTGGTCTCCGCGCTCGGGGGCGTCACCGAGCTGCTCGTGCGGGCCGCCCGGACCGCGGCCGCGGGCGGGGACGGTCACGAGGCGCTGCTCGAGACGATCGAGGGCCGCCACCGGTCGGCGCTCGAGGGCGCCCTGGATCCGGAGCGACAGGAGGAGGTGCGCCGCTGCGTCGACGCGTGGACCGAGGAGGCGAGGGAGACGCTGCGGGGCATCGCGCTCGTGCGCGAGTGCACGCCCCGCATGCTCGACCGGGTCCTCTCGCTCGGGGAGCGGGTTTCCTGCGCGCTCGTCGCGGCGGCGTTCCGCACCGCCGGCGCGGAGGCCGAAGCGGTCGACGCCCGGGAGATGCTCCGCACGGACGACGCCCACGGGCAGGCGCAGGTGGACCTCGAGCGGTCGCGGCCGCTGGTGCGCCAGCGGCTCGGGGCGGTGCGGGGGATCCCCGTCGTGCCCGGCTTCATCGCAGCGACGGAGGAGGGGGAGACGACCACGCTCGGGCGCGGCGGATCGGACTACACGGCCTCGCTCCTGGGCGCGATCCTCGACGCGGAGCGGGTCGAGCTGTGGACGGACGTGGACGGCGTGATGAGCGCGGATCCGCGGCTCGTGCCCGAGGCGTTCAGCCTGCGCGCGCTCACCTACGAGGAGCTGCTCGAGCTCAGCCACTTCGGCGCGAAGGTCATCTACGCGCCGTCGGTGCACCCCGCGCGCGAGCACCGCATCCCGCTCCTCATCCGGAACACCCTCCGCCCCGAGTTCGAGGGAACGTGGGTGGGCTCGGGCGCGGTGCCGGTGGACGAGCGCCCCGTGCGCGGCATCTCGTCGATCGGACGGGTGGCGCTCCTCCGCCTCGAGGGCGGCGGGATGGTCGGCGTGCCCGGCGTGGCGGCGCGGCTCTTCCGGGCGCTCGCGGCCCGCGGCGTGAGCGTCGTGCTCATCAGCCAGGCCTCCAGCGAGCACTCGATCTGCTTCGCGGTGGAGCCCTCGGCGCTTCCCGCGGCGCGCCGGGCCGTGGCCGAGGAGTTCGTGCTCGAGCACCGGGTCGGGCTCGTCGACGAGCTCGTCGTGGACGAGGAGTGCGCGGTGATCGCCGCGGTCGGCGAGGGGATGCGGCACACGCCGGGGATCGCGGGGCGGCTCTTCTCGATCCTCGGCGACATGGGCGTGAACGTGCAGGCGATCGCCCAGGGCTCGTCCGAGCTCAACATCTCGCTCGTGGTCGACCGGGCCGACGTCGCGCGGGCGCTCCGCGGGCTGCACACGGCCTTCTTCCCGGCGCCGCGGAGCGAGGTGCGGATCTACCTGGCCGGGGTGGGCGGCGTCGGGCGCGCCCTGCTCGAGCAGCTCGACACGGCCGGGGCCCGGCTCGAGGAGGAGCGTGGCATCGCCGTGCGTCTCGTGGCGGCGGCGAACTCGCGGAAGTGCGTGCACGATCCCGAGGGGATCCCCTTCGGCGAGGTCCTCGCGCGGCTGGAGGCCTCGGAGCGGCCCGCGAGCGAGCTCCCCGACCTGGCCGTCGCCGACCGCGCCGCGCTGCGCGTGTTCGTGGACTGCACGGCGAACGCGCACGTGCCCGGCCGCTACCGCGAGCTCCTCGACGCCGACGTCGCGGTCGTGGCCGCGAACAAGCGGGGCTTCGCGGACAGCTACGCCTCCTACCGGCGCATCCGCGAGCCGCGGCCGGGCCGCGCACGCGCCTTCCTCGAGACGACGGTCGGCGCGGGGCTCCCGGTGCTGAGCACGCTCGAGGATCTCCGGGCCACGGGCGACCGCATCGAGGCGATCGAGGGGGTGCTCTCGGGCACGCTCTCCTATCTCTTCAACGAGGTCATGGACGGGCGCGCCTTCAGCGAGGCCGTGCGGGAGGCGCTCGCGCGGGGCTACACGGAGCCGGATCCGCGCGACGACCTCTCGGGTCAGGACGTCCTCCGGAAGCTCCTGATCCTGGCGCGCGAGTCGGGATGGCGGCTCGAGCCCGAGGACGTGCGCCTGGAGCCGATCCTCCCGGGCGAGGGGTGGGGCGAGGGCACGGTGGAGGACTTCCTCGCCCGGCTGCCCGAGGTCGACGACCACTTCGCCGCGCTCCGCGCCCGCGCGATCGAGAGCGGTTCGCGTCTCTGCCACCTCGCGGTGGTGCGGGACGGGGAGGCGCGCGTGTGGGTCGGGCAGGTCGGCGTGGAGCATCCCTGCCACGGGCTCCGCGGGGCCGACAACCTCGTCCTGTACCGGACGCGCCGGTACTCGGATCCGCTCGTGGTGCGAGGCCCCGGGGCCGGGCTCGACGTGACGGCCGCGGGCGTCTTCGCGGATATCGTGCGGGCCGCGATGTCCCGGCCGTCCGGCCGCTGGATGCGCTGGCTCGGGGAGGCGCGGGCGTCGTGAAGGCGGCGCGGGCGCGGATCTCCCGGGGCGTGCTCGTGGGCGCGCTCGCCGTCGCCGCCTCGTGCGGCGGGGAGGCGGAGCCCCGGCGGCTCGACACGCTCGTGGAGCAGGGCGGGCGCTGGCTCGATCCCGCGGATTTCGATCCCTGGACCGGGCCGGTCGTCTCCCACTTCCAGGGAGGCGACGGGGTCGTGGAGATGCGCGCGCGGCTGCGGGACGGGCGGCTCGACGGACCCTACGAGCGGTACTACCGGAGCGGCGCGGTCTTCGGCACCGGCGCGTATCGCGCGGGGGCGTGGCACGGCCCGTTCGAGTCGTTCTACGAGGACGGCACGCCCTGGATGAGCGGCCGCTACGAGGAGGGCGCGCTGGAGGGACCCTACCGCGCCTGGGACGAGGACGGCACGCTCGTCGAGGAGGGGACCTACGAGGACGGCGCGCGCTGCGGGACGTGGACCGAGTACGGCGAGGCCGTCACGTATCCTCCCTGTGCAGGAGCGGGCGGAGCGGGCTGACCGCTCCCGATCCCGGCGCATCGGCTCCCTCGACGGCGAGCTCTCCGCACGCGGGGAAGAAGCACCGGACCGTGCTCCCCTCGCCCGGCACCCGGCGCACGTCGACGACCCCGCCGTGGTCCTCGACGATCGCGAACGCGACGACGAGCCCCATCGCGTCCACCGACGGCGCGCGCCCCGTGTCGATCCGTCCCGCGACGATGTCGTCCAGCGTGCGGCGCGTCTCGCCCGAGCCCGCGTCCCGCACGGCCAGCTCGAGCCATCCCGCGTCCGGGCGGACCGTGCCCCCGAGGGCCTTCACGTCCGCCGGGGCCGCCGGGCGGCAGCTGATGCGGATCCACCCCTCCCCGCGGAGGTCGTTCGCCGCGCTGAGGACGAGGTTCAGCAGGAGCTGGTGGATCGCGTCGGGATCGGCGAGGACCGCCTCCTCGCAGGAGCCGGACACCCGCAGGTCGATCCCGCTCGGGAGCCGCTCGCGGAGGAACGGCTCGATGCGCAGCACGAGTCGCGAGAGCACGTGGGGTGTCCGGTCCGCGGCTCTCCGGCGGCTGAACCCGAGGAGGCGCTCCACGATGCTCTGCCCGCGCCGGGCCGACGTCACGATGAGCTCGAGATCCGCACGCGCCTCCGCGCCGACCCCCGATTCGAGGGCCAGCTCGGCCGAGCCGAGGATCGCGGCGAGGAGGTTGTTGAAGTCGTGCGCGAAGCCTCCCGCGAGCCGCCCCACGGCGCGGAGCCGCTGGGCGAAGCGCGCCGGGTCGCCGACCTCCGCCTCGGGCGGCGCAAGCGCGCCGTGCCGTGGCTCCGCACCGCGCGGCCCGGCGCCCGTGCTCCCGTCCGCCGGGACGGCGTCCGTGTCGACGCTCGGGCGCGCCCCGTTCGCCGTCGCGAGCGTCAGCACCGCGCCCGCGCTGCCGTCGGGTCCGCTGGGCGCGATCCCCACGTCGAGCTCGAGCGCGTCGCCGCCCGGGCGGGGGACGCGCAGGCGCGGACCCTCCCCCTGCGGATGGAGGGGGCGGCCGTCGGCGTGCCACCTCCGCAGGACCTCGGCGAGCGCCTTGGAGACCCTGTCCGCTCCCTCGAAGAGGCTGCCGCGGAGCTCCTCCGCCCGCACCCCGAGGAGCTCGGCGGCCCGTCGGTTCAGGTGCGTCACGCGCGCGCCGGCGTCCACCACGACGATCCCCACCGGCGCCATCTCCAGCGCGGCGGCGAGCTCCGCCGCCCCCCACGGCCGCGCGCCGTCCGACCACCCCCCGCTCATGCGCCCTCCGACATCACGACCGCCAGCCGCGCGCGCGCGGCCACCAGGGCCTCGACGAGGTCGCTCCGGAACGCGCGACCGGAATCCGCGATGAGCCGGGCCTCGGCCTCCTGGTAGCTCATGCCGACCTTGTAGGGCCGGCTGTGCGTCAGCGCGTCCAGGGCGTCGACGATCGCGACGATCTGCCCCTCGATCGGGATGTCCTCGCCGCGCAGCCCGTTCGGGTAGCCGCGTCCGTCCCACCGCTCGTGGTGGGTGAGCGCGATGACCCGGGCGCTCTCGATGATGTCGCTCGTGCTCTCCGCCAGGAGGTGCGCGCCGATCGTCGTGTGGCTCTGCATGACCTCCCGCTCGACCGGCGTGAGGGGACCGCGCTTGAGCAGGATGGCGTCGGGAATGGCGATCTTCCCGACGTCGTGGAGCGGGGCCGCGCGCCGCAGGATGTCGCACTGCGCGGGGCTCAGCCCGTGCGCGGCCGCCAGGATCGCCGCCGCCGCGCCCACGCGCTCCGCGTGGCGCCCCGTGACGTCGTCCCGGTACTCGGCGGCCTGCGCGAGACGGAAGAGGATCTCGTCCTTCGCACGCTCGAGCTCCCTCGTGCGGCTCCAGACCCGGCGCTCGAGGAGGTGGTTCACCTCACTCATCTGCGTGTGCAGCCGCCGCGTCTCGAGCAGGTTCAGCGCGCGCGCGCCCAGCTCGGACACGTCGAAGGGCTTGTTCAGGAAGTCCTTCGCGCCCATCGAGAGCGCCCGTTGCCGGAGCTCCCACTGCTTGTCGCCGGTCACCACGAGCACCGGAAGGAACTCGTCCGCCCCGACGTGACCCCGTAGCGCCTCCAGGACCGCGAACCCGTCCATGCCCGGCATGTGCAGGTCGAGAATCACGAGATCGGGCCGCTCCGTCACCACGACCTCGAGCGCGGTCTCGCCGTCCGCCACCGCCAGGATCCGCTTGAAGCCGATGGCCTCGAGGGTGCGCTGGAGCGCGACGCGGTTGGATCGCTCGTCGTCGACCACGAGCACGAGCCCGTCCGTGAGGGGCGGCCCGTCCACCGGCAGCACCGGATCGGCCGAACCCTCGTCCCGCCGCTCGAGCCCCCGCACGATGGGGCCGGTGAGGAGCCCGGAGAGCACCGGCAGGAGCCGCTCCCCGGCCGGCGGCCAGCCCACTACGGTCAGGTTGTCGTCCTCGGGGAGCAGGCTCGCGTTCCCGTCCTGGAGGAAGAGGGCGAGCGGGACCTCGTCCGACACGGCGCTCCGGAGCTGGGCGCGCACCCCCTCCGCCTCCTCGGCCCCGTTCGCCGCGCAGACGACGACGGCCACGGGACCCTCGGAGCGGTCGACCTGGATCGGCACGTCGCTCGGACGCTCGTATTCCTCGACGCGCAGACCGTTGAGCTCGAGCACGCGACGCACGGACTTCCGCTCGACCGCGTCGGCGAGCACGAGCAACCCGCGGCCCGACCGCGTGGCGCCGGCATGACGATCCGCGGGTCCGGACCCGATCGTCTCGCGCGGAGCCGGACGGTCGGCCACCTCCACGCGGTCGCGCCCGAGCTCCTTGGCCCGGTAGAGCGCCGCGTCCGCAGCCTCCAGCAGCTCGCGGCCGTCCCGCGCCCGGTCGAGCGCGGCCACGCCGGCGCTCGCGGTGATCGGCTGCCAGCGGAGGTCCAGCCCCGAGAGCGAGGCGCGCGCGCTCTCGGCGAAGCGCACCGCCTCCTCGAGCGTCGTCTGGGTGAGGATCCCGAGGAACTCCTCTCCGCCGACGCGCGCGAACAGCCAGCGCGGGTTGCGGCTCCCCTCGAGGACCGAGGCGAACGCCCGGAGCACGTCGTCGCCCGCGGCGTGCCCGTGCGTGTCGTTGAGCCACTTGAACCGGTCGAGGTCGAACGCGACCACGGCGAGCGGGGCGCCGGTGGAGCGGGCCGCGCCCACGGCCGCGGCCAGGAAGACCTCCGCGTGGCGGCGGTTGGGCAGGCCGGTGAGCGGGTCCGTGAGCGCCTGCTCCCGCGCCACCCTCCGCTCGCGGTGGAGGAGCTCCGTGACGAGACCGAGCCCGAAGCACACGGCGAGATAGCCGCCCACCATGAACGTGATCGTTCCGGGGCTCGGCTGCGGAAGGTTTCGGAGATCGAGGACGAGGCTCCACAGCGTGATCAGCGCCATGCCCCCGGCGAGCGCCACCGCGCTCCCCGACCACCCACGGTAGTAGGAGAGGAGGAAGCCGGGGATCAGCGCCGAGATCCACACGAGGAGCCCGAGCTCCTCGCCCGTCGGATCGGGGAGCACGAGCAGCCCCACGAGGGGCACCAGGAGCGCCGCGGCGGACAGGGCGAGCGCGCGGCCGGGGACCTCCCGGCGCTCGCGGTCCTCCGGGCGCCCGAGTCCGGTCTCCCCGAGGGGCCCGGCGAGCGTCGACGGCTCCGACATCAGCCGGCTCCGCCCTCCGCCCCGGCGACGGGCCCTGCCATGGCCTCGGCCGCGGCGAGCAGCACCCGGGCCGGATCGAAGGGCTTCGCCACCTCCACGACCCGGGACGGCACCGGACCCTCGGGTCGCGACGTGCGGCGCCGCAGCAGGACGACCGGGACACCGGGCCAGCGCGCGCGCAGGCGGGCCACGAGCTCGGCGTCGCCTCCGGGGACCTCGAGGGCGTCGGCGACCACGGCGGACGGGGCGGGCCCCTCCGCCAGCTCCTCCGACCGGCCGACCGCCGAGACCTCGACCCCCCGGGCCTGGAGGTCGCGCCGGAGCGCCGCCCGGAGCTCCGCGTCCGGCTCGACGAGCACGAGCCGCTCGACCCCGTAGGAGCGCATCGCGGGAGCGGCCTCCGCGCGCCCGGCTCCGCCCGGCGCGGATCCCGTGTCGACGGGCCCCGCCTCCTTCTCGTTCGCCGGCTTCGCAGGGGGCAGGGTGACCCTCCGGATCACCGACCCGTTCTCCCCCGGGAGCTGCTCGAGCGTCCCGCCGAGCTCGCCCACCAGGACGTGCGCGGGTGACGGAGCGAGCCCCGCCGCGGAAGCCGCCCCGCGTCCGCGGAAGAAGGCCGCGAGGGCGCGCTCGAGGGGCGTGGCGCGCACCGCGGGCCCGGCCCCCGCGACCTCGAGCACGGCCGCCGCCCCGCCGTCGGGCAGGCGTCCGGCGCCCGTGCGCACCGTCAGATGATCTCCCGCCCGCGAGGCGTCGCGGGCGTCGGCCACGAGGCTCACGAGGATCTCCTCGAGGCGGAGCGAAGGCCCCTCCACCGGCGGGCCGTCCCGGGCCTCGATGTGGAGCTCCACCTCCGGCTGGAGGAAGCGGCGGAGGAGCTTCTCGAGCCCCCGGACCACCTCCGCGAGGTCCACGTCCCGCTCCGCGCCCGCGTGTCCGCCGGCGAACAGGTCCATCTTCCGCGTGATGTCCGCGGCATCGAGGCCCGCCTGCTTGATCGCGGCCAGGTCCTCGGCGTCCTGGCTGCCCGGATCGGCGTCCGCGAGCAGGAGGTCCGAGAAGGTGGTCACGGTCGAGAGCCGGTTGTTCAGCTCGTGCGCGATTCCGCCGGAGAATTGCCCGACGATCTGCTGGCGGGCCGCCCGGACGAGCCGCGCCTCGCGGCGGATCTCGGGCCCCGCCACGCGGCCGATGAGGACGCGGACCGTCGCGCCCTCTCCGGGGAGCGCGAGCGCGCTCACGAGCAGCGCGCGGTCCGGGTCGGCGGCGTCCGCCGCCGACCGCAGGAGGTGCGGCCCTGCCGCTCCCTGTGCCCGGGCGGCGCGGAGCGCCCCCAGGTCCTCCTCGTCGACGTGGGCGTCGAGCCCCACGCCGGCGACCTCCTCCGGGAGCCCGAGCGCCACCCGGGCGGCGCTGCTCGCGTCGATCAGCCGGTCCTCGGCGTCCGTGACGAGCAGCGCGACGTCTCCGGACGCGCGGAGCGCCTCGGCGAGGGCCAGGGCGAGCGCGGCGGCGCCGGGCGTCTCGCGCGGGCCGGTCAACGCGGCACCCGGCGAAGCGGGACGGAGCTCGCCCACGTGGGCGAGCTCGTGCCCGGGCGCGCGGCCGCCCGCCGCGGGGGCCGCGCCCTGGCGGCCGGCCCCCCCCGGCCGCGCGCGTTGGGGGGGCCGGCCCGGCCGGA
>CAZOYA010000084.1:0-14761 GCA_964583815.1 uncultured Gemmatimonadaceae bacterium | reverse complement strand
GCAGTTCTGGTGGCGATGGATGAACTCGATCGGGTCCTCGATCGTGATGATGTGGCTCTTCCGCTCCCGGTTCACCTTGTCGACCATCGCGGCCAGCGTGGTGGACTTTCCGGAGCCGGTCGGGCCGGTCACGAGCACGAGCCCCCGCGGCCGCTCCGCCAGCTTGTTGATGATCGGCGGCAGACCGAGCTTCTCGATCGATACGATCTCGTAGGGGATCTGGCGGATCGCCATCGCGACGCAGCCGCGCTGCTTGTAGACGTTGCCGCGGAAGCGGGAGAGGTTCTGGACTCCGAACGAGAAGTCGAGCTCGTCGTCCGTCTCGAACCGCTTCTTCTGGTTCTCCGTCAGGATCGAGTACGCGAGCGCCATCGTGTCCTTGGGCGCGAGGACCTGTCCCACGCTCGAGCTCACGAGGTCCCCGTCCACGCGCAGCTTGGGCGGCGATCCGACCGTGATGTGCAGGTCGGAGGCTCCGCGCTGGATCATCTCCTGCAGGAGCACCCGCAGGTTGAGCTCCTGGCGCGGGCGTGCCTGTGCGTCGGCGGGGGGCGCCGGCTGGTTCATCGGTTCGTCCGTCGGTGGGGGAAGGCCGCGCTCACTCGGCGACCGTCGTTTCCTTGACCACTTCGTCGAGCGTCGTGACGCCGCGCTCGACCTTCTTCATGCCGTCCTCGCGCAGCGTCAGCATCCCCTCCGAGCGCGCGAGATCGCGCAGCTCGTCGGTGCTCACCTCGTTCATGATCGCCTTGCGGAGGGGACTCGACATCATCATCACCTCGTAGATGCCGGCGCGGCCGCGGTACCCGGTGCCGCCACAGTCGTCGCACCCCTTGCCCTTGTAGAAGGTCGTGGCCTCCGCCCAGTCGAGCGGGATCTTGGCGGAGGTGAGGTACTCCTCGGAGTACTTCGTCTCCTCCTTGCACGTCTTGCAGATGCGGCGGGTGAGACGCTGCGCGGAGACGAGGTTGAGCGCGGAGGCCACGTTGAAGGGCTCGAGGCCCATGTCGAGCAGACGGGTGACCGTGCCGGCGCAGTCGTTCGTGTGCAGCGTGGAGAGCACCAGGTGGCCCGTGAGGGCCGCCTTGATCGCGATCCCGCCCGTCTCCAGGTCCCGGATCTCACCGACCATGATGATGTTCGGGTCCTGCCGCAGGAACGCCTTCAGCGCCGCCGCGAAGTCGAGGCCGATCTCCGGGCGCACGAGCACCTGGTTGATCCCGTGGATGTTGTACTCCACCGGATCCTCGGCCGTCATGATGTTCGTGTCGACCGTGTTGACCTGCGACAGCGCCGAGTAGAGGGTCGTCGTCTTTCCGGACCCCGTGGGCCCGGTGACGAGCACCATCCCGTAGGGGCGCGAGACGGCCCACATGAAGTCCCGCTCCGCCTTGGGCTCGAACCCGAACGTCTTCAGGTCGAACGTCAGGTTCCCCTTGTCGAGGATCCGGAGCACGATCTTCTCGCCGAAGATCACGGGCAGCGTCGAGACGCGGAAATCGATGACCCGGTTCTTCAGCTTGAGCTTGATGCGCCCGTCCTGGGGCACGCGCCGCTCGGCGATGTTCAGGTCCGCGAGGATCTTGATGCGGGAGGTGAGCGCCGGCTTCATCTTCATCGGCGGCTTCATGACCTCCTGCAGCGCGCCGTCGATCCGGTAGCGGACCCGGAGCTCCTTCTCGTAGGGCTCGATGTGGATGTCCGAGACCCCCTTCAGCACCGCGTCCGTGAGCAGCCCGTTGATGAACTTCACCACCGGAGCGGAATCGATCTCCGCGGCGAGCGCCGAGTAGTCCTCGTCCTCGTCCTCCTCGATGACCTCGACGTCGTCGAAGTCCTCCCACCCCTCGATGAGGTTGTTGATCTGCGCCTCCTCGAAGGCGCCGTGGTAGCTCTCGAGGTGCTTGCGGAGGGTGAACTCCCCGACGATCACCGGCTCGATGTCGAGCTTGGTGATGAACTTCAGGTCGTCGATCGCCGAGAAGTCCGTGGGGTTCGTCATCGCCACCGTGAGCGTGCGTCCGACCCGCCGGAGCGGGAGGACGAGATGCTTCATCGCGACGTCGGCGGGGATGAGCTTCAGGATCTTCGGGTCGACGGTAACCTTGTCGAGATCCACCGCGGGCACGCGGTACTGCCGCGCGAGCATCCGCGTGAGCTCCTCCTCCTGCACGAATCCGAGGTGGACCAGGGCGTAGCCGATGCGGTGGCCGGAGGCGCGCGCTTCGGCGAGCCCCTCCTTGAGCTGCTGCTCGGTGATCAGCCCTTCACGGACGAAGAGATCACCGAGGCGAATTTCCTGAGCGACCTTGGCCATCGACGTACGTACCCTGAACACGGGAACGGGGGGGAAGCGGCGGTATGCCACACGGGATTCAAAACTATGGACGTGGCCGGCCAGACTACAAGACAACAATGACGGGGGTGCGGGGCGGGTCCTCACCGGATACCGCCCACGCGGGCGATCCCGCGCAGCCGCTCCACCGTGGCGGGTCCGATTCCGGGGACGCGCACGAGGTCCTCGAGCGACGTAAACATCCGGATTTCCCGAGCCTCCACGATGCGCGCGGCGAGCGCCGGCCCGACGCCCGGAAGCCGCTCGAGCTCCGCCGCGGAGGCATGATTCAGGTCGATCGGGCCGGGCGCGAGGGCGGACCCGGCGGCGCCCGCCGCCGGCGATGACCGGCGCGGGGAGCCCCCGGTCCCGGCGACGCCGGCAGCCGCGGCGGCCAGGCGCCGCGTCCCCGCCCCGGCGGGAGGCGCGCTCAGGTCGAGTCGGTCCCGGATGCGGGCCACCGTGGCCGGACCGATCCCCCGGACCCGCTCCAGGTCCTCGGGGCGAGCGAACACGGTACCCGCCTCGCGCGCCTCCACGATGGCTCGGGCCGTGGCCGGACCGACGCCCGGAAGCCGGTCGAGCTCGACGTCCCCGGCCCGGTTCGGGTCGATCCGCTCCCCCTCCTCGAGCGGCCGGCTCCGTGCGGCCGCCTCGTCGGCTTCCGCCGCGCTCTCCGCCAGGAGCTCCGGCAGCACGGACGCGGTGTCCGCCGGCGCCTCGCCCGCCCGCGTGCGACTCCAGCCCCACCGCGCGGCGCTCACGACGAGCAGGATGACCAGGGCCCGCGCCAGGGCCCGCGCCTCGGCGTCTTGCATGACGGAAGGTGGCCCGGGGACCGGGGCGCTCCGATGGCGAAACGGGTCGGGCCGGGCCAGGACCCGGAGGCTCCGCCCCCCTACGGCAGCGGCAGCTCCCCCGCCTGGAACACGAGCTCGCCGAAGATCCCCACCTGGAGCTGCGTCGATCCGGTACGCTGGCCCACGAAGGACTGGCGGTCGTCGAAGCTCACCTGCAGCCCCACGTTGAAGCTCTCCACCGTCGTGTCGATCGAGACGGCGAGGGTCCGCCGGATCTGGTCGAGGAAGGCCACGCACCCCTCCCCCGCCCGGGTCGCCCGGCACGCCCGCTCCGACACGTAGCCCGCGAGGATCGAGAGCTGGATGGGGCGGTCGAGCCGTCCCGAGAAGCCGCCGGAAGGAAGCCACTGGCTCCGCACGGAGAGGCGGTGCGCCACCTCGTCCCGCTCGGTGTCCCCGGTCGGATCGACGGCCTCGCCGGTCCGGACGGAGCCCCGGTAGGAGGTCACGAGCGTGCCGATCCAGGAGACCGTGACGTCCAGCGGGACGCGCAGGTCCTCGTCCATGCGGGCCTGGAGCGCGCGGCCGCCGTAGGAGATCTCCCGCACGATGCGCTGGAGCCCCGAGGTCACCGCGACCGATCGCACGCCGGTGAACGCGGGAGGCGCGAAGGCCGGCAGGCGGAGCTGGACGTCCGGCCAGGTCCGCTGGGCCACGCTGCGGTCGCTCCGCACGTCCAGGGTGAGCGCGTCGGTCGTGCGGTAGGCGAGCTGCGCGACGCCCCCGCCCGGGATCGCCACCCCCCCGCCGAGCGCCCAGCTCCGCCGATCGGTCCAGGTCGCGGCCGTATCGCCGTCGACCACGAGGAAGTCGTGGTCCCGGCCCCACCCGAGCTGGTATCCGGCGCCCGGGTCCACCGCCTCCCGCTGGAAGCGGGACACCACGCCGTCCCGGTACTCGGCGGTGAGCGGCCGGAGCCAGGCGAGCGGGGACGCGGCCGCCGCCGCGGGATCCGCCGCACCCGGCCCGGGGCCGAGCCCGGCCGCGAGCGACGCCGGGTCGAGCGCGAGCGCCACGCCCCACTCCCGCTGTCCCCGCGCGTCGCGCGCGATCGCGATCACCGAGTCGGGCGCCACGTCGGAGCGCACGAGCAGGTTCGGGCTCCGGTCGGAGCGGTACGTCGTGTTCCAGTCGAAGTCGTGGCGGAGCCAGCGGACGATCCGGGGCGTGAACGCGAGCCGCGTGCGGAGCGAGCGCGCGGTCTCCCAGCCGAGGTCCAGCCCGGCGGCCCGCGCGCGGTCCCGCTCGATGAGCCGCTGCGCGTCGGGATCGACGGCCGCCTCCCGCGCGGGTAGGAGGTCCCGCACGGTCGACACCGTGAAATCCGCCGCGAGCGGCGGGAGCGGCTGGAGGCGCACGTCGGCCACGCCTTCCACCTGCTCGAAGGGCGCGAGCGTGGGCTCCGCCTCGGCCTCCCCCGCGCCGGTCACGATCCGCTCGAAGCGGACGATCCGGTTCTGCTGTCGCAGGTAGGAGGATCCGAGCGACACGCGCACGGGGGTGAGCCGCAGGCGACCCTCCACCACCCGGTCCTCGAGGAAGCCGGGGAGCAGCGCCCTCACGAGGCCCTCGGCGAAGTCCGGCACGAGCCCGACGGAGCGCGCCTCCGGCGTGCGGATCCACGAGATGCCCCCGTCGAATCCCTCGGAGCGGTGACGGCTCGTCACGGTCGAGCCGCGGGCGCGCGTCCACGCCGCGCGGGTGCTCAGCCCGTCGACGAGGAAGCCGACCCAGGGGTTCGCCGCCGGCGTACGCCGCCGGAACGCGATGCCGACGCGGGTGCGGCGGGACGTCGTCGGCCGGAGATCCTGCAGGCGGTCCGCGCGGAGGTCGGATCCGGGAAGGAACTTCGGCGCCTGCTCGAGCCGGTCGAGGTCCAGCGTGAGCGGCACGTCGACGGCCCACCCGGCCGGCATCCAGCGGTCGAGCGCGAGCGTGGAGCGGAGCGTGACGGCCCGGTCCGTCTGGTAGGACGGCTCCGCGCGGAGCTGTCGGAAGTCGGGGCCCCGGTTCGTGATCGTGAGCCGGGAGGTGAGGGCCCCGCCCCCGTCGAGCGCCACGTCCACGGAGGCCGCGATGCCGGGATCGCGCACCGGCTCGGCGAGGCGGAACTCGTCGATCCAGACCACGCCGGAGACCGGCACGTCCCCCTGGTTCCAGACGCCCAGCGAGAGCTCGCGCACGGCGGCGAGGTTCGGCGCCCGGCCCCGCCCGTTCAGCACCACCGCGTAGGTCGAGTCGGGGGACCACACGGCGACGGACGCGTCGGGGCCCGAGGGCGGGAGGTCGAGGAGCGCCTCCTCCGCGCGCTGCCGCAGCTCGAACCACGCATCGAAGTCGATGCGCACCTCGGGCAGCCAGTCCTCCGGACGCACCGACCCTCCCGTCGGCGGCGGGGCCAGCCGCGTGCGGTACAGATAGAAGTTCTCCGCGTCGTTGCCGACCTTCACGAAGAACCACGGATCCGTCGGCCCGGTGCCGAAGTCGCCCGCGGGCGCGACGACCCAGAGCCGCGCCTGCCGGTACGACAGGAAGTTGCGCGGGCGCTGGGGGAAGCGCTGGTAGACCTCGGCCCGCGCACCGGGAGCGATGTCCTCGAAGGTGAAGCCCAGGGACTTCTCGTTGAACTCGATCCCCTGCCCCGGGATGGCCGCCGTGGGGTCGACGAGCTCCTCCAGCACGCCCGGAGGCGAGGCGTACGCGGCCCCCTCCGTCACGCGCGAGACGGAGGCCACCTCGACGCGGCCGCCCGCGAGCGCGAGCGTGTCGCCGGCGATCCCGAGGAGCACGCCCTCCTGGGCGCGCTTGATCCAGCTCGAGCCGACGAGGCGCATGCGCGCGAGCCGCAGCGTGCCGGGTCCCGGGGCCCCGACGGTCAGCCGGAGATGGCGCACGGCGCGCAGGTCCGCGTCGCCGATCGCGCCACCCACCTCGAGCACCCCCGGTCCGCGGATCGGGATGCGGTACAGCTCGAAGTCGGTGCCGGTCTCGTCGGTCGTGCGGGCGAGCCAGGGAGAGGAGCCGTCCAGCGCGATCACGTAGCGCAGGTGCCGCTCGACCGTGTCCAGGTTGCCGTCCTGGTCCAGGTCCTCGCTGTCGGGCCGGCCGTTGCCCCGGGTGCACACGGCCCGGGCATCGCCGGGCGGATAGATGCGCCCGCGCTCGGCGAGGCAGGCTTCCCCCCACACCCCGAGCGCGTCGGCCCCGTCGTTCCACAGCTCGCCGCGCGCGGGATCGGCCTCCTGGTCGAGCACGCCGACGCCCCACGGCGTTCCATCCGCCTGGGTTCCGTTCGTGGCGCCGTCCGGCCCGACGAAGAAGGCGTCCTCGCTCACGGTGCCGAGATCGAGGACGAGCTGCGCGCCCTCCCCGCCGGCCACGTACACCTCGAGGAACTCCGTGCGCGTGAGATCGAGTCCCTGCGGCGAGAGCGGAGCCGTGATCGTCCGCCATCCGGGTCCGCCCTCCGGCGCCGCGCCGACGGTCACCAGCAGTCCGGCCTCCCTCGTCTCGGCACCCGCGACCCGGATCTGGCGGTCGATGTCCTGCCGCGCGAAGAAGCCCTCGTGCACCCCCACGCTGTCGCCGGCGGCCGACGTCACGATCCAGCGGTGCTGCCAGACGACGGGCGCCGCGGTGCTCGCGTCGAGGATGCCCGGAAGCACCGTCTCGGCCCCGTCGCGGAAGGCCGGCGCGCTCCCGAGCTGCCACCCCGACGCGACCAGGGAGATCGGGAGCTGCTGGGCGGCGTCGAAGTCGTCGACGAACGCGACCCCGCGCGTGTTGGGGTCCGGCGCCGAGAACGCGAGCTCCCCCTGCACGTCGAGCGTCGTGGGCCCCTCGAGGCGGAGGCCCGGCACGAGGTCGAGCAGGCCGTCCATCCAGCCGAGGTTGGTCCCGTAGCTCGAGGTCACGCCGCCCAGCCAGGCCGCGCCGGGCTCCGTGCCCAGCACGGGCCGGCGCACGACGCTGCGCTCCGAGCGATACAGGCCGAGCAGGTCGAGGCCGCCCCGCTCGCCCAGGTCCGTGTGCGTGCGGAAGCCGAACACCTGCGTCGGGGAGACCTGGAAGAGGGAGCGCTGCTCCCACGTGGCGCGGATCTCCGCGTCCGGCCGCGCCGCGAACAGCCCCTCGGGATCGAGGAGGCGGACCTGCCCCACGTCGTAGTCGATCTCGTAGTCGAGGCCGCGCGTGAGCAGCCGGTCGCCGAGCACGATCCGCTCGCTCTCCTCCCGGATCCCGAAGGCGCCGAGCGAGAAGGTCGAGATCACCCCGCTCGACTGGATCCGGTACGCGATCGTGAGGCGGAAGCGCCCCCCGTTCTCCCGCTCGAACGGATCCTCCTCGTCGTAGATGCGCCCGTTCGCCTCGTCGCCCAGGATCGCCGCGGTCGCCGGGGCGGAGAGCCCGAGCGCCGGGAGCGGGGGCGGCTCGGCGAACGGCCGGAGCGTGGGGAAGACGAGGAAGGTCCCCTCGACCGGCGCCTCCACTTCGAACAGGTCCCGGCCGGGCGCGTACACGAACGACGGGTCGACCCGGTCGGTGGGCGCCTCCTGGTCGAGCCCGAACAGGCGCAGGAAGGTCACGTCCTCGCCCGCCGGGCCGCGCGCGAAGGTGCGCCCCTGCGAGAGCTCGCCGAGCGAGATCGTCACGTCGACGGAGGCCTCCTCCACGTCCGGCGAGCCCGATACCCGGTAGATCTGGTGCATCTCCCGCTCCCAGGTCGGAAGACCCGGGCGGTGGCTCGCGCCGCTCGCCTTGAGGAGGCTGAGCGTGGGGCGGAGCCCCTGGTTGTGGAGGCGCTCGGGGTTGTAGTCGCCGACGGTGTCGCCGAGCGCCGTGACGTAGGTGACCGCGAGCATCTGGTCGTCGCGGAGCGGCTGCCGGAGCGACACCCAGAGCCCGCTCGGGTGCACGTCGTAGTCGATGCCGGGCTGGAGATACCGGAACCAGCCGGACTCCACGAGCGTGTCGGCCCCCGCGGTGGCGATCGCGTCCGCCTGGATGAAGCCCTCCACCTGCTGCTGGAGGACGGGATCGTTCTCGTACCGGTAGAGCTGGATCGGCTCGGTGCCGGGCGCCACCTCGGGCGGCGCCGAGCCCGCGTCGAGCGCGAGCACGTCGACGTGCGGGTAGTCGGCGAGGGCGACCGGGTCGAAGAGGAAGAAGAACTGGCCGCGCACGTAGTCCGCGTCGTCGAAGACGAGCGTGTCCTCCTGGACGAAGGCGCGCCGATCTCCGATCCCCGAAAGCCGGAAGACGCGCGCGTTCAGGTCCCCCCGCTGCTGCGCCCACACGGACTGGAACTCGACGGGGCCGAGCTGGCCCTCGGCCTGGAAGCCGAAGTTGCCGGCCGGCAGCCCCTCGGTGAGGAAGCGCGAGCGCGGGAGCCGGAAGGTGACGTCGCCCACGTCGAGCCGGCGCAGGATGTCGTCCTCGCCACCCTCGTAGAAGATGTTGATGCGGTTCGAGCCGTCGAACTCGCGGGCCTGGTCGAAGTCCACGTCCACGTGGACCCGCTCGGCGATGGTCCCGTCGAGCTGGACGCCGAACAGGAACTCCGGGCTGAGCTGCGGGACGAGGCTCGGCGTGCAGCTCTCCTGGAAGCGGACATCGCACGGCTCGAAGCGCGCCCAGTCGCCGCCGAGCTCCATGCGGCTCCGCACGCGCATCGCCAGATCGGCGTACTCGGTGACGAACCGTCCGCCTTCGGCGCTCGGGACCGGCTCGGGGGCCGGCGGCGCGGCCGGCAGGAAGAGCGCCGTGTCGGGCCGCGGGCCCAGCGGTCCCGCCGCACGGCTGCGGAGCACGAGGCGCGTGAGGGGCGGGAGCGCGAGGGTGTCCGCGCCGGGCGCGAAGGTCGGAAGAGCCACGCCGCCCGGCCCGAGGGGCGCGAGCGCCGGGGGTCGAGGAAGCTCCGGAACGGGC
This sequence comes from uncultured Gemmatimonadaceae bacterium, assembly GCA_964583815.1. Classification (GTDB taxonomy): domain Bacteria; phylum Gemmatimonadota; class Gemmatimonadetes; order Longimicrobiales; family Gaopeijiaceae; genus JAWLHJ01. The sequence continues at coordinate 5,638 of CAZOYA010000084.1, read as the reverse complement.
GGCCGGACGCCGATCCCCGCCGCCGAGACCGGGATCCGCCGGAGCCCGAGCGTGACGTGCGGCTCCTCGCCCGTGGCCGCGAGCCCCGCGCGCACGGAGGCGGCGGGCCGGTCGAGATCGCGCCGGAGGATCGTGTCCGGCGGGGCCACGGGAACGCCCAGGAGCTCGCCCACGGACACCGCTCCGGGGGCGGGACGGAGGGGGCGCGCGCCGGGCCGCTCGCTGCGACCCGGAGCCGCTTCACCGCGCGCCACGCTGCCGGAGACGAGCGGCAGGGCGACAGCGGCAGCGAGGATCCAGGCGCGGGGGCTCACACGTACCGCGTCAGCGGCCGAACCGTCCGGGGCGAGCCGGGGTACGCACTGCCCGTGGCGCGCAACGGGGCGGCCACGGAGCGTAGGCGCGGCACGAGGCGGCCATGCGACTGAGCGTGCTGACCAGGTACCTGATCCGGATCCACGTGGGTCCGTTCCTGTTCGCCTTGTGCACCATCACGGGGCTGATCTTCCTCAACGCCGTGGCGCAACGGGTCAACGACCTGGTCGGGAAGGGACTCCCCCTGCAGGTCATCCTCGAGTTCCTCGTCCTCACGCTGCCGCACACCGTCGCGCTGTCCCTGCCGATGTCGGTCCTGGTGGCCGTCCTGTACGCCTTCAGCGACATGACGTCCTCCAACGAGATCACCGCGATGGCGGCCGGGGGCGTCCGCCCCGTTCGCATCATGGTCCCGCTGCTGTGCATGGGGGCCTTCATGGCGGGCGTGATGCTCTATTTCAACGATCGGGTCCTGCCCGAGTCGAACCACGCGTTAAAGAACCTCCTGCTCGACATCGGTCGCAAGAGCCCGACGCTGGAGCTGAGGGAGCAGATCGTCAACGAAATCCGGGCCCAGCAGGGCTCCGGCCGCTACTTCCTCACCGCGCAGCACATCGACCGCGCGACGAACACCCTCGAGGACGTGGCGATCTACGACGCGAACGACCAGGGGAGCCAGCGCACGACGTACGCGGCGCGCGGCGAGATGGCCTTCAACGAGAGCCGCACGGACCTCTTCCTCACGCTCTACGACGGCGTCGTGCACGAGGCGCAGTCGGACCGGGTCGGGGGCTTCCAGCGCGTCTACTTCGACCGGCAGGTCGTGCCGCTCCGGAACGTGGGCAACGAGCTCGAGCGGCGCTTCGGCGCCTCCGACCGCTCGGACCGGGAGATGGGCTTCGCGCTCCTCGCCGAGAACGCGCGCGAGCGGCAGGAGGAGCTCGAGCGGATCCGCGCGGAGAGCGTCGCGCAGATGCACGCCACGCTGGACGTCGCGCTCGGCCACGTGGCCCCCGCGACGGACTCCCTGGCGGACCGCCGCCGGCTGGTCGGCTTGCTGGCCGCGGACCGCACGACCCGCGACATGGTGCTGAGCGCGCGCTCGCGCGCGGCCCGCGGCCCGGGGCTCGGGGAGGCGGTGAGCCGATACGAGGTCGAGATCCACAAGAAGCTCGCGATCGCGCTCGCGTGCCTCGTGTTCACGCTCATGGGCCCGCCGCTCGCCCTGCGCTTCCCGCGTGGCGGCGTGGGGCTCGTGGTGGCCGCGTCCACGCTGATCTTCGCGGTCTACTGGGTCGGGCTCATCGCCGGGGAGGATCTCGCGGACCGCGGCGTCGCGGACCCGGCCCTCTCGATGTGGATGAGCAACGCCGTCTTCCTCGTGATCGGGCTGCTGCTCGTGCGCAAGATGGGGGCCGCCGGCAGTACCGTACGGGGCGGGCCGAGCCTCGGCGAGCGCTGGCGCGTGATGGGCGAGCGGCTCTTCGGCCGTGCGCCCGCACGGGAGGGCGCCGTCACGTGAGGATCCTCGACCGGCTGGTCGTCGGGACCTTCCTGCGGCTCTTCCTGCTCGTGCTCGGGGCGGCGCCGCTCCTGTTCATCCTCGGGGACGTGACCGAGAACCTCGACGGCTACCTGGACCGCGGCGTCACGGGGCTCGAGGTCGTGCGGGCCTACGTGTACCAGGTCCCGCAGTTCCTGCAGTGGTCGTTCCCGGTCGCGGCGCTCGTGGCGACCGTCTTCACGGTCCACTCGATGACCACCCACCGGGAGATCGTGGCCGCGAAGGCCGGCGGGATCTCCTTCCACCGGGTCGTCGGACCGATCGTCGTGGCCGGGCTCGTGCTCACCGTCGCCGCGCTCGCGCTCGGCGAGATCGTCCCGCGGGCGAACCGCATCGCCTCGCAGATCCTGCGCGCGGAGAACCCGCTGCGGACATGGCGTTCGGACTTCGTGTACCGGTCGCAGTCCGGGCTCACGTGGCAGGTGTCGCGACTCACCGCGTCGGACGGGCGCATGACGGGCGTGATCGTGGAGCGTCCGCCGGACGAAGCCGGCGAGGCCGTGCACGTGCTCGCGGAGTCGGCGTACTGGCGGGACGACGTGGGATGGACGCTCCAGCAGGGCTATCTCCGCTCCCTGCGCCCCGACAGCAGCGAGCAGACGCTCGAGTTCGACCGCCTCGTGATGGCGGACCTGACCGAGCGGCCCGAGGAGCTCCTCGAGGCGCCGCGCGAGGCGGAGGAGATGACCTACGAGGAGATCGAGCGGCAGGCGGAGATCATCCTGCGCTCGGGCGGCGACGCGAAGCGCCTGCTCGTGAAGCGCGAGGAGAAGCTGGCGATCCCCGCGGCCACGCTCGTCATCATCCTCTTCGGCGCGCCGCTCGCCACGAGCAGCAAGCGCGGCGGATCGGCGTTCGGCGTGGGGATCTCGCTCGGCATCGTGATCCTCTACATGGCGCTCTTCAAGGTGTCCGGCGCGCTGGGCGAGGCGGGGGCGCTCTCGCCGGTCGCCGCGGCGTGGAGCCCGAACGTGCTGTTCCTCGTGGGCGCCGTCGTGCTGCTCGCGCGGGTGCGGACGTAGTGGGCGGGGGCGCGGGCCGGGCGCCCCTACTCCGGGAATCCCTCCGCGAGCGTCCCCTCGCAGACCTCTTCCACCGGTCCCCGCAGCACGACGTCGAGCTCCCCGGTCACCGTGACGCGGAGCGTGCCGCCCGGCATCTCCACGGCCAGCTCGGAGGCGGGCGCGAGGCCCTCGCGCACCATCGCGACGGCGACGGCGCAGGCGCTGGTGCCCGACGCCGAGGTGGGGCCCACGCCGCGCTCCCACACGAGCGCGCGGACCCGGCCGGGCGCGGTGGGCGCGGCGAGCTGCACGTTCGTGCCGTGGCGGAGCGCGGGGTGCGCCACCAGGAACGACCCGATCCGCTCGAGGGCCTCGGCATCGGGCTCGACGTCGAGCACCACCAGGTGCGGGTTGCCCACGGAGACCGGCACGATCCGGAGGGGCGCGCCGTCCGGACCGCGCATGCGTCCGGCGGGATCGAGCGCGCCGGGATCGAGCTCGACCGCCTCGGGCCCCACCCGCGCGCGACCCATCTCGACCGATACGTCGAGGCGCGCGCCCTCGCGCCCGTGCACGCGCAGGCCGACGCGGTCGCCGCCCACCTCCACGACGAACCGCTCCCGCCCCGGCTCGAGCCGCGCGAGCCGGGCGGCGAGGACGCGCAGGCCGTTCCCGCTCCGCTCGAACTCGGAGCCGTCCGGGTTGAACATGCGGGCACGCCACACCTCGTCCGTGCGGTCCCGCAGCAGCACGACGATCCCGTCCGAGCCCACGCCCCGGTGCGGATCGCAGACCGCGGCCACCCGCTCGGGCGTGGCCTGCCAGCGATCGCCCTCGTCGAAGACGATGTAGTCGTTGCCGAGGCCGTGGGCCTTGGAGAAGGACGCGCCGACGCGGGGCGGAGGGGGCCAGCGGGTCATGGATTCCGGGGATCGGCGTGGGGCGGAGGGCGGGACGCGCGACGCGCCCCGGCGACGGGCTGCGGACGAACGAATAACGGTCGGCACGCGGGCGCGGCGCAACCACCGCCGGCCGGTGCGCGCCGCGGGGCCACCCGCGACTTGGTTCTCGCCTGCGCATGCGCTAGTCTAGTTGTGACAGCGACGGGGCGATTTGAGGCATATTGCGGCCCGCGCGACGGCTCTCCCCGGGAGCGCCGCCGCGCAAACGAGCTAAAAAGCCAGACCAGAGCCCCCTCGCGACCCGTCGCGGCGGGGCTTTCATTATTTGGGAGGGCGGCATCATGAGCGATCCGGCGCGTAGCCTGGAGCGACACCTGGAGCGGCGGATCCTGGTCCTGGACGGGGCCATGGCGACGATGATCCAGCGGCACCGGCTCCCCGAGGATGCCTATCGTGGAGAGCGCTTCCGCGACGCGCCGGCCGACCTCACCGGTGCCAACGACCTGCTCTGCCTCACGCGACCGGATCTGATCGAGGAGATCCACCGCGCGTACCTCGAGGCCGGCGCCGATCTCGTCGAGACGAACACGTTCAGCGCGAACCGCGTCTCGCTCGCCGATTACGGGCTCGAGGAGATCGCGGAAGAGCTGAACGAGGCCGCGGCCCGCCTCGCGCGGCGGGCGGCCGACGCGGTCGCGACGCCCGAGCGGCCGAGGTGGGTCCTCGGCGCCATGGGCCCCACGAACCGGACCGCCTCGATCTCCCCCGACGTGGCGGATCCGGCCGCGCGGAGCATCACCTTCGAGGAGCTCGTCACGGCCTACGAGGAGCAGGCGCGCGGGCTCGTCCGCGGCGGCGTGGACGTCCTGCTCGTCGAGACGGCGTTCGACACGCTCAACGCGAAGGCGGCGCTGTTCGCGATCTCGAACGTCCTGGAGGCGCTCGGCGTGGACGTCCCCGTGATCGTCTCCGGCACGATCGCGGACCGGAGCGGCCGTACCCTCTCGGGCCAGACGCCGGAGGCCTTCTACCACTCGGTCGCGCACGGCGTCCAGCCGGGACCGGGCCGGCGCTCGGGGCTGCTCGCCGTCGGCTTCAACTGCGCGCTCGGCATCGACCAGCTCCGTGCGCACGTGGAGGAGCTCTCGGGCGTGGCGGAGGTTCCGGTGAGCCTCTACCCGAACGCGGGCCTCCCGAACGCGTTCGGAGAGTACGACGACACCCCCGAGCATATGGCGCAGCTCACCCGCGAGTTCGCCGAGGCAGGCTTCCTGAACATCGTCGGCGGGTGCTGCGGCACGACCCCCGACCACATCCGTGCGATGGCCGAGGCCGTGGCGGGCCTCCCGCCGCGCGCGGTGCCGCGGAAGCCGCGTCGTACCCGCCTCTCGGGCCTCGAGCCGCTCACGATCGGCCCCGACTCGCTCTTCGTGAACGTGGGCGAGCGGACGAACGTGACGGGGTCGCGTCGCTTCGCGCGGCTCATCCGCGACCGCGACTACGAGACCGCGCTCGAGGTGGCCCGCGAGCAGGTGGAGGGAGGCGCGCAGGTCATCGACGTGAACATGGACGAGGGGCTCCTCGATTCCGAGGCGGCGATGGTCCACTTCCTCAACCTGGTCGCGTCCGAGCCGGAGATCGCCCGCGTGCCGGTGATGGTGGACTCCTCGCGCTGGGAGGTGATCGAGGCGGGCCTCCGCACCCTCCAGGGCAAGGGGATCGTGAACTCGATCTCCCTCAAGGACGGCGAGGAGGCGTTCCGCCGGCACGCGCGGCTCGTGCGGCGCTACGGCGCGGCGACCGTCGTCATGGCGTTCGACGAGGAGGGGCAGGCCGAGACGGTCGAGCAGCGG
>CAZOYA010000083.1:0-14973 GCA_964583815.1 uncultured Gemmatimonadaceae bacterium | reverse complement strand
CTCGCGGCCGTACGAGTTCGGCGACACGATGAACCTCGACATCCCGGCCACGCTCAAGAACGCGATCGAGCGCGAGGGGCTGTCGGTTCCGTTGGACCTCGACTACGGCGACCTCATGGTCCACCAGGCGGAGTACCGCTCCTCGTGCGCGACCGTGCTCATGCTCGACGTGTCGCACTCGATGGTGCTCTACGGGGAGGACCGCTTCACCCCGGCCAAGCGGGTCGCGCTCGCGCTCTCCCACATGATCCGCACGCAGTTCCCGGGGGACTCGCTACGGGTGGTCACCTTCGGGGACCGGGCCGAGGAGATCCCGCTCTCGCAGCTCGCGAAAGCGCAGGTGGGTCCGTATCACACGAACACGGCCGAGGGGCTGGAGATCGCGCGCCGCATCCTCACGTCCCAGAAGATGGACATGCGGCAGATCGTGATGATCACGGACGGGAAGCCGAGCGCGATGACGATGCCCGACGGGCGCGTCTACACGAACTCGGGCGGGCTCGACCCGGCGATCCTCAAGCGCACGTTCCAGGAAGTGGGCGCGTGCCGGAAGGCGGGGATCCTCATCAACACCTTCATGCTGGCCCAGGACCCCTACCTCGTGCGCTTCGTGCAGAAGGTGTCGGAGATCGCGCGGGGGAAGGCCTACTTCACGACCACCATGACGCTGGGCCAGTACATCATGATGGACTTCCTCAAGAACAAGAGGAAGCGGGTCGGCTAGCGACCCTCGACGTCCTCCCGCTCCTCCAGCTCCTCGGCGTCCAGCTCACGCGCGCGCTTCTTCAGCCACACGCCCGCGCCCGCCACCAACCCCAGCGGGAAGGCGGAGAGGAACACGGTCGTGGCGAGGAACGCCCGGCGGTTCTCGTCCCGGGCGTCGAAGCACACCGGGCAGGCGGCCACGAGGTCCGGGAGCACGAGGATCGCCAGCACCGCCGCGAGGGCGATGGTCGACCACCGTCCGAGCACGTGCTTCACAGGTACACCCTCCAGTAGAGCAGCGGCCACACGAGCACGACGAAGTACCAGAAGGCCGACACCGTCGCGAGCTGCGACGAGGTCAGCCGGCCTTCGTTCAGACGCGCCCATGCCCATCCCATGGCGATGAGCGCGCCGAGAGCGTGCAGGCCGTGGGCCCCCACGATGAGATAGAAGAACGAGCCGTAGGTGCTCGAGGTGAGCGTGAGCCCCTCGGCGATGAGCGCCACCCACTCCCGGCCCTGGAAGTACACGAAGAAGGCGCCGAGCCCGATCGAGAGCAGGAGCGGGATCCGGGCGGCCTGCGGCTCCCGGCGGTAGGCGAGCCACGCGAGCACGAGCACCACGCCGCTCACGAGCAGGGCCGCGGTGTTGATCGCGGTCTCCTCGAAGGGCAGGCGCGGCTGGCCGAACGGTGGCCACATCTCGCCGGCCATCTGCGAGCGCACGATCGTGTGGGCGCTCACGAGCCCCGCGAAGAACATCGTCTCCGTGAAGATGAACAGGAGCATGCCGACGACGCCGTCCGGCACCAGCTTCCTGCGGCCGGTCGGCTCCGGGCGTCGCTCGAGGTTCATCGTCACGCTACCTGCCGCCATCGTTCCTGCTCCTGCCCTCGACGCTCAGCCGCCGGGGCGGAAGGCCATGACGTACTCCGCCAGGGCCTGGATCTGCTCGTCGTTGTACGTGTTCCGCCACGGCACCATGAGCGGCGAGCCGCCCACGGCGGCGGCGCCGTCACGGATCACCGTGACGATCCGCTCCTCGTCGCGCTCGGCCCAGAAGGCCGGGTCGGTGAAGTTCGCCGGCGCCGGGTTGAGCGCCGCGCCCGCCGGGCCGTTCCCGTCGCCCGCGGTGCCGTGGCACGCCGCGCACGCCTGGTTGAACGCGGTCGACGCGCTGAAGGTTCCGGCCGGGACCTCCTCGGCGAGCTCGGGTCCGGCCTCGGGGGCCGCCTCCTCGCCGCCGACGCCCCGCTCCACCGCCGCGATCGCCGCGTCGTTCACCCAGTTGTGGCCGTCGTGCTTCATGACGTCGGGCGCGATGCCGAAGAAGAAGAGCAGCAGCACGATGAGGGAGGCGCCGAGCATCCACTTCATGAGCCTCCGCTCCCACTTGAGGTGCATGAAGTTCTCGATGACCAGCCAGGCCTTCACCACCGCTACCCCGAACGCCGTGACCAGCGTGACCCAGACGATGCCGATCTCGGGGCCGAGGATGCTCACGACGAGCAGGAAGAGGAGGACCCCGTAGATCCGCCCGTACTTGACTTCGTGATGTTCCGCCATCTCAGCCCAGACTCATTTCGCGATGTAGAGCAACGGGAACAGGAAGATCCAGATCACGTCGACGAAGTGCCAATAGATGCCGATGTACTCGACCCGCTGGAGCTCGCGGCCCCGGAAGGCGTCGAACGCGACGATCCCCATGACGATCCCGCCGACGATGACGTGGAGCGCGTGCAGCCCCGACATCGTGTAGTAGAAGGACCAGAAGGTGTGCGAGGCGATCGTGTAGCCGTGCGTGATCTCGGTCGTCCACTCGAACGCCTTGATGCAGAGGAAGGTGAGCGCGCCCCCCAGCGTGAACAGCAGATAGCGGGCGGCCTTCTTCCCGTTCCCCTGCTCCGCCGCCTGGTGCGCGAGCACGGCGGTGAAGCTCGACGTGAGCAGCACGAACGTGTTGGTCGCGCCGATCACCGTGTTGGTCACGGCGGCGGCATCGGCCCACTCGGGGTGCCCCAGGCGATGCATCAGGTACGCCCCGATCAGCCCGCCGAAGATCACGAGCTCGGAGGCGAGCAGCCACCAGACGGCGAGACGTCCTGTCGGAATCCCCGCCGCGGTGCGGAGGGTGGCGATGGGTTTGGCGTGTGCGGACATCAGGCGGGTTCGTTCTGGGGCCAGTAATCGAGTTCACGGTCCGGGTGGCCGTACTCGTACGGTCCCCGATACACCTTCGGCATGTCGGAGCGCGGCCAGTTGCCGTGAGGCGGCGGCGACTCCGTCGTCCATTCCAGGGTGTTCGCCTTCCAGGGGTTCCGCTCCGCCTTCGGCCCCGTCAGCCAGGACTTGATGACGTTGAAGAAGAACACGAACTGGAAGAGGAGCATGATCACGAGCGCGATCGTCGCGATCTGCCGGAGCGTGAACATCCACGGCTCCGCGAGCTGCGGGAAGTGCTCGAAGTTGTAGATCCGACGGTGCTGCCCGATCCCGCCCAGCATGAAGAGGGGGATGAAGATGAAGTTGAACGGGATGATCGTGCCCCAGAAGTGGATCTTCCCGAGGCGGTCGTCCAGCATCTTCCCGAACATCTTCGGGAACCAGTACGTGAAGGCGCAGAACGTCCCGATGATCGCGATCGGGAAGAACGTGTAGTGGAAGTGCGCCAGCACGAAGTACGTGTCGTGCAGGTAGATGTCGGCGCCGCTCGCCCCGAGGAAGATCCCGGTCACGCCGCCGATGAGGAACTCGCCGATGAACGCGAGCGCCCAGAGCATCGGCGTGCTCAGCGTGATCGAGCCGCCGTAGAGGGTAGCGATCATCACGAAGAGCAGCTCGGCCACCGGGACCGAGATGATCAGCGTGGTGATCGTGAACACGTTCGCCATCCGCGGATCGATGCCCGCGACGAACTGGTGGTGCGCCCACACGAAGAAGCTCAGCACCGTCGTGGCGACGGCCGTGTACAGCATGATCTTGTACCCGAAGACCTTCTTGCGCGCGAAGGTCGCGGTCACGTCGATCACGAAGCCCACGGCCGGCAGGAATACGACGTAGACCTCCGGGTGGCCGAAGAACCAGAAGAGGTGCTGCCAGAGGATCGGGTCACCCCCGCGGGCCGGGTCGAAGAACCCGGTCCCGAGCGTCTGGTCGAACAGCAGCATGAAGGCGCCCGCCACGAGCGGCCCGACCGAGAGCATGAACAGGATGCTCGCGATCACGATCATCCACGACGTGAGCGGGATGTCGTAGGCGCGCATGCCGGGCGCGCGCGAGTTCATCAGCGTGGTGATGAAGTTGATGCCGCCCATCAGGAAGGCGATGAACTCCAGCACCACGGCGGCCAGCCACAAGGTGGCCGCGATGCCCGTGTTGTTGAACTCGGGCTGCGCCGAAAGGGGCGGATACGAGGTCCAGGCGCCGCCGAAGCCGCCCGCCGCGAAGAGCGAGACGAGCAGGGTGATCGCGCTCAGCAGGAAGATCTGGTACGACAGCCGGTTCAGCCGCGGGAACACCATGTCGTCCGCGCCGATCTGCAGCGGGATCAGGAAGTTCCCGAACGCCGCGATGAGCACCGGCATCGACACCCAGAAGATCATGATCGAGCCGTGGTTCGTGATGAGCGAGTTGTACTCGCCCGGCGAAACCTGCCCGAAGAAGGGGACGTCCATGCCCGGGAAGGCCAGCTGCATGCGGAACACGTACGCCATGAACCCGCCGATCACCGCCATGAACATGCCGGTGAACATGTACTGCATGCCGATGACCTTGTGATCCGTCGACCAGAGGTACTTCAGGATCCCCTTCGGACCGTGGTGGGCGGTCTCGTGATGGATCTCCCGATCGGCGGTCGAGACGGCGATTTCAGCCATGACCGTTCCCTCGTCCTATTGGGCCGCGGAGGTCGAGCGCTCCGCGATCCAGTCGGAATGTGTGTTCTCGTCCTCGATGTGGATGCGGGCGGCCATCACCCCGTGGCCGATCCCGCAGATCTCCGCGCACTGGATGTCGTACTCGCCGGTCCGGGTCGGGCGGAACCAGCCCGTGATCGAGCGTCCCGGCACCGCGTCCTGCTTGAGCCGGAAGACCGGCACCGAGAAGGAATGCACCACGTCCCGCGACTCGAGCCGGAAGTGGTAGGTCCGGTCGACCTGCACGTGCAGCTCGTCGACCGTGAAGATGTCGTCCGGCGTGTCGAGCTCGTTGTCCGGCCCCGGGTGCTGGAAGGTCCAGGCCCACTGCTGGCCGATCACCCGGACGACGCTGTCGGGCTCAGGGAGCTGCTGCTTGATCTCGTACCACACGCGGATCGAGCCGATGATGATGAAGACGTCGCAGACCAGCACGAGCGCGTGCGGGATCGTGACCCACCGCTTGACGTGCTTCTCCTTGCCCGTGAGGTACTGCGACTTCTCGCCCGGCTTCGCCCGGAATTTCCAGATGAGCCAGAAGAAGACGCCCTCGGCCACCATGAACCAGAAGCCGACGAGCACGAACACCAGGAGGATGATGCCGTCGACGTTCTCGGCGTAGGTGGAGGCCTGGACGAGATAGCGCTCGATCATGCCGGTAACCGTTCGAAATCAGAGAAGGATGAAGACGATGACGCACCCCACGAAGAGCACGACGCTCCACACCGTGATGGCGAACGTCTTCCTCGCGTCCACGATGGCGGGATTGTCCTCGTCCGAGGGCGGCGCGAGCGCCACCCGTTCTTCGGGCGTGAGCCGGGGCTCCAGCTCCGGCATGGTGTGTTCGGCCATGTCTCGTCGGGGCCCTATCGCAGGGTTTGCACGTACGCGATGACGTCGCGCATGCCCTGCTCGGTCAGCGCGAGGGTGTTCACCCGCATCGTCGCGCCCCACACGTCGTTCGGATGCGCGCCGCGCGCGCCCGACTTGAAGTGCCGGAGCTGATTCAGGAGATACCAGTCGTGCATCTGCACGATGGGCGGCGCGCGCAGCAGCTCGTCACCCAGGCCGGCGGCGCCGTGGCACGCCACGCACACCTCGTACAGCTGCGCGCCGGCCCCCGCGTTCCCGTCGAGCGTGCTCTCGGGATAGCTGGGCTCGAGCGAGGCCACGTACTGCGCCACGGAGGGGATGTCCCCGTCGTTGTTCAGCGAGACGGCCATCGGCCGCATGCGCAGGCCCGGCAGGTCCGTGTGGTGGATACCGCGGAAGCCGGACTGAAAGCCCTGGAGCTGCGCCTCGATGTACCACTGCGGCAGCCCGGCGATCGCGGGGGTCTCGATGGACGGGTCGCCCTGGCCGGCATCGCCGTGGCAGGGCTGGCACGTCTGGAAGAGCTCGCGGCCTCGCTCCATCCCGACCGGGCCGGGTTCCGGCATGTCGCAGGCGGCGGCTGCCGCGATGAGGAGAAGGACCGCCGCCGAGCGACGGACGGTCCGGAGTGGTGCCTTCATGGCTTCGCGGGTAGTGGAATCGCTTCGTCGATCAACATGATCGGGATGTCGTCACGGATCGGGTACAGCAGGTCTCCCGCCTCGCGCACGAGCGCCTCGTCGACGGGATCGGTGACCGTGCGGCCCGCCCGGTTCCGCACCGCTCCGCCGCGGATCGAATCGTTCAGGCGCTCGAGCAAAGCGCCGTCGGCGAGGCGGAGGGGCTGCTTCGTCTCGGGACATACGAGGATGTCCAGCAACTGCGGATCGACCATCTTGCTGCTCGTGAACTCCATCTCCGACATTGGAGACCGTGTCCCGCGGATGGGGGACGCGCTCCGAGGCGGAGGCCGGGGAACCGATACGAAGCCGCCTAACTTACATAGGTACGGGTACGAATGGGAGGCCGCGCATGAGCGCCCCGAAGAAGACGATCCTCGGCTCGTGGGGCCGATCGCACCAATCGGTGCTTGTGACGCTGGTCCTCGCGGCCGCGCTCGCGTGCTCGCCGTCGGACGATCCGGGCGCCCAGGAGCGCCCGCAGGTGGCGGAAGGGCCGGGCCGGGGCGCCGACTCGGCGGCGCCCGTGAGCGACGGCCGGCCCCGTCCGGGCCCCGGCTACGCGTGGGTGATCTTCGGCGCCGACACCGTGGTGGCGGAGGTGGCCGCGACCGCACCCGAGCGCGAGCGGGGGCTGATGTACCGCGAGGCGGTGCCGGACGGGACGGGCATGCTCTTCGTGTTCGAGGACAACCGGGAGCGCGCCTTCTGGATGGCCAACACCTACGTGCCGCTCGACGTGGCCTACATGGACCCCGGTTACCGCATCGTGGACATCGTGCCCATGGAGCCGATGGTCACCGAGACCTACCCCTCGAGCGCGCCGGCCATGTTCGCGCTGGAGGTCCGCCAGGGGTGGTTCGAGGAGCAGGGGATCGGGGAGGGGGCGCAGGCGCAGGTGGTGTTCGGGCCGGGCGGGCCGCGGTAGGCTCGTCCGACCGGCCGCACGGCGAGCGCCGCTACCGCCCCGCCACCTCCCGGAGCACGCCGGCCAGCGCCTCGATGTCCGCCTCGTCGTTGTAGACGTTCGGCGAGACGCGGAGCGCCGAGCCGCGGAGCGAGACGGCGATCTTCCGGGCGGCGAGCCGGTCCCGCAGCTCGCCGAGATCCACGGCGGGAGGCATCCGCAGCCCGAAGAGGTGCGCGGCCCGCCACGGCTCCTCCTCGACCGAGAAGCCGAGCTCCACGGCCTCTTCGAGCAGCCCGCGTGTGAGCTCCCTGCAATACGCCTGGATCCGGTCCGGACCCCACGCGCGCAGGAGCTCGAGGCTCGCCTCGGCGATGGGCAGCAGGAAGAAGTTGGAGCGCTCGGCCACGTCGTAGCGCACGGCGCCGGCATCGTACCCGTCGCGGTAGTCGACGAGGCCCTGGAAATCGCGGCTGCCCTCCCGGGCGATCCAGGTCTCCTCGAGCGGCACCCCGTCGTCGAAGCGCGGGCCGTACCACGCGAGCGCGAGCGAGTAGGGTCCCAGCAGCCACTTGTAGGCCGCGCACACCACCGCGTCCGGCTGGATCTCCGACACGTCGAAGGGAAGGGCCCCGATCGACTGCGTCCCGTCCACGACGAGCGCGGCACCCACCTCGCGGCAGCGCGCGCCGATGGCCGCCAGGTCGAAGCGCGTCCCGTCGGTCCAGTGCACGTGCGGGACCGAGACCACCGCCGTCCGGTCGTCGATCGCCTCGAGGAGGCGCTCGTTCCAGGAGGCGCCCCGGCCCCGCGGGCGCGCCTGCGGGCCGGCGGAACGGGGCTCGGCGGGTCCGACGGCGCGGAGCTCCGCGCCCCTCTCCCCGGCGAGCCGCCGCCACGCGTACACGTTGCCCGGGAACTGCTCGTGCGTCAGCACGACGTTCTGCCCCCGCCCGACGGGGAGGTTTCGCGCGGCCGTGGCGACGCCGTAGGAGACGCCCGCCTGGATCGCGACGCGCTCGGGGTCGTCCGCGCCTAGGAGCTCGGCGAAGGAGGCGCGCAGGCGGTCGCACTCCCAGAAGGCGTCCGGGGCGGTGACGTCGGTCGGGTGGCGCTTGCGCGCGAGCGCCGCGACGCCGGCCTCCTCCGCCCGCTTCGGGAGGGGGCCCATGTAGGCGCAGTTCAGGTAGGGCTCGCCCGGCCTCAGCCGGAAGTCGTCGCGGCGGCAGCCGAGCCTGGACCCGGAGGCCGGCGGCGCGCCGGCGGCCGCGCTATTCGTCACCGGAGCGCGCGTGACGGGCGACGTAGGCGACCAGGCCCGTGAACCCGACGCCGATGAGGAGCAGGATGAGGATCTCGAAAAACGACATCCCGCAGTTTAGCGCACCCGGCCCGGCTCCGTCAGAGCCCCAGCCAGTAGTTCATCTTCACGATGAACCGGTCGTCCGCGGCGAGACCGAACAGGGCGTCGGTGTCCCGCCCGAGATCGAAGTCGCCGATGGCCACCTCCTGGCGCTGCGTCCGCTGCCAGACGAAGAAGATCGTCGAGCCGGGGCGGTACTCCCACCGCAGCACGGCGTTGCCGATCAGCGAGCGCACGTTGAAGTCGCGGTCGGAGAAGTCGAAGTCCGCCCAGCCGTCGCCGTCGAAGTCGACGTGCTGGTCCTCGCCGAGGCGGCAGAGCATCGAAGCACAGAACACCCGGTCGCCGATCACCTGTCCCGAGCCGGGCTCGAGCCCCACGAAGTCGAAGCTCTCGGCCCGCGCGAGCTGCTTGTAGCGGACGTAGTCGCCGGAGGAGAGGAGCGGTTGCGCGAAGACCTGGAGCGAGAGGTCCGGGCTGAACGTCCAGTTCACCCGCGCCTCCATCGAGAAGGTGCGGCGCTCGAGGTCCGCGAACAGGTACCGGTCGCCGTACGTCGGCGCCCAGTCCCCGAGCTCGGCCGTGGTCACGTACTGGTCCCCGCTGCGCGAGCTCTCGAATCTCGGATGGAGGGAGAGCTCGATTCCGTCCGAGGGGCGCAGGCGCACGTTGCCACGGACCTGGAAGCCGCCGCCATCGCCCAGGCGCTCGTCGTCGAACTGCACGTTGGTGCCGAAGCTCACCGTGTTCCGGCGGTCGCTGTCCACGTTGAACGAGAAGCTCGTCGACGCCGGCACGATCATCATGGGGCCGCCCCGCGTGCGGGACCGGCTCATCTGCTGGGGGCTGTACGAGGCGTTGGCGCGCAGGTCCCAGTAGTTCAGGAGCTGCGCGTTGGCGTTGAGGTTGTAGGAGCCGCTCGTACGCCCGCGCTTCCACGAGTCGAAGGACCACGGGTCGTCGAGCGCCTCGTGGCTCCAGTTGTGGAAGGTGTTGACGTTGACGCTGTAGTTCCGGAACAGGTCGCCGGGCCGGATCTCGCGGTACTCGATCCGGGCACCGCCGTCGAGCCGCTCCGCGTTGGTCGAGAAGCCGATGTCGTTGATCTCGAAGCCGTCGGTGATCTCGCCCGCCCAGATCGAGCCGGTCCAGTGCTCGCCGCCCCGGCGCTCGAGCTGGAGCCGCCACTCGAGCCCCGAGATGGACGTCGCGGTCGGGTCGAGGCCGGAGCCGGTCCGGTCCGGACGCTGGAAGTAGTGGTTGCTCGCTTCCTGGATGCGCGTGATCGCCGCGGAGTCGCCCCGCACGTGGCTCCCCGCGAGGAATCCCCACAGCGCCCACTCGCGGTCGTTCCACAGGTGCTCGAAGCGGAGCCCGCCGGTGAAGGCCGAGGACGGGAGCCAGTCGAAGCTTCCGTCGCCGGGGAGATCGCGGCGCATCCCGGTGACGATGCCCCGCACCTGGGTGGTGCCCTCGTCGAAGTCCCGCGCGAGGCTGAGCACGCCGTACTCGGCGCGCGGCTCCACGAGGAAGGAGCCGGAGGTGCCGTCCTCGAACACGGCACGCCCCTCCTCGGTGCCGGTGACGGCCGCGAGCGCGCCGATGGACACCCCTCCGCTCGTGCGTCCCGAGAGCTTCGCGGCGCCCAGGATGGTGGCGTTGCCCGGGGTCTCGGAGTGGACCGCGCCGTCCGGCTCGTCCCCGCTCGGGGAGCGTCCGACCCGCCGGCTGTAGAAGAGCTGGTTCCGGCCTCCCGAGAGGCCGAAGTCGAAGATGCGCGCGTCCTCCACGAAGAACGGGCGCTGCTCGTCGAAGAACGTCTCGAACGCCGAGAGGTTGATGACCGCCGGGTCCGCCTCGACCTGGCCGAAATCCGGGTTGATCGTGGCGTCGAGCGTGAAGGCGCCGCCGATCCCGTAGCTCACGTCGGCGCCGATGCGCGTCTCCGTGGCGGTCCCGTCGAAGAACGGGTTCCCGGGCTCGGACGGACCGCGGTGCAGGCTCGAGACCACGTAGGGGAGGACCTCGAGGCGGCGCGCCGGCCGCTCCACCCGCACGCCCTCCATGCGGGCCATCCGGCTCACCCGACCGGGCTGCGTCTGCGAGAGGAGCGAGTAGAACGTGTCCTCGTTCGTCGCCGTGCGGTTGCGGAAGAAGTTCACGCCCCACGTCTGGGGATCGGGGGAGGCGTCGTAGCGGATCTGGGACAGGGGGATGCGCATCTCCGCGGTCCAGCCCTGGTCGTCCACCGCCACCGCGGAGGCCCAGATCGCGTCCCACGCGTCGTCCATCCGGTCGTCGTCGTACAGGTACGTGTCCCGCTGCACGCCGGCCGCGCTCACCGAGAACATGTAGCCGGTCAGACCGTCCAGGTTCGGGTCGAGATGCACCCCGAACTGGTCCCACTCGCCCCAGGAGTCGCGGCGGTCGAGCCGCCGCACGATGCGCTCGGGCTCGGAGTCCCACATGCGCGCCGAGATCCAGATGGCCCCGTCGCCGAACAGCACGCGGACCTCGGTGTCGTGCTCGGCGGGCGAGCCCTCGAAGGGCTCCCGCTGCGTGAAGCCGGTGAAGACGCGCGCGCTCGCCCAGGCGGCCTCGTCGAGGATCCCGTCCAGGGAGATGGCGTCGCCGACCGGGGCCCCGGCATCGAGCGCCTCGTGCGGCGCGCGCGGGAAGGCGGCCGGCTCCGGCGCGAGCTTCTCGTCCCTCCGCACCACGACCTCGGCCGGAGGCTTCCCCATCGGCTCGCGGTCCTGCGCGAGGAGGCCGGGGGCACCGACGAGCAGAAGCGCGGTCGTCGCGGCGGCGATCCTCCCTCGGCTGGGGCTCAAGCGTACCTCTCCGTGCTGGTCGTTTCTGGTGATCGGCCTGCCCGGCGAGGGCGCGTCCGGGGGATCGCCGCAGCAGCGTCGCATCCGGCCGACGCGGGGCACATCCCGAATCTGCAATGAAATCACCGGCAGCGGGGGATTGCAAGGACGACGTTCGGCCCTCGCCCCGCGCGCGGGTTACCGGCACCCTTGGCCGGGCTTTCCCGACCGTGTATCCTGGGAGACGGGGTCGACCTGGATTCGACCACCTTCGAAGATCGATCTGCCGCGGCCGCCATGAGCTATCGAACGAACCCCGACCGGATCCTCGACAACATCGACCGATCGCGGCATCGGGACGCCGAGAGCGCCCGATATCAGGTCGATCGCCAGGCGCTCGGCCGGGAGCTCGACACGAGCATCCCCGACGTCGACGCGACCACCACGGAGCGGCTGAAGCGGCTCTTCGGGATCATCGAGCGGGCCTACACGAAGACCGCGCAGCGCACGGAGCTCGGGCGCCTGGCGGCGCGCTTCCAGGCCGTGGGCGACATCGCCCATCACCACGCGCGCGGCGACGTGAGCATCTCGGTCCATTATATGGATCACGAGCGCTACGACGACGTGGGCGTCTCGCCCTTCGAGGTCCGCCCGTACGAGGTCGGCGAGGCGAAGAAGGAGACGAAGACGAGCCGCGCGGACGTGAACGCGCTCCGCGTCCTCCGCAAGGAGCTGCGGGAGGGCGTGCTCGCCGCCTACCAGAAGCTCGAGCCGCGCCTCCGCGACGCGCTGCGGGACCGCGCCGACATGGGCCACGTCCAGGTGCAGGTCACGATGGACCTGCGCCCGGGGGAGTAGCCGGGGCACGTCGGCTTCGAAGAGCCGCGTCCTCCTCGTCTTCCTCGACGGCGTCGGGATCGGGGACGCGGATCCCGGGACGAATCCGTTCCTCCGCGCGCGCCTTCCGACGCTGCGCACCCTCGGCGGGGGACGCCTGCCGACGCTCGATGAGCCGCGCACGTCGGGCCCGGGCGCCCACCTCTTCCCGATCGACGCCACCTTCGGCGTCGCCGGCCTGCCCCAGAGCGGGACCGGCCAGACGGCCCTCCTGACGGGCATCGACGCGGCGCGGGAGTTCGGGAGGCACTTCGGCCCCTGGGTGCCGGTGGCGCTCCGTCCCGTCCTGCGGGAGCGGAGCGTCCTCCGCCGGGCACTCGACGCGGGGCGGAGCGCCGCGTTCGCGAACGCCTATCCGAGAGGCTGGCCGGGGCCCCGCGGGAGCCGCCGCGTGGCCGGACCGCCGCTGGCCGCCGAAGGGGCGGGCCTGCTCGTGCGGCACGAGGAGGCGCTCGCGCGCGAGGAGGCGGTCTCGAGCGAGATCGTGAACGACGGCTGGCGGCGGCACCTCGGCTTCCATGACCTGCCCGACCCGACGCCCGAGCGCGCCGGCCGCACGCTCGCGCGCCTCGCCGGCGGGCACGACCTGACGCTGTACGCGCACTACGCCACGGACACCGCGGGGCACCGCCGGGAGATGCCCGCGGCCGTCGAGGCGCTCGAGCGGGTGGACCGATTCCTGGCGGGCGTGCTCGCCGGCGCGGATCCGGACGCGCTCGTGCTCGTCGTGAGCGACCACGGCAACATCGAGGACGTGCGCGGCGGACACACCCGGAATCCGGCGCTCGGGGTGGCGGTCGGGCCGGGGGCCGACGAGGCGGCGTCGGGACTCCGCGACCTGCGCGAGATCGCGCCCTTCGTGCTGGAGCGGATCGGGGCGGGCGGCGGGTAGCGCGGGGTCG
The DNA here is from genome assembly GCA_964583815.1 of uncultured Gemmatimonadaceae bacterium. Taxonomy (GTDB): domain Bacteria; phylum Gemmatimonadota; class Gemmatimonadetes; order Longimicrobiales; family Gaopeijiaceae; genus JAWLHJ01. The sequence continues at coordinate 1,920 of CAZOYA010000083.1, read as the reverse complement.
CGACCGGGCGGGCCGAGGTGGCGACCCTTTCCGGCATGGAGCCGCCCGGACCGGCGGCCGAACGTGGTTCCATGGTCCACGAGCGCCCCCGCATCCTCGGACGCCTCCTGGTGGAGGCGGGCCGGCTCCGTCCGGAAGACCTCGAGCGCGTCCTGGCCGAGGAGCGCCGGCCGGGCGAGCGGCTGGGCGAGACGCTGGCGCGGCTCGGGCTCGTCACCCCGGAGGAAGTGGCGCAGGCGCTCGCCGTCCAGCTCAGCCTGCCCTTCGTGCCGGCCCCGCTCGAGCCCCGCCCGGAGGCGGTGCGCGCGGTGCGGGTGGAGCTGGTCCGGGCGCACTGCGTGCTGCCCATGCGGGTGGACGGCAGGGCGCTCGAGGTCTGCATGGCGGATCCGCTCGATACCTCGGCCGTCGACGACCTCCAGTTCCAGACGGGCCGACGCGTGCAGCCGATGGTGGCGAGCCCGGACGCGGTGCTCGACGGCATCGAGGCGGCCTACGGAAGCGATCTGGTCGAGCTCGTGCAATCCCTGCCGGTCGAGCTGCGCGGCGAGGGAGCCGAGCGAGCGCCGGAGCTCGAGCGGGCGACCCGCACCGCTCCGGTCGTGCGGCTCGTGGACCGGCTTCTGAGGAGCGCGATCGAGGAGGGCGCGAGCGACATCCACGTGGAGGAGACCGGCGCCGACGTGCGCGTGCGCTTCCGGGTCGACGGGATCCTCCGGCGTGCGCTCGACCTTCCGGCGGCCGCGCGCCGCGCGGTGCTGTCCCGGATCAAGGTGCTCGGCGGCATGGACATCTCCGTGCGGCGACGGGCCCAGGACGGGCGGATTCCGCTCGCGCACGAGGGTCGTCGGCTCACGCTGCGGGTCAGCACGCTGCCGGTGAACGGCGGGGAGAAGGCCGTGGTCCGGGTGCTCGACGCGGACGCGGCGCCGAAGGGGCTCGAGGAGCTCGGCATGCGCCCCGCGGACGTGCGCGCGCTTCGGCTCCTGGTCGGGCGCGGCGAGGGGGTGATCCTGTCCGCCGGCCCGACCGGAAGCGGCAAGAGCACCACGCTCTTCGCGGCCCTGTCCGAGATCGACCGCGAGACCCGGAACGTCGTGACGATCGAGGACCCCGTGGAGTACGCGCTCCCGGGCGCGAGCCAGATCCAGGTCGACCGGAAGGCGGGGCTGGGCTTTCCGGAGGCGCTGCGCGCCGTCCTGCGCCAGGACCCGGACGTGGTGATGGTCGGAGAGATCCGGGACCGCGAGACCGCCGAGATCGCCATGGCCGCGGCCGTGACCGGTCACCTGGTGCTGTCGACGATCCACACGACGGACGCGCCCGGCGCGGTCACGCGCCTCCTCGACATGGGCGTTCCGCCCTTCCTCGTCGCGGGCGGGCTCTCCGGGGTCGTGGCCCAGCGGCTCGTCCGCCGGGTCTGTCCGCGCTGCCGGGGCCGCCGCTGCGACGAGTGCGGGGACGGGCACCGGGGGCGGACGGGGGTCTACCAGGTGCTCACGGTGACCGATCCGCTCCGGGACGAGATCTCGCGGGGCGGCTCCTCCGCGCGGCTCCGGCGCCTCGCCCGCGAGACCGGCATGGTGGGCCTCGACGCGGACGGCCGGCGGGCGGTCGCCTCGGGGCTCACGACGCCGCACGAGATCGCGCGGCTGATCGGCGCGGCGTCGGGTACGACGATCCCGTGCCCCGCGTGCGACGGAGGCGTGCCGGTGGGCGCGGCGGCCTGCCCGCAGTGCGGCGCGCGGGTGACCCGCACCTGCGCGTGCGGCGAGCGGCTGGAGCGGGGGTGGCGCTACTGCCCCTGGTGCATCCGGCCGGTCAGCCCGTGAAGACCGCCTCCCGCGCCTTGGTGCGCTCGATCCGCTCGACGTCCACCGCCACGCCGATCCCCGGCCCGGTGGGGACCCGCATCTCCCC
>CAZOYA010000082.1:3053-15168 GCA_964583815.1 uncultured Gemmatimonadaceae bacterium | reverse complement strand
CGGCCCCCTCCTTCTCCCTCGTCGCGATCCTGACGCTCGCCGTCGCGAGCGGGGCGAACACGGCCAGCTTCTCCGTCGTCGACGGGGTGCTGCTCCGGCCGCTCCCCTATCCCGACGAGGACCGGCTCGTGCGCGTGGCCGCGGGCGTGCTCCCGCAGGCCGGGGGCGACGAGGCGCCGTTCTCCGATCGCGGCTACTGGCACTTCGTCGAGAAGAACCGCTCGTTCGAGCGCTTCGGCGCGTACGCCGAGGGCAACGCGCAGTGGCCGCTCACCGGAGACGGCCCGCCGCTCCAGCTCGACGTCGCCGCGATGACCGTGAGCGCGTTCGAGGCCGTGGGCGTCCAGCCCCTCCGCGGACGGCTCCCGGCGCCGGAGGAGGACGTGCCGGACGGGCCCGACGTGGTGCTGCTGAGCCACGGGCTCTGGCTCGACCGCTACGGCGGCGATCCCTCCGTCCTCGGCCGCACCATCGAGCTGAACGGCGCGCCGTACCAGGTCATCGGCATCATGCCGCCCGAGTACGCGTTCCCGACGCCCGAGACCGACGTCTGGGTCCCCCGCCAGCTCGACCCCGCCAGCGAGAACTTCGGCGGGCATCACCTGGCCGCCGTCGCGCGCCTCGCTCCGGGCGTCACGATCGAAGCGGCCGTGCGCGACGCGGAGAGCCTGATCGCGCGCTTCGGCGAGGTCGGCTACGGGCCGCAGTGGTTCCAGGGCGTCTTCAGCGGCACCGCCGTCGTGCGCACGGTGAAGGAGGACATCGTCGGGGACGCGCGCCAGCCGCTCCTGATCCTGCTCGGCACGGTCGGCTTCGTGCTCCTCATCGCCTGCAGCAACGTCGCGAACCTCCTGCTCGTGCGGGCCGAGACGCGCACCCGCGAGCGGGCGGTGCGGATGGCGCTCGGCTCCGGGCGCGCCCGGCTCATCCAGTACGTCCTGATGGAGAGCCTCCTCCTCTCGATCGCGGGCGGCGCGCTCGGCGTGCTCCTCGCGTGGCTCGGCACCCGGGTGCTCGTGGCGGTGGCCCCGGCCAGCGTGCCGCGCCTCGGCGAGATCGGGCTGAACACGAGCGTGCTCCTCTTCACGCTCGGCGTCTCGCTCGCCGCCGGCCTCTTCTTCGGCCTCTTCCCCGCCTTCCGCGTCGGCTCGCGCCGCACGCTCCTGGCGCTCCGCGACGGCGGACGCGGCTCGACGATCGGGCGGGACCGCCACCGCGCCCGCGGCGCACTCGTGGTCGGGCAGGTGGCGCTCGCGCTGGTCCTGCTCGTCGGATCGGGGCTCATGGTGCGCAGCTTCCAGCGGCTCCGCGCGGTGGATCCGGGCTTCCGGACCGAGGGGCTGATGACCTTCCGCCTCTCGCCCCCGCCGAACCGCTATCCGGACACGGAGGACACCGCTCGCTTCTACGACGAGCTGCTCGGCCGCCTGCGCGCGCTCCCGGGGGTGACGTCCGCCGCGGGCATCAACAACCTGCCGCTCACCGGGGGCGGCGCGATCCTCACGGCCGAGATCGAGGACTTCCCCGTGCCCGAGGACGAGTTCCCGCCCGCCTTCCTCGCGCGGCGCGTGACCCCCGGCTACTTCGAGTCGATGGGGATCCCGCTCGTCGAGGGCCGCACGTTCACGCCCCAGGACCACGAGGCGCGGCTCGGCTCGATCATCATCAGCGAGTCGGTGAAGCGGGAGTTCTGGCCCGACGAGAGCGCGATCGGCAAGCGCATCACCACGAACGGCGCCCCGGCGCGGGTCGTGGGCGTGGTGGGCGACGTGCACGACGCCGCGCTGGGTCTGCCCGCGGAGCAGTTCACGTACAAGCCCTTGCTCGACTCCATCGGCGGGGGCGTGCGCTCCATGATGATGGTCGTGCGCACGGACGGCGACCCGGCGGCGCTCGTGCCCGGGATTCGCGCGACGATCACGGAGCTCGACTCCGAGCTGCCGATCACCGAGCTCACCTCGATGCAGGGTCTGCTCGCCGACTCGCTCAGCCGCACGACCTTCACGATGTCGCTCCTGCTCCTCGCCGCGGTCGTCGCGCTCTTCCTCGGCGCGGTCGGGATCTACGGCGTGCTCTCCTACGTGGCCGCCCAGCGCACGGGGGAAATGGGGGTGCGGCTCGCGCTCGGGGCGGACGCGCCCGTGGTGCGCCAGATGATCCTCTGGCAGGGGCTGCGGCTCGCCGGCGTGGGGATCGTCGCAGGGCTGATCGTCGCGGGGGCCGGGGGACGCGTGCTGGCCTCCCTGCTCTACGGCGTGAGCCCGTTCGACCCGGTGACGCTCGTGGGGGGCTCCGCGGTGTTCCTGGCCGTGGCCGCGGCGGCGAGCCTCGTGCCCGCGTGGCGCGCGTCCCGGACGCCTCCGGCGGTCGCGCTGCGGGCGGGGTGAGGGGGCGCGCGGGCACGAGGTGAGGGGGCGCCTCCCGCAATCCGGCGACGTTGTGGAACCGGCCGGGGGGACCGTAGCATGGGGCCAGCTCCGGCCCCCCCGGTCCCCAGATGGAGAAGTCGCAGATGACGCGCTCCCGCTCGGCTCGGATCGTCGCTTCGATGCTCGGCGTCGCGATCCTCGGCGCCTGCAGCCCCACGGTCACCGAGTTCACGGTCGCGGAAGGCGAGCCCGGCGAGCGTCTCGCCACCGTGGTCTCGCTGCGCGCCAACGCCACGTCGATCGAGGACGTGAGCCTCTCGACCGCGGTCGCCGGCAGCGGCTCCTTCGGCACCGGACAGCTTCTCGCGGCCACCGGGGACACGTACTCCGGCCAGACGGAGCCGCGCGGGCCGGGGGACTACGAGGCGCGCGTCGACGTGCGCTACCGTCGCCTCTTCCTCCCGGGGCTCCAGACCCTCACCCGCACGATCCCGTATTCGCTCGTCTGGCCGGCCGCGACCTTCGGCTTCGAAGGGGGCGAGACCGGCGTGGACGGCTGGACGTTCCAGGGGGTGTTCCTGGAGAACGGGAATCCGGTCCCATGCGGCCCGGAGACCCTGGCCACGCTCTTCTCGCGGAGCGATGCCGGATGGCCGGGGCCGATCGGCTCTCCCGAGGGGTTCTCGAACGGATCGCTGCGCGTGCTGCTGGCGGAGGGCTGCTTCCCCTCCTCGACCGATTCGGACGAGCAGTGGCAGTTCAACCTGGTCTCTCCCGACCTGACCGGGCGACCCGAGTGGCAGGGGATCGGCGGCGTGTCGTTCCGGATGATCAGCCAGGTGCCCGTGCGAGCGATGGCGACCGGCGTCTACGACGGGGCGGGCGGCAGCGTGGACTACGTCTCTCCCATGCTTCCCGACGAGTCCCTCGACTTCGAGAATGTCTCCAACACGTGGACGACGGTCGTGCGCACGGACTACCTGCCCGAGGACCGTCCGCTCCGCCGCATCCTGATCCGCGTCTTCGGGGATCAGGGCTGGCTGGCCGGCTCCCCCGCCGCCACGCTCCTGCTCGACGTGGTCCAGCCCCTGCCCTGAGCGGCTACCGCCGCGGCTCGGCTCCCCGCGGCGGGCGCGGGCGACCTGCCGCGCCGAGCGCCTCCCCGAGCGCATCGCGGAAAGGGCCCCGCGGGCGACCGGAGTCGACGTCCAGCGCGCCCCGTTCCAGCCGGTCGAGCAGTCCCTCCATCTCGAGGCGGAGGCGCTCCCGGCGGGTGTCGAACGCGTGTCGGCCGGCGGCCAGGCCGCCGATTCCGCCCGCGGTCACCGCCGCCATCGCGGCCGCCGCCACGGCGACCGGCGGCAGCGTGGCCGACGCGGCCACCGTGAAGGCGAGCACGCCGGCGCCCCCTCCGAAGCCCGCGAGATATCCGCCGCCCTGCTCGGCCCGCACGTTGCGCACGTCGAGCGTCATCGTCACGAGCGCGTAGCCTTCCTCGAGCGGCTGCACGGAGAGCTCGACCTGTCGGGCCTCGGCGAGCTGATAACGCTGGCCGCCCCACTTGAGCCCGCGCTGGAGCTGCGCGACGACGCCCCCGGCGGGCTCCCAGATCGAGGTGCCCGCCCGCCGCCGCACGGCCACCAGGCTCTCTGCCTTCGTGAGCCAGCGGACGAGCCGCTCCTCGATCTCGTGCGCCTCGCCCGGCACCACGCGCTCCGCGCGGATCCGCCCCTCGCCGACGAGGCGACGCATGGGGCTGCGGTCGGGCGGGAGGCCCGGCACGAGCGCCTCGGCCCGGATCTCGCCGATCGCGCGACGCACGTGCGCGGGCTCGAGGCCCACCTCGCCGCCGATCCGGAGGACCTCCTCCTCGGAGAGGGCGCCCGGATCGTCCTCGCCCTCCTGGAACTGGAGCTCCGCCGCGCGACGGATCACCCGGTCGAGGTCCGCGCGGGTGAGGGGGAGGGCCGGGCGTCGTTCCTCGCTCATGCGCCGGCCCGCCGGGAGAAGCGCCGGGCCCCGCGGGCCCCGGCGCCGTCGGATGTGCTCATGCGAAGAACATCCCGCCCCGGCCGGTGACGGGCAAGCGTCCGGGCGTGGCCCATCGGGTGTTGGCGCGCCCGCGTCCGCCGCCCTACTCTGGCGGGCGTACCCGCACCCACCCGCGGAGCTCGCCGATGAATCCGACGTCCGCCCCTCCCCTCACGCCCGGCACCCGCCTCGTGACGATCCCGCTCCTCGTGCTGCTCGCGGCCTGTTCCGTGCTCCTGGCGCGACCGGCCGCCCTCGAAGCGCAGGGCACCCGCTTCCTCCGCCAACCGGACGTGAGCCCCGAGCGGATCGCCTTCGTGCACGCGAACGACGTCTGGGTGGTCGGGCGGAACGGCGGGGACGCGATGCGCATGACGAGCGCGGAGGGCGCGGAGACCGATCCGCACTTCAGCCCGGACGGGCAGTGGATCGCCTTCACGGGAGAGTACGGGGGCAACGCCGACGTGTACGTCGTGCCGGCCACGGGCGGCCAGCCCGAGCGGCTCACCTGGCACCCGGGCGAGGACGCCGTCCAGGGATGGACGCCCGACGGACGGGTGCTCTTCCGCTCGGGGCGGGACGGGGTGCCCACGCGGCTCTGGCGGTTCTACACGGTCCCGACCACGGGCGGCCTGCCGGAGCCGCTCGCGCTGCCGCAGGCGTACGAGGGCGAGATGAGCGGGGACGGCCGCTGGATCGCGTACCAGGAGATCGGCCTCTGGGACCCGGAGTGGCGCAACTACCGGGGTGGGCAGGCGCAGCCGGTCGGGCTGGTCTCCATGGAGACGTGGGAGCGGGTGACGCCGCCCTGGGAGGGGGAGCGGCACCTCGCGCCGGTCTGGCTCGACGGGAAGGTCTACTACCTCTCCGAGCGCGACTGGGCCGCGAACGTCTGGTCGTTCGACCCCGCGACCGGAGAGGAGCGCCAGCTCACGCAGCACGCCGACTTCGACGTGAAGAGCCTCGGCGCGGGCGACGGCGTGGTCGTCTACGAGCAGGCGGGGTGGCTGCACGAGCTCGATCCTGCCACGGGCGCCTCGCGCCGCCTCGAGATCCGCGCGGCGCGCGACCAGAACTGGGCCCGCCCGCGCTGGGAGGACGTGCCGCCCACGCAGCTCCGCGACGCGCGCCTCTCGCCCACGGGGGCGAGGGCGCTCTTCGAGTGGCGCGGCGAGATCTTCAGCGTGCCCGCGAAGGACGGGTCCTGGCGCAATCTCACGCAGTCGCCCGGCGTGGCGGACCGTCACCCGGTGTGGTCGCCGGACGGCGCGCGCATCGCCTGGTTCAACGACGCGGACGGGGAGTACGGCCTCGTGATCGCGGAGCAGGACGGCGCGAATCCCCGCCGGATCGCGCTCGACGACCCGTCCTACTACTTCGTGCCGCAGTGGTCGCCCGACGGCTCGAAGCTCGCCTTCACCGACACGCACTACCGCGTGCTCGTGGTGGACGTCGCGTCGGGCGAGACGACGCACGTCGACACCGACCGCTACGCGCACCCCGAGCGGACCATGAACCCGGTCTGGTCGCCGGACTCGCGGTGGATCGCCTACGCGAAGCGGCTCGACACGCAGCTCCGGGCGATCTTCGTCCACGACACCGAAACCGGCGCGACCCACCAGCTCACGGACGGGATGGCCGACGCGATCGATCCCGTGTGGGACGCGAACGGTCGGTGGCTGTGGTTCCTCGCCTCGACGGACTACGCGCTGAACACCGGCTGGCTCGACATGAGCTCCTACGACCGGCCGGTCACGCGCGCGCTCTACGTGGCGCTGCTCGGTGCCGACACGCCGTCGCCGTTCCTGCCGCGGAGCGACGAGGAGCGACCCGGGGAGACGCCGGACGAGGCGGAGGCGGACACCGCGGATACGCCGCAGGGGGCTCCGCCCGTCGTCATCGACGTGGAGGGCATCGCGGACCGCATCGTGGACGCGCCGGGGCTCGATCTCGGGGACTACACGGGCCTCGAGCCCGGCCCCGAGGGCTCCGTCTTCGTCCTCCGGTCGACGGACGACGGGACGGCCCTGCACCGCTACGACGCGGAGACGCGCGAGGCCGAGGAGTTCGCGCGGGACGTGGACTTTGCGACCGTCTCGCACGACCGCGGGCGAATCCTGCTCCGGCAGGGCCCGCGCTGGCGCATCGTCGGCACGGACGATCCACCGTCGGACGACGAGGGCGCGCTCGCGCTCGAGGGGATGCGCACCCGCGTGGTGCCTGCGGAGGAGTGGGCGCAGATGCTGCGCGACGGATGGCGCTTCATGCGCGACTTCCTCTACGTCGACAACCAGCACGGGGCGCCCTGGGACGACGTCTGGAGCTGGTACTCGGCCTGGCTGCCGGACGTGCGGCACCGCTCGGACTTCAACCACCTGCTCGACATGCTGTCGGGCGAGATCGCGGTGGGGCACTCGTACGTGCGCGGCGGCGACTATCCCGAGCTCGACGATCCGCGCACCGGCCTCCTCGGCGTGGACCTCGAGGAGGAGGGCGGCTTCTACCGCATCGCGCGGATCTACGACGGCGGCGACTGGACGCCCGGGCTCCACGGCCCGCTCTCGCTCCCCGGGCTCGGCGTGCGGGAGGGCGACTGGCTGCTCGCGATCGACGGGCGGGAGCTCCGCGCGCCCACCAACCCGTACATGCTCCTCGAGGGCACGGCCGAGCGCACGATCTCGATCACGGTCGGACCCACGACGTCGACGGAGGACGCCCGCACGATCCACGTCGTGCCGGCCGAGGACGAGTCGGAGCTCCGGCGGTGGGCGTGGGTCGACGAGAACCGTCGCCGCGTGGACGAGATGAGCGGCGGGCGGCTCGCGTACGTGTGGCTGCCGAACACCGGCCAGGGTGGCTACTCGTACTTCAACCGCATGTACTTCGCGCAGCAGGACCGGCAGGGCGCGATCATCGACGAGCGCAACAACGGGGGCGGCTCGGCGGCGGACTACATCGTGGACGTGCTCGCCCGCGAGCTCACCGGCTACTTCAACTCGCGCGCGGGCGACCGGAAGCCCTGGACGCAGCCCATGGCGGGGCTCTGGGGGCCGAAGGTCATGATCATCAACGAGCGCGCCGGCTCGGGCGGCGACCTGCTCCCCTACCTCTTCCGCTTCCACGAGGTGGGACCGCTCGTCGGCACCCGCACCTGGGGCGGGCTCGTGGGCACGTGGGACACGCCGCCGCTCATCGACGGGGGCGGGTTCGTGGCGCCCCGGGGCGGCTTCTTCGACGTGAACGGAGAGTGGGCGGTGGAAGCCGAGGGCGTGGCGCCGGACATCGAGGTGCGGAACGACCCTGCGCCGGTGATCGCGGGGGGCGACCCGCAGCTCGAGCGGGCCGTGCAGGAGGCGCTGCGGCTGCTCGAGACGGAAGCGGTGGAGCTGAAGCCGGAGCCGGCGCCGCCCGTGCGGTACCGGAGGCCGGGAGGGCGCTGAGCGGAGGGGGCGCGCCGCGGCGGTCGGCGCGCCCCGCCACCCGGCCGACCGGCTCCCCTACCCGCCCGGCCGGAGCGGCCGGGCGTCCGTGCGCAGCATCTCCTCGTCGACCCACGGGCGGGGGCCGTACGGCCGCCGCTCCGGCCAGAGCTCGTCGAGCGTCCCGGCCTCGTAGAGCGTGCCCGCCTTCATGACCCAGCGGATGCGCTCGGTGTTGCGGATATCCTCCAGCGGGTTCGCGTCGAGCACGACGAGGTCGGCCACCTTCCCCTCCTCGATCGAGCCGAGGTCGGCGTCGAGCCCCAGGTAGCGGGCGCCGTGCATCGTCGCGACCTCGAGCGTCTCCATGGGCGACATGGCGGAGGCGGTCATCCGCATCTCCCAGTGGGAGCCGATGCCGTGGTGCTGCCCGTGCGAGCCGATCGCGCCGTATCCGCCTTCGGCGATCACGTCGGCCATCCCCTGGGCGATGAACGGGAAGGTGTAGTCGGTGAGGGGGCGGAGCTCGCGGCGGCGCGTGTGCGGCACGATGTGCCGCCACGGCAACCAGAGGCGCTGCTTGGGGTCGAGCCACTGGTCCTCGACCTGCCAGAAGTACTCCTCGTTCCACGCCGAGGCGCCCCCGACCACGAGCGTGGGCGAATACACGGTCCCGGTCCGGCCGAAGAAGCGCGCGGCGTCGCCGTAGAGCGGCGCGTAGCTCATCGGGTGCTCGAAGCCGGTCTGGCCGTCGAGCGTCGTGCTCACGTTGAAGGCGAGATCCGAGCCCTCGCCGGTCACCATGACGCCGAGCCGGCGGCCCACGTCCGCGATCCACTGCCGCTGCGCGCGGCGCGGCTGGCCGTACTGCTTCAGGGCGATCGCGCCCCAGTCGACCAGCCGGTTGATCTCGTGGAGCGCGTCCGCGTAGGTCGTGATCTCGTTGGAGCGCGCGCGGTCGCCCGCGGACATGTTCTCGCCCGTGCTGAAGACGCGCGGGCCGACGGTGAGCCCCGCCTCGATCATCTCCGCCTCGGGGAAGACCGCAGGGGACCAGCCGATCGGGTCCATCGTGGTCGTGACGCCGTACGCCAGGTAGACCGCGGCCTCGAAGTTGCGCCTGGGCAGCACGCCCGAGTGCTCGCGGTGGTGGTGGGCGTGCGGGTCCACGAGTCCGGGGATGATCGTGGCGCCGGAGGCGTCGACGACCGTGTCGGCCACGCTCGCGTCGCAGGTGCCGACGCAGGCGATGCGCCCGGCGCGCACGAGGACCGTGCCGCGCTCGATCGCCGGAAGGCCGTTCATCGGCAGAATACGTGCACCCGTGAGCGCGATCGTGCCCGTCGGGATCGCGCGGGGCACGCGGAGGTCGACCCGCACCGTGTCCGTGCGGCCGGTCCCGACGTCGTGCCGGTAATGCCGCCGGCCGCTCCCGTACTCGAGCGTGGTCGGGCCCGTCCAGCGCGGATACATCCCGCCCTCGAGCGTGAGCCGGCGGACCTCCGGGTCGTCGCGCTTGTCGATCTCGACGGGGCGCTCGGGCATCGGGGCCACGTAGACGTTCATCCCCTCGGCGAACGCGACGTGGCGGCCGTCGGGCGAGGGGACGATCTCGTCAGCGTCCGGGAGCAGGAGGTGCACGCGGCGGTCGGTGCCGTCGGGGAGGACGGAGACGAGCGCGGTGCCCCGCGCGGACGAGTCGGGGGGCGCCTCCTCCGGATAGAAGATCCGCCCGTCCGGCCCGAACGAGGCGCGCACGATCTGCCGCCGGCCGCCCGCCTGGGCGCCGCCGTCGTGGCGAGTGCTCGCGCGGGCGAGGACGACCGGCGCGCCGGCCCGGGCGGCCCCGCCGCCCTCCAGCGGAAGCGCAACGAGCTCGTACCAGGGGTTGCTCGCCCACGTGCGGCCGCGCGCCGTGGCGCCGGAGCCCCGCGTGACGACGAGCGTGCGCCCGTCCGGGGACCACACGGGGTTCAGGTACTCGCCGGCGGTGTCGGTCAGGCGCTCGGGCGCGCCGCGCCCGTCGGCGCGGATGCGCCAGACGTGGCCGCGCTCCTCGTCGTCCCACGAGGTGAAGGCGATCCAGGCGCCGTCGGGCGACCACGCGCCCGAGTACTCGAGCGGCCCGAACCCGTCCGCGGTGAGGCGCCGCGGCGTACCGTCGGGCAGGTCCAGCGTCCAGAGCCGCCCCACGGCCTGGAAGAGCAGGCGGCGCCCGTCGGGCGAGAGGGTCGGCCAGCGGAGGAACCGCACCCGGAGCGGACCGTCGTCCAGGCGGTAGCCCGCCTGGGCCTGCTCGGAGACGGTGCGTCGCACGCGGGCCGTGAACGGCACCACGCGGGAGGCGCCGGTCTCCGCGTCGACCCGGTGGATGCGCCCGCCCCGCGAGATCAGGATCGCGCGTCCGTCCGGGGTCCACGCATAGCCGGGCAGGAGCCTCAGGATCTTGATCCCCTCGCCCATGTCGAGCTCGATGGGATCGGCGAGGAGCCGCTCCGCGCCGCTCTCGAGATCGCGGAGGAAGAGCGCCGTGCGCGGGCCGATGCGGTGCCCGCGGAAGGACACGGTTCCGTCGGGGATCCTCCGCGCGAAGGCGAGTCTGCGACCATCCGGGGCGATCTCCGGTGCGAGCGCGCCTCCGCTCGAGCCCCGGTACTGCGCCTGGTCGACGCCGGTCGTGATCTCCGAGACCTGCCCCGTGGCGATCTCCAGGCGGCGAATCTGCCAGCGCCCCTCGACCATCCCCGGCGCGCCGGTGGAGACGTGGTAGTAGAGATAGCGTCCGTCGGCCGAGATGCTCGGGCCCTGGGCGCCGCCCTGCGTGGGGAGGAGAGGACGGGCCGGATCGCCGCCCTCGTCCACGGGCACGAGCCAGAGCCCGGAGCCTCCGCCCGAGCGGCGCAGCACCAGGTGGCGGCCGTCGGGCATCCAGCGGGGCTCGTTGACGCGGACGTCCAGGTCGAGGAAGACCGGCCGCGCGTCCGATCCGTCGGCGGCCATCACCCACGGGTTCGCCTGGCCGCCGCGGTCCGACACGAACGCGATGCGCGTGCCGTCGGGCGAGAAGTGCGGGTGGTAGTTGACCGACACGCCCCCGTCGCAGGTGAGGCAGGCGGCCTCGCCGCCCTCGATCGGCATCCGGTAGACCTGCCCGAGGAGATCGAACGCGATCCACCGGCCGTCCGGCGAGACGTCGAGGGACATCCACGTCCCCTCGTCGGTGGTGAAGTCGATCTCCCGCGTCGCGCCCCGCGCGAGTGTCGGGTCCCACGACTCCGCCGTGATCGAGGCGGGATCGTCGGGCGCGGCCGAGGCCGGGAGCGGCTCGAGCTCGTGGAGCGGGATGCGGGCGCGGGTCTGCGTGGCGGCGGCGGACGGGTCCTGCGCCGCCGAGAGGGGCAGGGGCGCGGCGGCCCCGGCGAGGGCGAGGCCGCCGGCGACGAGGAGGAGCCGGCGCACGAGGCGATGCGGTCGCGAGGAAGCCATGGCCGGCAACATGGGGGGGCCGGGCGAGGTCCGCCACGCAAGGGGAACGTGCGCGCCCCCCGAGGGGGCGGGCGCCGCCATGGCGGGGCCTGCACGACGCCGCGCATCGGGCCGATTTCTTGCTCCGCCCCGGGACCCCGCCTACCTTCGTCGAGGCCGAACGGGCGCCGGAGCGCCCGCACCTCCTCGTCGATCTCCCGCGGGCACACTTCGATGTCGGACAGGCGCGGTGACGCCGCGCGTAGAACCGGTGTAACCACCGTCCACGTCACGCCGCCGGACCCGGCCGCGGACCAGGAGCGCATCCTCCTGCTGGAATGCCGGCTGGAGCAGATGCGTACCGCCCTCGCCGCCGCCCGCGCCGAGGCCGACGAAGTCCGCACCCGCCTCGCCGAGATCACCGCCCGCGAGGCGGAGAACGCCCGGCGCACCGCCGCGCTGTACGACGAGCTCGCGGAGGCGCGCACGGAGATCGCGGTGCTCCACCGCCACGTCGAGCGCTCGGAGGCGCTGCGCGCCGAGCTCGAGGGCCGGCTCTTCGAGGCGCGGCCCGACGCGGACGGGCGCGAGCTCGCGCGGCTCCGGGGCCGGCAGCGCTCCGCCGAGGAGCGGGCGCTCAACCAGGAGCGCATCGCCGGGCGCCTGCGCGCCCGGGTCGAGGAGCTGCTCGCGAGCCGCGACACCCTGCTGGCCCGGATGGCCGAGTGGCAGCAGCTCGTCCGCGAGGACGGACCCGAGGCGGCCGACCTCTCCGAGTTCGTCGCCGAGCTCCGCCGCGAGATCCTGGATCTCGAGCAGCGGGCGCTCCGC
>CAZOYA010000082.1:0-2953 GCA_964583815.1 uncultured Gemmatimonadaceae bacterium | reverse complement strand
GAGGCCGCCGTGCGCGCGTCCGCCTACGAGGCGCTCGCGCGGCTGCTCGAGGACCGGCCGGAGGAGCTCGAGCCGGTGCTCCGCGAGGGGCTGGCCGACGAGGACGCCCGCGTCCGGCGCCGGGTGGCGCTCGGCGTCACGACGGCACGGCGGGTCGAGGCCCACGTGCTGCTCGCGCCGCTCGCGGACGATCCCGATCCGCAGCTCCGGCGGCTCGTGCGCCAGACCCTGGCCCGGGCGCGCGCCCGCGGCGACGGGGTGGGTCCCGCGCTGCGACCGGCCACCGCGGCGGGCCGCCGTCCCGTGGGGGTCGACGCGTGAACGTCCGCTACCGCCGCCGGCACTTCGCGAGCCTGCTCGGCGTCTCCGAGCGCAAGCTCGCCGAGGCGGAGACGAAGCCGGAGCTCGCGGGCCTCGAGGGGGGACCGGACGACTACGGCCCCCGGGACCTCTCGCTCTACCGGGAGGCGCTCGGCCGCCGCCCGTCCCCGCGCCCGATCCGCCGGCAGCTCTTCCTCAACTTCAAGGGCGGCACGGGCAAGACGAGCCTCTCGGTCGCCTACGCCTACCGGCTGGCGGAGCGCGGGCACCGCGTCCTGCTGATCGATCTCGACTCGCAGGGGCACGCGACGCAGAACGCCGGCTACGAGGGCGAGCACTTCGAGCGCACCCTCTACGACGTGCTCGTGAACCGGCTACCGGTCCGCGAGGCGCTCGTGGACACGCCGCTGGCGGAGTTCGACCTCCTGCCCGCGAATCTCGGGATGAGCACGATCGAGCTCGCGCTGATGCCGATGGCCGGCCGCGAGTACAAGCTCAAGAAGGCGCTCGACGAGGTCGTGGAGGACTACGACTTCATCGTCATGGACGCGCCGCCCTCCTTCGGGCTGCTGAACCTCAACGCGCTCATCGCGACCGACGACCTCTTCGTGCCCGTCCTGCCGGACTTCCTCTCGTTCCACGGGCTGAAGCTCCTGTTCGAGACGCTCGGCGGACTCGAGGAGGATCTCGATCACACGCTCCAGCGCATCTTCATCGTCCTGAACCAGTACAATCCGACGACCCGGATCGCGCGGGAGGCGAGGAAGGCGCTCGAGACGCACTACCCGGAGTTCCTCCTCGACACGATCGTGCGCCAGTGCACGCAGTTCGCGCTCGCGTCGAGCGAGGGGCTGCCGATCACGGCCTACGATCCGGCGTGCAAGGGCGCGAAGGACATCGACGCGCTCATCCGCGAGGCGATGGATCAACCGGTCGAACGAGCACGGGAGAAGAGCGCATGAGCGCGGGTTTCGACGCGAACGTTCCGGCGCGTAAGCCGCGCACCCGGATCGGTCGGGTGCTGACCGAGCTGACCTCGATCCCCGAGGAGGAGGAGCGGGACGTCGAGGCGCGAGAGGCCGCCGCGGTCGAGCCCACGCGGGCCGCGACGAAGGAGCCCGTGGTCGCGGAGTCGCAGGACGCGCCGGACGACGCCCCGGAAGACGTGGAAGTCGCGCAGGAGGTCCGGAGCGCGGTGGCGGAGAAGCCCGCCGCGGCGCCGGGGCCCGCCGAGCCGGCAGAGCCCACGGATCGGGTCCGCCCGACCGATCGCGCGACGCCGACCGCTCACCCGACGCGGGACGCCGACCGCCGCAACGGCGGCCCCGCGACGGACGCCGCGCCCGAGGCGCCACGCCGGCGGAAGAAGGAGCGCCGGCCGGTCGAAAGCGGGCGGGAGCCATCCCGCTCCGGACGCCCGCCGGAGTCCCGGCGCACCGAGGAGCGTCCCGCCGAGGAGCGTCCCGCCGACGTGCGTCCCGCGGCCGAGCGCACCGGGCCCGCGCACGCGCCTGTCGAGCCTGAGCCGGCACCGCGCGCCGCCGCCCCGCCGCCCACCTCCCCCCGCCTCGCCGCCGGCCGCGAGCGCGTGGCGACGCTCCGCGAGCGTCTCGCCGCGGCGGTCCGCCCGCCCGTCACCGAGGCGGAGCCGAAGCGCGCGGCCGCGGCGGTCATGGAGGTGGTCGAGGATCTCCGGGCGCGGCTCGACGACGCGCTCCGGGAGCGCGCGGAGCTCGCGGGCGCGCTCGACGACGCTCAGGCGCAGCTTCAGCGGGTCGAGACGGAGCTCCGCCGGGAGCGGAAGCTCCGCGAGGCCGTCGAGGCGCGGAGCGAGGAACGCGCGCGCGTGGCCGAGGAGGCCGTGGCGGAGGCCGAGGCGCTCGCGGCCGAGCGCGACCAGGTGCTCGCGGAGCTCGAGCAGCAGCGCCGCCTGGACGACGAGCAGGCCGAGCTCCTCTCCGAGGCGGAGGAGATCCTGGCGCGCCGCGACGCCGAGCGCTCCGCCGCCGCCGCCGAGCGCGCCCGCCTGAAGGAGCAGCTCGAGACGCGGGCGGTCGAGATCGTCGAGCTCGAGAGCCGCCTCGAGGAGGACGCCCAGGAGCGCGCCCGCCTCGAGGCCCGCGTGCGCGACCTCGAGGCCGAGGTCCAGCGGCTCCTGGAGGCGAAGGAAGCGCTCGAGGAGATCGAGGCGACGATCAACCGGCGGAGCTGAAGAGCCCGGGGCCGGAGCGGGCGGGCGCCGCGGCGTGCCCGCTCCGGCCGCCGCGGCACCCCGCCGTCATCTCGGCTCCGCCGGCCCCGACACCCCGGGGACGTCCCGCGGCTCGTCGTCCCACCACCACTGCGGCGGCAGGTCCCGCTCCCGCGGGTGGATCTCGCGCAGCGTCACCGCCTCGTACACGCGCCCGTTCTTCACGACGTACTGTGCCGTGTCCGTGTTGCGGATATCCTGTAAGGGCTCCCCTTCGAGCACCACGAGGTCCGCGAGCTTGCCGGGCTCGATCGACCCGACGTCCTGGTCGAGCCCGATCGCCTGGGCGCCCATGATCGTCGCCACGCGGAGCGCGTCGTGCTCCGCGAGCCCGCCCGACTGCATGGCCCAGAGCTCCCAGTGGTACCCGAGGCCCTGGAG
>CAZOYA010000081.1:0-15198 GCA_964583815.1 uncultured Gemmatimonadaceae bacterium | reverse complement strand
GCGCATGACGATCGGTGCCTTCTGGTAGATGATCGCGCCGTAGAGCGTCCCGGCCTCGCGCAGGTTGTCGAGCTCCTGGCGGATGGGGTTGGCGCCCGGGGTGCGGTCCACGCCGTACGCGGCCGGGTGGTGCGCCACGAGGAAGCGGAGGTCGTGATCCACATCGGGGAACGAGGGATGGACGACCTTCGCCGCCATGAAGTTCGCGAAGACCTCCTTCATCCAGACGTCGTCGAACCACGCCATCGTGACGAGGTTGCCGAACCACATGTGCGCGGTCTCGTGCGCGATCACGCTGGCACGTCCGAGGATCTGACCCTGGGTCGCGGTCTCGTCGAGCATGAGGCCGGACGCGTTGTACAGGATCCCGCCCGGGTGCTCCATCCCCCCGTACTGGAAGGAGGGGACGAGCACGAAGTCGAACGTGCCGAAGGGGTAGGGGATGCCCGTGTAGTCCTCGAGCCAGGCGAGCGCCTCGCCGTGCAGCTCGAAGATGGCGTCCACGTTGCGCGCGACCCGGGCCGTGTCGGTCTCCCGGTGGAGCATGCGCATCCGCCGTCCGTGCACCTCGGCCTCCTCGACCTCGAACCGGCCCGCGGCGAACGCGAAGAGGTAGGTCGGGATGGGCCGGGTCGGCGCGAACGTGAGGACGCGCCCGTCCGGGCTCCGCTCCTCGCGCTCGGGCGCGCCGTTCGCGACCGCTTCCCACCACTCCGGGATCCGCAGCGTCCACTGCACCTCCGCCTTCAGGTTCGGCTGATCGAACACGGGCAGGCTGAAGTGCGCCCGGTCTGGCACGAAGAGGGTGTAGAGGAAGTCGGGGTTCCGGTTGAGCGCCTCGTCGCCCGCGGTGTACTCGAGCTCCAGGCGGTTCGCGCCCGACGCGAGCGCGCTTCCGGGCACCACGACGTGGTCGTTCACGGGCTCCCAGGCCGCCTCCGCTCCGTTCACGCGCACGGCGCGCACGCGCGCCGCGGGATCCGTGAAGTCCACGACGAGCGGGTGCCCGTCGGGATCGTCCAGCCGGAAGTCGATCGTCGTGCGGCCCTCGACGGGATCCTCGCGCCCTTCGGGGATGCGCAGGTCGATCGCGTACCGCACCTCGGAGATCGTCCGCGCCCGATGCTCGGCGAGCGCCCGGGGGACGCCGGGGTCGGTCGGCGGCGCGGCGGCGTCGCATCCGGCGCAGAGGGCGGCGGCACCCAGGGCTGCGTACAGGATCGGACTGCGGCGGGCGAGCGTGGGCATGGAGGTCTCCGGGGGACGGACGGGCCCGGCGACGAGGCCGCCGGGCCCCGACATTCTGCGGCCGGCCCGGCGGACACGTCCAGCGGGCGCGCGCGGGGGGATCGACCACCCGCCACCCGTGTAGTCCCCGCCATGAACGAAACCACGACGACCCCCTACGAGCTCATCGGGGGCGAGGAGGGCGTGCGCCGCCTCGTCGATCGCTTCTACGATCTCATGGACACGGCCCCGGAAGCCGCGGGCATCCGGGTCATGCATCCGCCGGACCTCGAGACGTCGAGGGAGAAGCTCCGGCTCTTCCTCATCGGGTGGCTCGGAGGCCCGCCCGTCTACGTCGAGCGGTTCGGCCACCCGATGCTGCGCGCGCGGCACCTGCCATTCCCGATCGCCACCGACGAGCGCGACCAGTGGATGTGGTGCATGGAGCGCGCGCTCGACGAGCAGGACATGCCGGACGTGCTCCGCGAGGCGCTCCGGCAGCGCTTCGGCGCGATGGCGGATCACATGCGGAACCGGCCCGACGATCCTTCCTGACCCGGGCTCTTCCGGGACCGCGGTCGCCGGCCTCATGTTGTGAGGGCTTCCGACTCGGACGCCCTTCCCGGCCGACATCATGCGGACGCTCTCCAGCGTGGCCCCGGCACTGCTTCTCGCATGGGCGGTGCTGCCCTCCTCCGTGACCGCGCAGGCGGCCGCGCGGGGCGACGGCGCCGCCGCGCCGTCCGTTCGGATCGACGGCTCCCCGGCGCCGCTGGCGCCGGCCTCGATCACCCGGGACGCGCTCGGCCGGCCGACCGTGCGGGCGATCCGGCTCGAGGGACCGCTCGTGCTGGACGGGGTACTCGACGAGGCGGTCTACCGGGACAACGAGCCCTTCGGGGGGCTCGTCCAGGTCGTGCCGGAGTCCGGCGCGCCCGCCTCCGAGCGCTCCGATATCTGGGTCAGCTTCGACGCGACGCACCTCTACGTGACGTGCCGGTGCTGGGACTCGGCGCCTCCGTCCGCGTGGATCGCCAACGAGCTCCGGCGGGACGCGAACGGGCTGCGGAACAACGAGAGCTTCGGGGTCATGTTCGACACGTACTACGACCGCCGGAACGGCTCCATGTTCTACACGAACCCGCTCGGCGCGCGGGCCGACTACCAGGTCGTCGACGAGGGCGGCCCGAACTCGGACTGGAATCCGGTGTGGGACGTGGCCACGGGACGCTTCGACGGGGGCTGGACCGTGGAGATGGCGATTCCGTTCCAGTCCCTTCGCTACCGCTCGGGCGTGGACCACCTGTGGGGCTTCCAGGTCCGCCGGGGGATCCGCTACAAGAACGAGTGGGCCTACCTGAGCCCCGTGCCCGCGAACCTCTCCGGTCCCCAGGCGCTGAACCGCATCTCGGCCGGGGGAACCCTGGTCGGCCTCGAGCTGCCGGCGGCCGGCAATAACCTCGACATCAAGCCGTACGGGATCGCGGGGCTCACCACGGACCGCACGGCGACGCCGAGCGTCTCCAACGAGGGGACCGCCGACGCGGGCATCGACGTGAAGTACGGCGTCACGGCCAACCTCACGGCCGACCTCACGGTCAACACGGACTTCGCCCAGGTGGAGGTGGACGAGCAGCAGGTCAACCTGACCCGCTTCGGCCTCTTCTTTCCCGAGAAGCGCGAGTTCTTCCTGGAGGGCCGAGGGGTGTTCGACTTCGGCGCGGGCGGCGGGGGCTTCGGCGGGATGGGCTTCGGGCCGCCCCGGGATTCGCCCACGCTGTTCTACAGTCGCCGGATCGGCCTCGAGGACGGCGAGGTGGTCCCGATCCGGGCGGGCGGCCGCCTCACGGGGAAGCTCGGCGCGTTCAGCGTCGGCGGCCTGAGCATCCGGACGGGCGGCGTGCCCGAGGCGGACATCGAGGACACGCAGTTCTCGGTGCTCCGGGTGAAGCGGGACATCCTCCGGCGCAGCTCGATCGGGGCCATCGCGACGCACCGGTCCGTCGCCGTCGACGGGGGCGGATCGAGCCTCGCGTACGGCGCGGACGCGCAGCTCGCCTTCTTCACGAACCTCGAGATCGGCGGATACTGGGCGGGGACCGACACCCCTTCCCGCACCGGCGACGACCGGAGCTGGCAGGCGCGCATCGACTACGGAGGCGACCGCTACGGAGCGAACGCGTCGTTCCTGAAGGTCGGCGAGGACTTCGAGCCCCAGGTCGGATTCCTTCGGCGCACGGACTTCGAGAAGACCTCCGGCTCCCTGCGCTTCAGCCCACGGCCCGAGTCGCTCGCGGCGGTGCGCCAGCTCACGTGGGAAGCGCGCGTCGACTACTACGAGGACGGGGCGGGCCGCATGGAGTCACGCGCCCAGAACGGCCGCTTCCAGGTCGAGCTCGAGAACAGCGACCAGGCCTCCGTCGAGATCACGCGGAGCTACGAGCGGATCGAGGACGCCTTCGAGGTGGCGGAGGATCTCGAGGTCGAGCCCGGCGCCTATGCCTTCACCGAGTACCAGGCCCGCTACGACTTCGGGCCCCATCGGCGACTCTCCGGAAACGTGTCCGTGCGCTGGGGCGGGTTCTACGACGGCACGCTGACGAGCATCGAGGTGAACCAGGCCCGGATGGTGCTGACCGACCGCCTCTCGCTCGAGCCCGGGATCAGCCTCAACCTGATCGACCTGCCGGCGGGCTCTTCGACGGCGACCGTCTCGCGCCTCCGCGCGGACTACGCGTTCACCCCGCGGATGTTCGTGAGCGCGCTCGTGCAGCACAGCTCCGATTCGGACACCTTCTCGAGCAATCTCCGCTTTCGGTGGGAGTACCAGCCCGGCAGCGAGCTGTTCTTCGTTTGGACCGACGAGCGGGACACGGGACGCGGAGGCACGGACCTCCGCAACCGGGCGCTCGTCGTGAAGATCACGCGGCTCTTCCGGTACTGAGGGGCGCCGCGGACCGCGTGGGCCTCAGGCCCGCGTCGACAGCTTCGCCACCACCGGGTGCACCAGGCGCTCGTAGTCCGAGTACGCCAGCCGCACGAGCTCGGTGTGCGTGCCAGCGGGGAACGCGATCCGCTCGTCCTCCCGGAGTCGCTGGTCCACGAAGACCGGAACGTTCCAGAGATTCCCGAAGGGTGGCATCGCGCCCGGCTCGCAGGTCGGGAAGCGGTCGGAGAACTCCGGCTCGCTGGCGAGCTCGACGCGCTCGGCGCCCGTGACTTCCTTCAGGCGGCTCATGCTGACCTGGTCGGTGGAGGGGAGGACGACCATCGCCAGCTCCCCGTTCACCTTCACGACCACGGTCTTCGCCATCTCCTTGCCGGGGACGTGCGCGGCGGCCGCGGCTTCCTGCGCCGTGAACGCCTTCGCATGCCGGAGCGTGTCGAACCGAACGTCGTTGTCTTCGAGGAACTCCCTCAGCTGATCCACGGGCATGGCGCACCTCCTGTCGGGGTCTTCTCCGCCGTCTCGGCAGGATGTCCCGGTCGTGAGCAAGAGGCGCGCCCGCCCGCGTGCCGTCAGGCGCCGCTCGCGCGGGCGGCCGCCTGCGCCCGCGTCCGCTCCTCCTGCTCCCTCAGCTCGGGCGTGAGCTCCTCGCCGAAATCGGCGGTCTCGAAGATGCGCCGGATCTCGATCTCCGCACCCCCGTCGAACGGCGCCCGTCGCAGCCACTCGACGGCCTCGTCCATCGAGCGGACCTGCCAGATCCAGTAGCCGGCGATCAGGTCCTTCGTCCCGGGGAACGGTCCGTCGATCACCGTGCGGTTCTCGCCCTCGAAGCGGACCCGCTTGCCCTCGGAGCTCGGCGCGAGCCCCTCGCCGGCGAGCATCACGCCCTCCCGGACGAGCTCCTCGTTGTACCGGCCCATCTCGGCGAGCATCTCCGTGCTCGGCATGGCGCCCCCCTCGGACTCCTCGCTGGCCTTCACGATCACCATGACCCGCATCCTGCACCTCCTCGTCTCCGGTCGGAACGGCGCCGGCTTCTCCGACGCCTCACACCTGTGTCGAACGTGGCGCCGCGGGATCGACATCCCCGTCCGTGACCTTGCACGATCCGGTCCGCCGCACGCACTTCGTGGATGACCGACGGACCCGATTTCCCGTTCGCGGCGCTCGTGGAGGTCTCCGACGCGGTGGCCGCGACCGCGAAGCGGAGCCGCAAGGTCGCGCTCCTCGCCGACTTCCTGTCGGCGCTCCCGGCCGGTCGGGTGCGGACCGCGACGAGCATGCTGAGCGGGACGCTGCCCACGCCGCCCCTGGGCCTCGGCCCCTCGCGCCTCCGCGCGGCCGCGGTGGAGGCGGCCACGCAGACGAGCCTCGAGCCGCCCGGTCCTCCGCTCACGCTCGGTGAGGTCGATCGCGCGCTCGAGGACATCGCGGCGGCGGGGGGGCCGGGTTCGGTCGCACGCAAGGTCGACCGGCTGCGCGCGCTCCTCGAGCGGTCGAGCCCCGACGAGCGCTCGTTCATCCTCCGTCTCTGCTTCGGCGAGCTCCGCCAGGGGGCGCTCGACGGGGTCATGCTCGAAGCCGTCGCGGCGGCGTTCGAGGTGCCCGCGGGCCGCGTGCGGCGCGCGCACATGCTCGGCGGGGATCTTCCGGACACCGCGCGCGTGGCGGCGGAGGAGGGGGCGGAGGGCCTCGCCCGGGTGGGGCTGCGCGTGCTCCGTCCACTCGAGCCGATGCTCGCGAGCACCGCCGAGGACCCGGCCGAGGCGATCGCACGCCACGGCCGGACACTGTTCGAGTGGAAGCTCGACGGCGCGCGCATCCAGGCGCACAGGGCCGGGAGCGACGTACGGATCTTCACCCGCAACCTGCGCGAGGTCGGCGCGAACCTGCCGGACGTGGTCGCCGCGGTGGCGGCGCTCCCGGCGGAGCTGGTGGTGCTCGACGGCGAGGCGATCGCACTGCGCGCCGACGGCCGCCCGCACCCCTTCCAGGTCACGATGGGCCGCTTCGGCTCCAGCCGGGACGATCCGGCGCTCGTCGAGGCGGTGCCCCTCACGCCGTTCTTCTTCGACGTACTGCACGTGGACGGGCAGACGCTCGTCGACCGCCCCCTGCGCGAGCGGCGCGAGATCCTGCGCGCGCTCGTCCCGCCGGCGGGCCTGCTGCCGTTCGTCGAGACCGCTTCCGTGGAAGAGGCCGACGCGTTCCTGCGCGAGGCGCGGCGTGCGGGCCACGAGGGCGTGATGGCCAAGGACCCGACCTCCACCTGGGAGGCCGGGCGGCGGGGGCGGGCCTGGCTCAAGATCAAGCCGACGCGCACGCTCGATCTCGTCGTGCTCGCCGTCGAGCGCGGGAGCGGACGCCGCTCCGGGTGGTGGAGCAACATCCACCTCGGCGCGAGGGACGAGGAGCGCGGCGGCTTCGTCATGCTCGGCAAGACCTTCAAGGGCATGACCGACGAGACGCTGCGCTGGCAGACCGAGACCTTCCCCACGCTCGCCGAGCGGGTGGACGGGCACGTGATGTACCTGCGGCCGGCGGTGGTCGCCGAGATCGCGTTCAACGAGATCCAGGCGAGCCCGCGCTATCCGGGCGGTATGGCGCTCCGCTTCGCGCGGCTCAGGGGATACCGCCCCGACAAGACGCCGGAGCAGGCGGACACGATCGAGACGGTGCGCCGCCTCTTCGAGAGCCAGGAGGGCGGGGAACCGCCCGCCTGAATCAGCCTCCGGACCCGAGGTAGGAGCGGACGGCGGGCGGGACCCGGCGCCGGACGAGCGCCCTCTCCATGCTGGGAGGCGGCCGCCCCGTGCCCGTGCCTTCCTCGAGACGCACGGCTTCTCCGCCCACGAGCGCCGCCATGGGGACGCCGCCCCGGTAGAGCACCCGGTTGCGCCCCACCGCGGGCACGCGCGGGCCGGGCGTGACGATGCCGGTCAGGTTGAGCGGATCGGCCGCGCTGATCCCGATCGGCTCGTCAGAGGGCGGGCTCGCCCGGACCGCGCGGAGCTTTCCCACCGCCTCGGGCAGCGCGAACTGCTCGCCCCCGAATCCGGACACGAAGCGACCGCCGCGGATCTCGCCGCGGGCCTCGAGGCGCCGGTACGTGTAGAGGAGCTCCCGCCAGGCGACGCGCACCGGCTCGCGCGCGAGCACCCGACGGAAGACCACCCCGTAGCGCCGGAGGAGCGACCACGCGTACTCCTCGACCGCCCGCTCGTGCTCGGCCGGCCGCACCGAGCCCAGCAGCGACCAGCGGCCTGCGCCCTCGACGCCGAAGGGGGACGTGGAGCGACGACGGGGCGTGCCGCCCGACACCGGCCGCCGGCTGGAGGGCGTGAGCAGCGCGCGCAGCCCGGTGAAGCCGTCCGAGGTCGCGACGCCCAGGGCCGCGAGCTCCCCGAGGGCCTCCTCGAGCCGGCTGCGGAGCAGGCCGGTCGCCTCCACCAACTCGTGAAAGAACGAGGGTCCGCGCGCCGCCAGCGCCTCGGCGACCTGCTCGGCGTACGGAGACAGCGCGACCCCGTCGGCCGTCGCGGTGAGGGCGCGCCAGGCCCCCGTGTTCTCGCGCAGGAAGAGCGCCACGGGGCTCGAGCGCAGCGGGCCCGAGCTCCAGCGCCCCGGCTGGTTGCCGTCGGGAGCGGAGAGGCGCCCCCAGGCCACGCGCCCGGTGAGACACAGCATGTCCAGGTCGGAGGGCTCGTATCCCTCGCAGCGCGCGGGCAGCACGTCGCCCTCCCAGGCCGCGGCGGGCACCTCGAAGCCGTCGAGCAACCGCACGACCTCCGCGAGCCCCTCCGCGCCGCGCACCTGCGAGTCGGGCGCGACCCGCTGCCAGGCGAAGAGGAAGCGCATGTAATCCGCCGCGCTCACCGGCTCGATCTCGGCGCGCAGCCGGTTCAGCGTGTAGCGATGGATGCGGGCGAGCAGCCGGCGCTCGCACCACTCGCGCCCGTCGGGCGCGGCGGGGCGCGCGCGGCCGGTGAAGGTGCCGCGCAGCACGACGCCCTCGCTCTCCAGCGCCACGAGCGTGCGCTCGGCCGTGCGCGCGCCGATCCCGAGCGGGCGCGCGAGCTCGGCCGCCGTGACGGGCCCGAGGATCTCCATGCGTGCGCGCAGCAGCTCGCGGAGCGCCGCGTCCGTCTCCGGCGGCGTGTCCGGCCGCGCGGACGCCGGGCTCGGCTCGATGCGCGCTTCGGGCAGCGCCGCCCGGATCTCGTCGAGCCGCTCGCTCGCGGCCCAGAGGGCGGGCGCGGGGGGCGCGTCCCCGTTCGTGGCGACCGGGGCCCCCGAGGGCCACACGCGGGCCGCCCGGCCTTCGCCGATCAGCCGCACGAGCCACGGCTCCCACGTGGCGCGGCGATCCCCGATCTCGGCGTCGGCGAGGAAGCCCGAGGTCAGGAGCGCGTCGTGGAGCTCCTCGGGATCGCGTGCGTCGGGCCGCGCCTCCTCACGCACCCGCTCGATCGCGTCGGGGTCGAGGGCGCCGAGCTCGCCCACCGTGGTCGGATCGAGCGCCCGGCGCGTGCGCACCGCCTGGGTGCGCCGCTCCTCGAGCGGGGCCGGGTCGAGGAAGGCGTACGGCTTCGCGTTCAGGATCTCGTGCGCGAGCGGCGACGGCTCCGGCGTGTCGCAGGCGACGAGCTCGAGCTCCCCGGCGTGGATGCGGCCGAGGATCGCGGTGAGCGTCTCGAGGTCGCAGGCCTCCTGCAGGCAATCCTCCACCACCTGCTGCACGAGCGGGTGGTCCGGGAGCTCCCGGTCGCCCTCGATGTTCTCCAGGCACGCGGCGGCGTCGGGGAAGACCGCCGCGAGCAGGTCCTCCGCCTGCATGCGCTGGATCTGCGGCGCGACCCGGCGCCCACCCTGCCGACGGAGCACGGCGAGGGCGATCGTGGCGCCCCAACGCCACCGCGTCTGGAAGACCGGCGCGTCGAGCAGCGCCTGGACGAGGATCTCCCGCACCGACGCCGGATGGAGGTAGCGGAAGACGTCGTCGAGCGGGAAGGAGTGCTGGGGACCGAGGGAGAGGAGGACCCCGTCCTCGGTCGCGGCTGCCTGCAGCTCGAAGTTGAAGCTCCGGCAGAAGCGCTTGCGCAGCGCGAGCCCCCAGGCGCGGTTCACCCGGCTGCCGAACGGCGCGTGCAGGACGAGCTGCATGCCGCCCGCTTCGTCGAAGAAGCGCTCGAGCACGAGCGTCCGGTCCGTCGGGAGCGTGCCGAGCAGGTGCTTCGTCTCGGCGAGATAGTCGACCAGCTGCCGGGCCGCCCCGGGCGGCACGCCCGGCAGCGTCAGGAGCCGGGCGATCGCGGCGTCGCGGTCGGGGAGGCGCGCATCGATCTCCCGCCGAAGACCCGAAAGCGCCGCGGACAGCTCGTGGCTGCGGGCGGGCGCCTCGCCGAACCAGAAGGGGATGCTCGGCGGCTCGCCGGCCGCGTCGGCCACGCGCACCGTCCCGCGCTCGACGCGGAGGATCCGCCACGAGGCGTTGCCGAGCTGGAAGACGTCGCCCGCCATGCTCTCGACCGCGAAGTCCTCGTTCACGGAGCCCACGTACGTCTCGGAGGGCTCGAGCACCACGCGGTAGTCGGCCGTGTCGGGGATCGCTCCGCCCGACGTGATCGCCGTGATGCGCGCGGCGCGCCGCGGGCGGAGTCGGCCGTGGACCGCGTCCCGGTGCAGGTACGCCCCGCGGCGTCCACGCTGCGACGCGTAGCCCGCGGAGACCATCTCCACGACGCGGTCGAACGTCTCCCGCTCGAGCGCGCGATACGGGTGCGCCCGTCGCACGAGCTCGAAGAGCGCATCCTCGTCCCACTCCTCGCCCGCCACCTCGGCCACGATCTGCTGCGCGAGCACGTCGAGCGGCCCCTCGAGCGGACGGACCCGGTCGAGCTCGCCGTCCCGGATCGCCGCGAGGCCCGCCACGGATTCCGCGAGCTCGTCGCGGGTGAGCGGGAAGACGCGGCCCTTCGGGGTGCCCGTGACCTGGTGGCCCGAGCGCCCCACGCGCTGGAGGAGCGTCGCGATGCGCCGCACCGATCCGACCTGGCAGACGAGGTCCACCGAGCCGATGTCGATCCCGAGCTCGAGGGACGAGGTGGCGACGAGCGCGCGCAGCTCGCCCGCCTTGAGCCGGCGCTCGGCCTCGAGCCGCCGCTCCCGCGAGAGGCTCCCGTGGTGCGCGGTGATCGCCTCCGCGCCGAGCCGCTCCTCGAGGTCGTGCGCGACGCGCTCGGCGAGGCGGCGCGTGTTGACGAAGACGAGCGTCGTGCGGTGCTCCTCGATGAGCGCCGCGAGGCGATCGTAGACCTCCTCCCAGACCTCGCGCGACATGACCGCCTCGAGCGGCGAGCCGGGCACCTCGATGGCCAGGTCGAGCGCCCGCAGGTGCCCCTCGTCGACGATCTCGCAATCGGCCCGCCCGCCCGGCGAGCGCCCGGCGCCGACGAGGAACCGCGCCACCTCGTCGAGCGGCCGCTGCGTGGCCGAGAGCCCGATGCGCAGGAGCGGGCGCTCCGCCACGTGCTCGAGGCGCTCGAGGCTCAGCGCGAGGTGGGCTCCGCGCCGCGACTCCAGCACCGAGTGGATCTCGTCGACGATGACCGTCCGCACCGTGCGCAGGATCTCGCGGCTGCGCTCGGCCGTGAGCATCAGGTACAGCGACTCGGGGGTCGTGACGAGGATGTGGGGCGGCCGCCGGAGCATGGACTGCCGCTCGGAGGCGGGCGTGTCGCCCGTCCGCACGGCGGCGGTGACCCGCACGGGCGGGAGGCCCAGCTCGCGCGCCGCCTCCCGGATCCCGCGCCGGGGCTCGGCGAGGTTGCGGTGCACGTCCGCGGAGAGCGCCTTGAGCGGCGAGACGTAGAGGATCCTCGTCTCGTCGGGGAGTTCGCCACGCTCGGCGCCTTCGCGCGTCAACTCGTCGAGCGCGATCAGGAAGGCCGCGAGCGTCTTTCCCGAGCCGGTGGGCGCCGCGATGAGCGTGTCCCGGCCGGAGCGGATCGCGTCCCAGCCGCGGAGCTGCGGCGCGGTCGGCGCATCGAAGCGCGACGAGAACCAGCGGGCGACCGCCGGATGGAAGGCGGAGAGGGACATCGCCCGAAAGATCGCCGAAAGTGGGTGGCGGCGCCACCGGCCTTCCCGGGGCGAGCCCCCCGCGGGGCGGGCCGCCGCCCGGCCCCGACGCGCCCGCGAATGCGCTACCTTTCGACCTCTCCAGGGGCGCTCCACCCGGGCGCCCCGCATCGGTCGCGATCACCCCCGCCGCTCATGCGCATCGCCACCTGGAACGTCAACAGCCTGAAGGCCCGCCTCGAGCGCGTGCTCGAGTGGACCCGCGCGCGCGAGCCGGACGTCTTGTGCATGCAGGAGACGAAGATCGCGGACGAGGCCGTGCCGGCCGACGCCTTCCGCGAGCTCGGCTACGAGATCGCGCATCACGGGCTCGGCCGCTGGAACGGCGTCGCGATCGCCTCCCGCGTCGGGCTCGAGGACGTGACGGCGGGGCTCGGGCCTGCGCCCGACGGCTGGACGGACGACGGCGGCCGCTTCGTGGCCGCGACGTGCGGGGGCGTGCGGGTCGTGAGCATCTACGTGCCCAACGGGCGGAGCGTGGGAAGCGAGCACTACGTGGCCAAGCTCGAGTGGCTCGATCGCCTGATCCACTGGTTCGCCACCGGATGCGACCCGGCCGAGGACACCGTCCTCTGCGGCGACTTCAACGTCGCGCCCGAGGACATCGACGTCTGGGACCCGGAAGCCGTCCACGGCGGCACGCACGTCTCGCCGGCCGAGCGCGAGCGCGTGGCCCGGCTGCTGGCCTGGGGCTTCGTGGACGTCGTGCGGCAGTTCAATCCCGAGCCCGGCTACTTCACCTGGTGGGACTACCGGGCGGGGCACTTCCACAAGAACATCGGCATGCGCATCGACCACGTGTACGCGACGGCCGACCTGGCCGCCCGCGCCATCGGGGCCGAGCGCGACCGCGAGGCGCGGAAGCCGAAGTCGTATCCGGGCGTGCCGTCGGATCACGCGCCGGTGATCGCGGAGTTCGGCCCCCGCTGAAGAGGTCCCCGGCGCCGGGACCTCTACCCCCGCGACTCCCGGTATGCCTTCACCAGCCGCTTGGGAGCCTGCCGCAGCCAGGCGTCCTCGATCACCGTCTCGAGCTCGGGCACGGAGATGCGCTCGAGCCGGACGAGGATCGCGGGATACCCGCGAAAGTGCGGCGTCGTGAAATAGATGTCCGGCGCCCGCGCGATGAGCAGGTCCTTGTCCATCTCGTCGGCCACCATCGCGCCGAGGATCGGTCCGTCCGGCGCGGCGTCCCCGAGGGCGAGGAGGTCGCTCCTGCGGAGCGGCCGCTCCCACACGACGAGCTTCTTCCGCACGCGCCAGGCCCGCGTCCCGTAGGCCCGACCCTCCGCCGTCTCCGGGAGCGCCGACACGATCCGCTCCACGTCGTCCCAGGTCGCCATGGCTTCCTCCGGGCTGCGAGCTCGGGATCTCCGGACGTTGCGGCGTGCCTCCGTGCGACGCCAGGATGATCGGGCGCACGGGTCCCGGGACCGGTCCGGAGCGCGTCGGATGGCGGCCAGCAAGCGGGGGCGTCCATGGGAGGCTGGAGCTGTTTCACATCGGTGTCGCCGGAGGGCCCGCGCGGGGCGGGGCGGCCGTCGTGAGCGAGCCGCTCTTCCGGCTCGGCGGCACCGTCGAGCACGATCCCGTGGTCGAGGCGTGGTTCGACGCGCGCCCCGGCGAGCTCGGCGAGATCGCGCGGCGTTGGTTCGCGGTGGCGCGCAGGTGCGGAGACGATGTCCGCGAGGTCCTGCACGACGATCAACCCACCGCGTGCGTGGGCGACACGGCGTTCGTGTACGTGGACGCCTTCACGGCCCACGTGAACGTCGGCTTCTTCCGGGGCGCCGAGCTCCCCGACCCGGCAGGCCTGCTCGAGGGAAGCGGGAAGCGGATGCGTCACGTGAAGCTGCGGCCGAGCCTGGAGGTCGACCGGCGCGCGCTGTCGGAGCTGATCCACGTGGCGTACCGGGACATCCGGCGGCGCCTCGAGGGCGTGGCCGGACGGGCGCGAACATGAAGCGCGACCCCCGGCTGCGCGGCCTGTCCTCGGACCACCACCAGGCGCTCGTGCTGGCCCGCCGCGTCGCGCGCCGCGCCGCCGCGGGGACGCTGGACGCCGCGCTCGCGCGGGACGTCGTGCGAATGCTCCGGGACGATCTCGAGCCGCACTTCGTAATCGAGGAGGAGGTGCTCCTCCCCCCGCTCGAGGAAGCCGGGGCAGGGGGGCTCGCGCGGCGCACGCACGAGGACCACCGGTTCCTGAGGGCGAGCGCACGGGCCGCGGCCGGAGGCGACCTGGAGCACCTCGCAGCCTTCGCGGAGCGCCTGACCGCACACGTCCGGTTCGAGGAGCAGGAGCTCTTCCCGGCGTGCGAGGAGAAGCTGCCGGACGCGGTGCTGGAGGAGGTCGCCCGCCGGGCGCCCCATCCTCCCGCGGGGCCGGTCTAGCGGCGGCGCGTCACGCCCGGACCACGTTGATCATCCCCCGGATCGCCTCGAAGAGCTTGACGGTCTCCCAGCTCCGCTCGCCGAAGCGGCTGGGCACGCTGTCGGCCGTATGGTCGAACAGCCCCGTGACCGTCGCGCGCCGGCAGGCGCCGGTGGGCAGGCCACGCCGCAGCCTGAGCGCTTCGGTGAAGGGAATCAGCCGGTCGCCGCGCCCGTGGATGAGCCGGGTTGGAAGGCGGAGCCGCGGAAGCGCTTCCGCGGGATCCAGCAGTGGGTCCGCCCTCCGGCAGGCCTCCGAGAGGATGAGCGCCATTTCCCGGCGCGCTTCGGCAGGAGGGCCGGCGTCGACGGTGGCCGTGGCGAACAGGTCGAAGACCCGGCGGTGCTCGCGGGGGAGCGCCCGTCGCAGCGCGCGGATGAGGACGTCGTGGCGAGGGTCCCAGGCCGGGATCCGCTGTCCGCTCGCGGCGAGAGCGAGACGTCCGAGCGCCGACTGGACGTCCTGGGCCTCCCCGAGGCCGGGAATCCGCGTCAGGTGGTTGCTCGCCACGACCCAGCCACCGAACGGATCCGGATCGAGCCGGTAGTCCAGGCCGCTCCACTCGTGCTCTCCGGTGAGCTGGCAGGTCATCGTCCTTTCCAGCGAGCAGTAGCCCCCGAAGAGGACGACGCCGGCGATGTCCTCGTGCAGGTCTCCGAGGCCCGCGGCCACGGCGACCTGGGGCGCACCGAACGAGAAGCCGATGAGGCCCAACGGCGCCCCGCTCACCTCCGGACGCGCCCTCAGGTGCTCGACGCATCCGCGCAGGGTCGGCGCGACCGCGCCGGGAGCCAGCTCCAGGCGTCGCCATTCCGGGATCTCGGGAACCAGCACCGCGGCGCCGCTCGAGGCGAGTGCGCCGGCGAATCGGACGAGTTGCGGGTGGTGGCGCCCCATGCAGGAGATGCCTCCGATCGCGATCCAGCCCGGCAGCGGTCCGCGAGCGCCCTTCGCTACGACGAGCGTCGCCGGAACCGGCGTGTCACCCCGGGTGATCTCCGTCTCCTGCGTCGCGACATCGGCCCCCGCCTTCCAGCTCCGCGCGTAGCGGGCCGTCCGGAGGGCGCCTCGGAGCATCAACGCCCGCTTTCGTCGTCGGGCGCGGGCGAGCTCGGGGGGTCGTCGGGCGCACCCGTCTGCAGCAGGACGTTCGACGAGGAGGCGAAGAACGGCTCCCGTCGATCCTCCCGGCGGAGCTCCAGCAGCCGACTTCCGTCGCTCGTCCGCCCGAGCACGCGCACGACCCTGGCCGGGCCTTCCATGCAGTGCACGAACTGGCCGACCTCGGGCACGCGGCCCTCTGGCGTCTCCCAACCCGGTCGCTGAATCGAGGAGATACGCAGGCTTTCGGGCGACACCCGTGAGGACTTCGAGTGAAACAGCATGAGAGCTCCGGACGGCGACTGCGTTCTTCCAGGCGAGCGTACCGAACCGATGGTCACGAGCG
>CAZOYA010000080.1:0-15444 GCA_964583815.1 uncultured Gemmatimonadaceae bacterium | reverse complement strand
GAGCGAGCACCCCCTCGACGACATCTCCCTCGTGGGCCAGACGCACAAGGACGGCGAGCCGGCGACCGTCGCCGTCGGCCGGATCGTCTACGAGCGCCTCCGCCGCGAGGAGCCGTCGCGCGAGAAGGGTGCGCAGCTCGGCCGGGTCGTGCACTGGGGCTACGGCATGGCCGTGGGAAGCCTCTTCGCGCTCGTGGACCGGAAGGTCCAGGGACACGATCTCGCGACCGGGCTCGGCTACGGGACCGCGCTCTGGCTGCTCGGAGACGAGCTCGCGGTGCCGATGCTGGGGCTCGCGGACGGGCCCACGGCGCACTCGCCGGGCGTCCACGCCGAAGCGCTGGGCGCGCACCTCGTCTACGGGCTCACGACCTCGGCGGCCAACCGCGCGCTCCGTCGGTTCGTGTGAGGAGCCTCGGCCCGTGAGCCCGAACGTGCCCCTGCCGGCCCCCGAGCTCGACCCGCCGGAGCTCGCCGAGGCGGCGGGCCTCCGGTACGTCCGGGACACGGAGGCCGGCCTCCGCCGCGAGCGCGCGGAGGAAGGGTTCGCGTACTTCTATCCCGACGGTCGGCCGGTGCGGCAGCGGGCGCATCTCCGTCGGATCGAGGAGCTCGTGATCCCGCCTGCGTGGACCGACGTCTGGATCTGCCGGACCGCGGACGGCCACCTGCAGGCCACCGGGCGCGACACGCGCGAGCGCAAGCAGTACCTCTACCACGAGCGGTGGGGCGAGATCAGCAATCTCGCGAAGTTCGCCCGGCTGCATGCGTTCGGCCGCGCGCTCCCGGGCATCCGGGCGGCCGTGCGGGAGGCGCTCGAGGAGGACGAGGAGCCGACCCTGCGCAGGATGTGCGCCGCGCTCGTCGCCCTCCTGGACTGCACCTGCGCGAGGATCGGCAACGAGGAGTACGTGAAGGCGAACGGCTCGTTCGGGCTCTCGACACTGCGCCGGAAGCATCTCACGCTCGAGGGGAAGGAAGCCGCGCTCACGTTCGTGGCGAAGGGCGGGCTCGAGCGGGCGCTGACGGTGCAGGACCGCGCGCTGGTGCAGGTGCTCCGCGAGGCCCAGGACCGTCCCGGCCGGCGCCTCTTCCGCTACCGGGAGGGACGGCGGTGGCGCGATCTCGAGGCGGACCAGGTGAACGAGTTCCTGCAGGAGGTCGCGGGGGACGCGTTCACGGCGAAGGACTTCCGGACGTGGAAGGCGTCGGCCCTGGCCGCCGCCTACCTGTTCGCGCGGCGGGACGATGCCGCGAAGGCCACGGAGGAGGAGCGCGCGGCGATCGTCCGGGACGCGGTGGACGTCGCCGCCGAGGCGCTCGGCAACACGCGGGCCGTCTGCCTCACCTACTACATCCATCCGGCGGTCGTGGAGACGTTCGAGGAGGGCGCCTTCCGCGAAGCTCTGAACGGTTTCAGGCCGACGCGGCGGAAATGGCTGGACCGCGACGAGCAGGTGTTGCTGGGCATCCTGGAGCACGTCGAGCGCTGAGCCCGCGGGACGCGCGATCGCGCCCGGACGGCGGGCATGTCCCTGACCAACGAGGCGAGCCATGAGCGAGCAGGCACGGAAGCGTCCGGAGCCCCCCTTCCCCGAGCAGCACCTCGATCCTCCGGGCCTCGAGGCGGAGATGCGTCCCCGGCCGCGCTACGAGGCGCCGGACTACCGCGGCGCCGGGAAGCTCGAGGGGCGCGTGGCGCTCGTGACCGGGGGCGATTCCGGGATCGGGCGCGCCGTGGCCGTGCTCTTCGCGCGGGAGGGCGCCG
Source organism: uncultured Gemmatimonadaceae bacterium (assembly GCA_964583815.1). Classification (GTDB taxonomy): domain Bacteria; phylum Gemmatimonadota; class Gemmatimonadetes; order Longimicrobiales; family Gaopeijiaceae; genus JAWLHJ01. Next base: position 13,676 of record CAZOYA010000080.1, on the reverse strand, counting down.
ACGTGGCGATCGCGTCGCTCGAGGAGGAGCGCCAGGACGCGGAGGAGACCCTGCGCGCGATCGAGGCCGAGGGACGGCGAGGCATCTGGATCGCGGGGGACGTCCGTGATCCGGGGTTCGCCACGAAGGCGGTGGAGCGGACCGTGAAGGAGCTCGGCGGCCTCGACCTGCTCGTCAACAACGCGGCCTACCAGCGGCATCGGGACGGCCTCGAGGAGGTCGACGAGGAGCAGTGGCTCACGACCTTCGACACGAACATCCACGGATATTTCCGCATGACGAAGGCGGCGCTTCCGCACCTGCGGCCCGGGTCGGCCATCGTGAACACCGGGTCGATCACCGGGCTCGAGGGGAGCCCCGGCCTCCTCGACTACTCCGCGACCAAGGGCGCCATCCACGCGTTCACGAAATCGCTCGCGCGGAGCCTCGTCGAGCGAGGCATCCGGGTGAACTGCGTGGCTCCGGGGCCCGTGTGGACGCCCCTGAACCCGGCGGAGCTCCCCGAGGGGGCCGCCCGGGACTTCGGCGAGAAGACCCCGATGGGCCGACCCGCGCAGCCGGAGGAGATCGCGCCCGCGTTCGTGTTCTTCGCGTCGTCCGCGGACTCGAGCTTCATCACCGGCGAGGTCCTCCCGATCCTGGGCGGGTCGACGGTCGCGGGGTAGCCGGCGGATCTGTCGCGCCATGGGGCCGGCGCGTATGGTGGGCTCGTCCACCCGGTCGCCCTCTCGCACGGAACGGCTCTCATGCGCGCCTGCCTCCCCCTCACGCTCGTGCTCTCGATCGCGCTCGCCCTGCCCGCGTCGGCCCAGGAAGCCGGGCCGCTCGACGGTGCCTGGACCCTGACGTTCAGCACCTCGTACGGCACCGTGAACCTCCCCGTGGAGCTGCGCCAGGAGGGCACCACGCTGCGCGGCACCTCGGGCGCCGCCCTCGGATACCAGACCGACTTCGAGGCCGGAGAGGTCGACGGGTCGAATTTCTCCTTCGATGTCTTCGTCGAGGTCGACGGGGAGTGGTATCCGATCGGGTTCTCGGGGCGGCTCGAGAACGGGGAGCTCACCGGACGCGCGGACATCCCGGACGGAACGCGCGCGACCTTCCGCGGGGTGCGGCCCACCCCGAGCTGACGGCGGGCGCCCCCGGCCCGGATACGCCGGGAAGCCCCCCGGGGCATGGCCCTTGCACCCCTCCTCGCCGGCCTCCGGGCGGTTCCCCGACCGGCCGGAGCCGTTCACCGGAGTCGACCCGAGCGGAGGAGGGAGCATGCCGCGCGGATGGAGCAACAAGGACGAGCGGAAGTACGAGCACATCAAGGAGAGCGCCGAGGATCGCGGCGCCTCGGAGAAGCGGGCCAAGGAGATCGCCGCGCGCACCGTGAACAAGGGCCGGCGCGAGGAGGGGCGTACGCCGAACAAGCGCACGCAGGGTACCGGCAAGCCGGGCAAGTCGCTGAAGGACCGTAGTCGCGACGAGCTCTACAACATCGCGCAGGACCTCCACATCGCGGGCCGCAGCAAGATGAAGAAGGACGAGCTCGTCTCGGCGATCCAGCAGAAGCGGTGAGCGCGGCCGGTCGGGTGATCCCGCTTCGTGATCCCCTCACCCGGTCCGCCGCCTCGAGCGCCGGACCGGCCCCTCGCCGGTCCGGCCCCCGGCCCGTGCCTACGTGAGCTTGGGGCTCAGGTACACTTCGCCGCCGAGGACCTTCTCGATCGCTCGGGGAAGCTCCGCGGGATTCCCCTTGAGCACGTAGCCACGCGCCCCCGCATGCAGGGCACGCTCGACGTACCCCTCCTGTCCGTGCCCCGAGAGCATGAGGCACGGCAGATCCGTCCAGCGGGCGGCCACGCGCTTCACGAAGTCGATGCCGTTCATCCCGCCGAGCGTGGTGTCCACCAGCAGCAGATCCGCTTCCACCTCGTCGAGCCGCTCGAGCGCCTCCTCCCCACTCGTCGCCTCGCCGCAGATCTCCACGCCGGGCATCGCGCCGAGGTAGTCACGGAGCACCTCCCGCATCAGCGGGTGATCCTCGATGACGAAGATTCGGGCCGCGCGCCCCGTCACGGGGAGCGCTCCGGCGCGGACAGGGAAGGCGTCGTCCGGGGACCGTACCCGGGCGCCGTGTCGCGCGCCGGAGGGGGGAATCGTCGTGCCATGAATTGGACGATAGCGGCGTCCGCGCTGCCACGCGACGGGGCCGCGGACGAGGTCGATGGCTCGAGCCGCTTACCCGCGGTGTAGCCTGGACGCGACGGTGGCGCCGCGATACCTGATCGGCCATGTTGGCGAGCTTGGATCTCGTCCTCCCACCAGGAGCTGGTGCGCGCAATGCAGACGTGGCCGCCCGGGGATCATCAGGCGCCCGCCTGGGGCATCCTCTTTCTCGTCGACGAAGGGCGCGGCAAGGAGCACCGCCGCGAGGCCGCCGCTGCCGCCACTCCGTCGGACGGCTCACCATCGGAGGGAACCGTGCCTCTGGTGATGGTGGTGGACGACGACCCGGACACGCAGGACATCTACAGCTCCATCCTGGAGCATGCCGGCTTCGCGGTCATCGTCGTGGCCGACGGCGCGGAGGCGGTGCGGCGCGCGCAGGTGGAGCTGCCCGACGTCATCCTCATGGACATCGACCTTCCGGGGCTCGACGGCTGGGAGGCGACGCGCCGTCTGAAGGCGGGCGAGGACACGCGCGAGATCCCGGTCGTCGGGATCAGCGCGAGCGCCGGCGAGGAGTTCCGCTTCCGGGCCATGACGCTCGGATTCGAGTCGTACCACGCCAAGCCCTTCCTGCCGACCCGCGTGCTCGCCGAGGTCCGGCGCGCCCTCGGGCTCGACCGGGAGGCTTAGCAGCCCGAGGTGGAAGGGTCGGAAACGGCGAGACCCTGGGGAGCGAGAGAGCCGGCGAAGGGACTCGAACCCCCAACCTGCTGATTACAAATCAGCTGCTCTACCAGTTGAGCTACGCCGGCGCACGCCCCGGGGCGCTTCCCGCCCCGCTCGGTCCTCCAAGGTAAGCGCGGCGCCCCTACCCCGTGAACTTCCAGCGGGTGCCGCCCGCCCCGTCCTCCAGCACGATGCCGCGGGCGGCGAGCTCGTCGCGGATCGCGTCCGCGGCCGCCCAGTCGCGCCGCTCCCGCGCCTCGGCCCGCGCGGCGATGCGGCCCTCCACCCAGCCGGCGAGATCCTCGTCCACGGAGCGGCTCGCGTGCGCCACCTCGAGGAGACCGAGCACCTCGTCCACCGAGTGGAGCGCCTCGAGCGCGGCGTCCCGCTCCTCCGCACGCACGGCGTCGCGGCCCTGGAGCGCGGCGTTCACCTGCCCGACGTAGGTATAGACCGCCGCGAGCGCGTCGGCCGTGTTGAAGTCCGCGTCCATCGCCGTCCGGAAGCGCTCGACGACCTCGGCCGCGAGGGCGGGAAGCTCCGTGGCCGGAGCCTCGTCCGAGACGCGGATCTCCCGGAGGCGTGCCTCGAAGTCGAGGAGCCGCTGGACCGCCGCGCGCGACGCCTCGAGCCCCTTCCGCGTGAAGTTGAGATCCCCGCGATAGTGCGAGGAGATCAGGAGGTGCCGGATCGCCGCCGGGTCGTGACCCTCCTCGAGCAGCGCGTGCACGGTCACGTAGTTGCCGAGCGACTTGGACATCTTGCGCCCCTCGACGGAGAGGTGCTTCACGTGGAGCCAGTAGCGCACGAAGGGCCGTCCGGTGGCCGCCTCCGATTGCGCGATCTCGTTCTCGTGGTGCGGGAAGACCAGGTCCTCGCCGCCGAGGTGGAGGTCCAGCGTCTCGCCCAGCTCGGTCACGCTCATGACCGAGCACTCGAGATGCCAGCCCGGCCGGCCCCGGCCCCAGGGTGCGTCCCACGCCGCCCCCGCGGCCTCGTCGTCCGGCGTCGCGGCCTTCCACAGCACGAAGTCCCGCGCGTCCTCCTTCTCGTACTCGTCCTGGGCGACCCGCGCGCCGGCCTTGAGCGCGGACGTGTCGATCCCCTTCAGACGGCCGTACGAGGGGAAGCGGGCGATCGAGAAGTACACGGCGCCGTCCTCGGCGCGGTAGGCGTGCTCCGACTCGAGGAGCCGCTCCACGAACCGGATCATCGGCTCCACGTACTCCGTCGCCCGCGGATAGGCGTCCACCGGCCGTACGCCGAGGATGCCGGCGTCCCGCAGCACCGCCTCGCCGAAGGGCTCGGTGAAGGTGCGTACGTCGACGCCCGCCTCCTTCGCGCCCCGGATCGTCTTGTCGTCCACGTCCGTGAGGTTCATGACGAACCGCACGTCGTATCCGCACCACTCCAGGTAGCGGTGCACGACATCGAAGAAGAGGAACGTGCGGAAGTTCCCGATGTGCGCGTGGTCGTAGATCGTGGGTCCGCAGGCGTAGGCCCGCACCCGGCCCTTCTCGAGCGGCTCGAAGGGACGGAGGCTGCGCGAGGCGGTGTCGTAGATCGTGAGGGTCATGGGAGGATGGCGGTGGTCACGGTCTCGGTTCGGACGGGCGGAGCGTGCCGGCGGCTCACCCGCGGACGTCCGTGTGCGCGGCGGACTCGCGCACCTCGGCCAGCACGGCCTCGAGCGCGGCGCGTGGATCCGGCGCCCTCGTCACGGCGCGACCGAGCACGAGGTGGGTGGCGCCGGCCCGCACGGCATCGGCGGGCGTGGCGATGCGCCGCTGGTCGTGGGCGTCGGCGCCCGCGGGGCGGATCCCGGGGGTCACGATCAGGAAGTCCCCGGGCACCTCGGCGCGCACCGCCGCCGCCTCGAGCGGGGACGCGACGACGCCGTCCACGCCGGCCCCGGCGGCGTCGCGGGCCAGGCGGAGCACCTCCCGGCCGACGTCCGGCGGCTCCCGTCCCCACGCCTGTCCGAGCTCGGGAGACGAGAAGGAGGTGAGGACGGTGACCGCGAGGAGGCGGAGCCGCTCGCCGGGAGCGCCCGCGGCGCGGCCCGACGGCCCGACCGCTCCCTCGCGGGCCGCGTCCACCGCGGCGCGCATCATGCGCGCGCCTCCGGATGCGTGCACGGTGAGCAGGGAGACGCCGAGGTCCGCGGCCGCCCGCACGGCGCCGGCGACGGTGTTCGGGATGTCGTGCAGCTTGAGGTCGAGGAAGACGCGCTTGCCCGCCTCGACGAGCGCGCGCGCGAGCTCCGGCCCGCCTCGGCCGTAGAGCTCGAGCCCGACCTTGTAGAAGTCGGCCCGCTCGCCCAGACGCTCGACCAGACGCCACGCCTCCTCGGTCGAGGGGGTGTCGAGCGCGATGACGACCTCCGCCACCCGGCTCAGGCCTCCCCGCCCGCGCAGGGGCGGAGCTCGTCCCAGGACGGGACGCCGTGGCGTCGTCCCCAGCGCACGAGGTCGCGGATGATGCGGAGGGCGGCCGTGGGAAGCGCGAACGAGGCCGTCCCGACCTGGACGAGCGAGGCTCCGGCGCGCGCGTAGGCCACGGCGTCCTCGACGCTGCCGATCCCTCCGACGCCCAGGAGCGGCACCGAGCTCACGCGGGCCACCTCGCGGACGGCCCTCAGACCGGCCGGCCGGAGCGCCGGCCCGCTCATCCCGCCGGCACCGGCGCCGAGCGAGGCCCGTCCGTCCGCGGCCGACAGGACGAGACCGGGCAGCGTGTTCACGAGCGTGAGCGCGTCGGCCCCGGCGAGCGTCGCCGCCCGCGCCGTCTCGCCGAGCCGGGGATCGTTCGGCGCGAGCTTCGCCAGGAGCGGACGCTCGGTCCTCGCGCGGCATCCTTCGACGATGCGCGAGACCAGGACGGGATCGAGGGCGAAGGGCGCGCCCGAGCGGTCGGCGTCGTTCGGACACGAGAGGTTCAGCTCGAAGCCGACGAAGCCGGGCGAGGCGTCGAGCCCCTCCACGAGCCGGAAGAACTCCTCGACCGTGTGGCCGGCGACGCTCACGAACACCCGCGCGCGGCGGACCCGCTCCTCGATCCACGGAAGCCGCTCGCGGCGCACCGCCTCGAGGCCCGGGTTCGCGAGCCCGACGGAGTTCAGCATGCCGCCCTCGAACTCGCTCACGCGGGGCGCCGGGTTGCCGGCGCGCGGCTCGAGCGTGACCGACTTCGTGACGAAGCCGCCGAGCGCGTCGAGATCCAGCACGTCCTCGAGCTCCCGGCCGAAGCCGCAGGTCCCCGCGGCGAGCAGCACCGGGTTCTGGAAGGCCACTCCGAACACCTCGGTCGGGAGCCTCACCGGGGGCGGATCTCCCTCAGACGTCCCATCAGCTCCTCCTCGAGCGCCGCGAACCCCTCGGCCGGTCGGCCGAGCGCGGCCAGAACGTAAGGGCTCCGGCGGTGCCCCTCCAGCCGCTCGCGCACCGCCGCCCGCTCGGCCTCGTCCCGAGCGAGGTCGATCGCGGCCAGGAGCGCCTTCGGCACCCACGGATCATCGGGCGCGCTGCTCGCGTAGGCGAGGAGGAGCCCCCGGGCGAGCACCGGCGCGCCCAGGCGGTCGCGCGCGAGCTCCGCCGCGGCGAACCACGCGAGCGGCCGGCCGATCCCGCCGTACACCAGGTTCTCGAGCTCGTCGATCTCGGCGAGCAGGGCGGCGACGCGCCCGTCCACGCTCGCCGGCAGGAGCAGCCCCCGCAGCGGCACCAGGTCGCCCACGTCGTCCGCGCGCGCCAGGATCCACTCGGCGAGGCGCAGCCGCGCGGCCGCCCCCTGCGTCCCGGGCGCCTCCGCCACCTCCCGGAGGAGCGCCTCGGCCTCCGCGTCGCGACCGGCGCGATGGAGGAGCTCCGCGCGCTCGGCGCGCAGCCGGTCGCGGGCCGGACGGTCCCAGGCGGCGTCCCGGGCGCCCTCGAGCAGGTCCGCGGCCACCGACGGACCCCAGCGGTCCTCGACCTCCTCGAGGCCGCCGACCACGTCGGGCAGCCGCACCCCGGCCTCTCCGTACGTGAGGAGCCGGCGCACCGACTCCTCCGTCCGCCGCAGGTTCCCGAGCCGGACGCCGGCCCGCAGACGCTCGAGCGTCGCCTCCACCCGCAGGTCCGGGTGCTCCTCGGCCGCCCGGTCCAGGTCCCACCACCCGGCGTCCGGGTTGCCGCGCTCGAGCAGGATCCGGCCCCGGTGCAGGTGCCCCTCCGCACGCGCCCGCGGCAGGCTCACGCCGGCGAGCGCCTCGTTGAAGAGCGGCACCGCCCGGTCCGGCCGCCCCAGGCGCGCCTCGACGATGCCCAGGTACACGTGCGCCGAAAGGCGCTCGTCGGGGTCGCCCGCGATTGCCGCCGCGTGCGCCAGCGCGGCGCGTGCCGCGTGGAGGTCCCCGCTCCGCAGGTGCGCGCGGCCGAGGAGGAAGGCGGCCTCGTACGCCCACCCCCCGTCCGGCTCGCGCCGGAAGCCGTGCGCCGCCTTGCGGATCACGTCCGCGTAGAGCGCCTGCGCGAGGGAGTCGCGACCGGCCCGCCGATGCCGCTCGGCCTCGTCGTAGAGGTGCTCGGCGTTGTAGATCGCGTTGTAGTAGGTGCAGGCCGTGCCGAGCAGGAGCATGCCGGCGAGCGCCGCACCGAGGGGTCTCACCGGGGCGCTCCCGCCCCCGATCCGGGGGGATAGCGCTCGAAGAAGGCGAGGATCGCGTCCGCGATCGCCTCCGCCGTGTTCCGCTGGAACTCCTCCTGCGCGACCAGCCGGCCCTCGTCCTGGTTGGACAGGTAGCCCACCTCGATGAGCACCGCCGGCATGAGCGCGTTCGTGAGCACCGCGAGCGGTCCCTGCTTCACCCCCCGGTCCGGGCCCGGATGGAAGGAGCGGAGCTCGTCCTGCACGAGCTGCGCGAGGAGCCGCGACCAGTGCGCGTGGTCGAAGTTCCGCAGCTCCCGGAAGATGAACTCGAGGTCGGACTCCCGCGTCACGTCGACCCCGCGCCCGCGGATGCTCAGCGGCGCGTTCTCGATCGCGGCCACCCGCTGCTCGTGCTCGGTGCGGGCGTCGGAGAGGAAGTACGTCTCGAACCCGCGGGCGCTTCGTCGCGCCGGGAAGGAGTTCGCGTGGATCGACACGAACACGCCCGGCCGCTCGCCCCGGAGCTCCGTCGCCATGAGCCCGCGATCCCAGACCTCGACGAAGGAGTCGTCGGAGCGGGTCATCCGCACCTCGATCTTCTCCTGGCGGCCGAGGATCTCCGACAGGTACCGGGAGATGCCGAGCGCCACGTCCTTCTCGCGGATGCCTCCCGGCCCGAGCGCGCCGGGGTCGGCGCCGCCGTGGCCCGGGTCGATCACCACGAGCCGGACGCCGTCGTAGGTCGACGGGCCGTCGGCGACCGCCTCGCCGGCCGGAGCGCTCCCCCCGTCCGAGGGGGGCGCCGCCGGGCCGCCCGTCGGCGTGCCGCCCGCCCCGCCCGCCGCCGCACCCGGGGCCTGGGTCGCCGGCCGCGCGCCCTCCACGCCCGGAGGGGCGGCTCCGCCCGCCGGGAGCGGCCCGCCCGCCGAGGTCGGCGGCGGGGCCACGCCCTCCCGCGGAGGCGCGCCGGCGGGACCCGGCCGGCCCGTGCCCGCGCGGTCGCTCACCCGGAGCAGCGCGCGCTCCGCATCGTACGCGAAGCGCTCCGGAGCACGCTCGGGGAGCACGTCCACGAGGAGCTGGAGCGGCACCCACACGGTGCCCCGCTCCTCGTACGGCGCGTCCACGAGCTGCAGCGCGCGTCCGTCCCAGTGGACGAAGGGCGAGCCCACGGCGAGCCCCACCTCGGTCCCCTCCGGGCCGCGCAGCGTGATCCGGCCTTCGCGCTCCGAAGCCGTCCAGCCGATCTCGCCGACCGCGTCCAGCGGGACCGCGGCGTACCCGCGCAGCATGCTCGGCTGGATCCGTTCGAGGGAGGCGCCGTTCCGCTCGACCACGAGCTCGGGCGCCTCCTGCGCGAGCGCGCGCGCGGGGAGGGCGGCCGAGCCCAGGGCGAAGGTCGGGGCGAAGGCCAGGGCGAGGAGCGCCCGCCGGCCCGACGAGGAGCGCCCGCTCATCGCCGCTCCACCGCCCGCCGGGCCTCGCGATCCTGGTCCCGCCGCTTGATCGCCTCCCGCTTGTCGTGGAGCTTGCGGCCCCTCGCCACGGCGACGCTCACTTTGGCGTATCCCCTGTCGAAGTAGATCTCGAGCGGCACGAGCGTCAGTCCCTTCTCCTCCACCTGCCCCGCGAGCTTGCGGATCTCCTGCTTGTGCAGCAGGAGGCGCCGTGGCCGCAGGGGATCCACGTTCGCGCGGTTCGCCTGCTCGTAGGGGCTGATGTGCAGGCTGTGCAGCCACGCCTCGCCCCGCTCGATCCGGGCGAAGGCGTCCTGGAACGACACCTGCCCGGCCCGGAGGGACTTCACCTCCGGCCCGCGCAGCTCCATCCCCGCTTCCACCGTCTCGAGGATGTCGTACTCGTGCCGCGCCTTCCGATTGCGCGCCACGACCTTGCGTCCATTATCGCTCACGACCCCGTCCGGAACCTGGCGACCGCGACCCGGCTCGCCTTGCGCATCGTCGAAACCTGGGCGAATTCGCCACCGAGGATGAACACCAGCGATCCGTAATAGATCCAGAAGATCAGGAGCGCCACGGTGGCGAGATTTCCGAAGGCGGAGCCGTAGTCCGCCACCTCCGTCGCGTACCACGAGAAGCCGCCCTTGAGCAGCTCGTGGCCCACGGCCGCGAAGCTCGCGGCGATGACCGCGGGCCTCCAGCGGATCCTCCGCGCCGGCAGGTACCGGTACGCCAGCAGGAAGAGCAGCCAGATCGAGCCGAAGGCGACGAGCGCCCCCGCGGCCCGCTCCGTGAAGCTCGCCTCGGCCCCCTCGAGGTGGAGCGTCCTGAGCCCGAAGGCGACCACGGGCGGGTAGACCACGGTGGCCCCGAGGTTGAGCGTGAGGAGGACGACGCCCACGAGGACCACCCCGACGTCGAACGCCTTGCCCGCGAGGATGCCCCGGCGGTCGGCCACGTCGAAGATCTCCCGGAGCGCGGACCGCAGGGTGCCCGCGAGACGGGTCGCCAGGAGCACGAAGAACACCAGGCCGACGACGGTGAAGCCCGTGCGCCGCGCCACCATCCCGTCCACGAGGCCCCGTACGAGCCCCGTCAGGTCGAGCCCCGCCTCCGGCATGCGGCTCACGAGCAGGCTCACGACCGCGGCGGTCGGGTCCTCGAAGCGGGCGCTGAGCAGGAAGCCCGTCAGCCCCGCCGCGAGCACGAGGAGCGGCACGAGGGCGACGAGCACGTTGAAGGAGATCGCCGCGGCCATGAAGAAGACGTCGTCGTCGTCCGCCTTCTCCCACAGGCGCCGGGCGAACTCCCGGAAGCGGTAACCCCGCCGGTGGTGGCGGGGTCGGAGGGCCTCCCTCAGATCGGGGTCCCGCTGTCCTCCACGTTCTCGCGCGCCGACTGGCCGTCTCCGCTCGTGCGCTCCGGACCGTTCTCCCGGTTGGCCGCCTCGCGGGCGGCGTCGATGCCCGCGCGGTAGGCCGCCTTGGAGCGCTCGAGACGGCGCTCGAGCTCACCGCGCGCCTCGACCGCCGCGGAGCGGCCCGTGTCCATCGCCTCGCGCAGACCGTCGAACCGGGCCTGCACGCCCTCGCGGGCGTACTCGAACCGCTCCTCGAGCTGGCGCTGCGCGTCGCGAACCCGATCCTCGGCGGCCTCCCGCAGCCTGCGCGCCTGCTCGCGCAGCTCCCGCTGCATCTCCTCGCCCGACTTCGGCGTGAACAGGAGCGCGAGCCCCGCGCCGAGGAGCGCGCCCACGACGAACGGCCCGACGCCCGCGCTCTCCCGCTCGATCACGATGTAGGGCACTTCCCTCTGTTCGCGCATTGCTCATCCCTCCGAAGGCCAGGTCCTCGCTCGACGCATCCTCAATGTATCAGGGGGAGCGCGCCGTGGCCCCTCCCCCGGTCGCGGCAGCGATGCAGGGGTCGTACCATCCGGCGCCGGCAGCCGGAGTCGGCGTCCCGGCGCTCCGGTCGATCACCCAGATGGATCACCCAGCTGGATCACCCGGCTAGATCATCCAGCGCGGGTCGGCGGGCTCGATGTGCGGCACCTCGACGCCCCGCCGTCCCATGAGGCCGTACGTGAGCTGCTTCCCGAGCTCGACCCCCGGCTGGTCGAGCGGGTTCACGTCGTAGAGCGCGCCCGCGTAGACGGTCGCGATCTGGAGGAGCATGAGGAGCTGGCCCACGGTCCCGGCGTCGACGCGCGGGAGGTGGAAGGTCGCGTTCGGCCGGCCCGCGCGGCGGAGCGCCTCGGCCGTGGCCCGCCGCTCCGTGGCGAGGAGCTCGCCGAGCGAGTGCCCGCCCAGGTAGGCGAGCGCGTCGATCCCGGGATGGCGCCCGGGGATCGGGACGTCCTCGCCCGGATCCTCGACGTCCACGAACAGGACGACCTTGTCGTGCGGGCCCTCCATGAGGAGCTGGAGGAGCGAGTGCTGATCGGTCGCGCCGAGCGCGGCGAGCGGCGTGGGCCCCACGGCACGCTCCTCCCCTCCCTCGGTGCGCGCCTTGCCGAGGCTCTCGGCCCAGAGCTGCTGGAACCAGGCGGCGAGCGGGCGCAGCCGGTCGGCGTAGGGCATGAGCACGTGGATCGGCCGGCCGCGCGCCGTGTCCGCGTGGTGGAGGAGCGCCGCGAGCATCCCGGCCGGGTTCTCCGCGAGCTCGGGGGAGCGGCAGCGCTCCTCCATGGCCGCCGCCCCTGCGAGGAGCGCCTCCACGTCGACGCCGCACGCCGCGGCCGGGAGCAGCCCCACGGGCGAGAGCACGGAGAAGCGCCCCCCCACGTTCTCGGGCACCGGCAGCGCCGGGATCCCCTCCGCCTCGGCGAGCTGCCGGAGCACGCCCCGCGCGGGATCGGTCGTGAACAGGAAGTGCCCGCGGGCCTTGTCCGCCCCCACGGCCCGATCGACCCGGTCGCGCACGACCAGGTACTGCGCCATCGTCTCCGCGGTCGCGCCGGACTTGCTGATCACGTTGAACAGCGTGCGCGCGGGGTCGAGGAGGTGGAGGAGCGCGCCGAACGTGGCCGGATCCGGATTGTCGACCACGTGCAGGCGGGGGAAGTGCTCGCGCTCCTCCTCGCTGCGCTGGTTCCAGAAGGGCGCGAGCAGCGCGTCGCGGAGCGCGATGGCGCCGAGCCCCGACCCCCCGATTCCCAGCACGACGAGATCCTCGAACCACTGGCCGAACCCGTCGGCGAGCTCGCGGACCTGGTCGAGCGTGTCCCGGGCGTACGGGAGGTCCAGGAATCCGAGCTCGCCCGCCGCCCGGCGCTCCTCGAACCGCGCGTGCGCGCGCCGGAAGTCGGAGGCGAGCGGCCCTTCGAGCGCCGCGGCGTCCACGCCGCCCGCCACCCGCGGCGCGATCATGTTCCCGTAGTCGAGCCGGATGCTGGGCATCAGTCGATCTCCACCGTGAGGCCGTCGTAGGCGCCGTGGACTCCCTCCGGGAGCCGCCGGTCCAGCTCCGCCTGACGCACCCGGTGGGTGAGATGCGTGAGGTAGGTTCGCCGGGCGCCCACCTCGCGCGACGCCTCGACCGCCTCCTCGATGTTGAAGTGGGAGGCGTGCGGCCGGCCGAACCAGAGCGCGTTCAGCACCAGGACCTCCACGCCCTCGAGCGCCTCCTTCGACTCGTCGGTGAGGCGCTTCGCATCGGTCACGTAGCCGAGCCGCCCCACGCGGAAGCCGTAGACCGATACCCCGCCGTGCGGCACCCGCACGGGCGTGAACTGCTCGCCGAGGACCTCGACGGGCCGGCCCGCCTGGTACTCGTGGAGGCGCACGCGCGGCTTCGAGCTGCCGGCCGGCGGCTGGAAGGAGTCGTCGAAGATGTACTGGAAGTGCCGCTCCATCGTCTCCCGGTACTCGCTCGCCACCCACGCGGGCATGTCGCCCCGGCGCACGGTGAACACGCGCACGTCGTCGAGCCCGTGCACGTGGTCGGCGTGCACGTGCGTGAACCACACCGCGTCGATGTGATCCACGCCGGCGGCGAGGAGCTGCAGACGGAGCTCGGGCGGCGTGTCCACGAGCAACCGCCCTCCCTTCAGCTCGAGCAGGGCCCCGTGGCGCGTGCGCCGATCCCGCGGATCGTCCGAGGTACAGGCCTCGCAGTCGCAGCCGATGACCGGTACGCCGAAGGAGGTACCCGTGCCGAGGAACGTCAGCTTCACAGCCGCTCGAGTCTCAGGGTGTTGGTCGAGCCGGATTCGTGGAAGGGGAAGCCCGCGGTGATCACGACCGTGGCGCCCGGCTCGGCGACCCCGCTCCGGCGCACCGCGTCGCACCCGAACTCGGCGAGCGACGAGTAGGAGATCTCGACCCCCTCCGCGAGCACCGGACGCACACCCCATACCGCGGCGAGCTGCCGGTACGTGGAGGGCTCCGTCGTCACGGCGAAGACGGGCACCGAGGGGCGGTACGACGTCATGAGCCGCGCCGAGAAGCCCGAGCGCGTGATCACGACGATCGCGGGGGCGCCCACCTGCCGGATCGACTCCATGGCGGCCGCCGCCACGGCGTGCTCCCGCGGCGAGGCGCCCCCGCGCGACATGAGCCCCTGCTTCGTCAGGTAGCGCGGACCGCGCTCGAGGAAACCGCTCCGCTCGATCTCGGTGGCGATCGCGACGATGGCGCGCAGCGCCTCGAGCGGGTAGCGACCCGTGGCGGTCTCCCCGGAGAGCATCACCGCGTCCGTC
>CAZOYA010000079.1:0-15445 GCA_964583815.1 uncultured Gemmatimonadaceae bacterium | reverse complement strand
GCCCCTCGGCGGCTGGTCGCCCGATTTCACCGTGTTCGGCACGGAGGGCCGTCCTCCCGCGGTGCTCTGCGGATTCCACTGGTTCGAGCGGCCGTATCCGCATCGAGGTCCCGCCCTCGCATCCCTCCACGTCGGCGATCCGGCGAGGCTGGCGCGGAGGCGCCACGAGGAGCTCTGGTCCTCGGCGCACGACGTGGGACCGGCGGTGTGGACGATCCTGGCGCGCGGGCGGCGCGCGGCCCTGGCTGCGCGCGCGGAGGAGCGCGTGGCGGGATGATCTCGTGGCAGAAGGATCCGCGTTGACACGTGCCCTCGCGCATCCTTTTATTAGCGTTCCGCGCGGGGCCTCGCCCCGAGCACCGATCCGGCGTAGCTCAGTTGGTAGAGCAGCTGGCTGTTAACCAGCGGGTCACAGGTTCGAGTCCTGTCGCCGGAGTGAGGGAACCGCCAACGCAGCACGGCCCCCGACGTCCAGTCGGTGGCCGTTTTTTTCGCCTCCAGCGGCGCGGTTCGGCCCCGTCCGCACAGCCTCCTCCGCGACGCCGTTCCAACCCCCGCTCCCGCCCGCCCGTCCATATTGTAAACAGACTTGACCTTTCCCGGCCGCACCAGTATCGTCAACTATGTTGACATCAACGGAGGGGTGGTGATGGCGCCGCGCGCGTTCCTGGGGGAGCTGGAGGAAATGGTCCTGCTGGCGGCGTTGCGCCTGGAGGACGGTGCCTACGGCGCCGCGATCCTGCGGGAGCTCGACGAGCGGGCGGGGCGGGAGGTGCCGCGCGGCTCCGTCTACGTCACGCTCGACCGGCTCGAGTCGAAGGGCATGATCGCGAGCCGGGCGGGCGAGCCCACCCCGCAGCGTGGGGGCCGGGCACCCCGGATCGTGACGGTCACCGACGAGGGCCTGGAGGCGCTCCGGCGCTCGCACGAGGTGCGCGCGCGGCTGCGTGAGGGCCTCGAAGAGGCGCTCGAGGGATGAGCGGGCGCGAGCCCACGGATGTCCGGCCGCCCGCCTGGGCCGAGCGACTGCTCCGGGCAGTCCTGCCCCGGGGGTTGGCGGGCGACGCCGTCCTCGGCGACCTGGAGGAGGAGCTGGTCCGGAGGGCCGCCCACGAAGGCCCCGCCCGCGCCCGCCGGCGCTACGCGCGCCAGGCGATCGCGGTGGCGCTCCGTTACGGCGTCTTCCGCGCCCGCCACGCCGCCCGGCCTCGCACGGGAGGCGCCGCCCTCCTGCGCGCCTCCATGGACGATCTCGTCCAGGGGGTCCGGTCCCTCGCGCACGCACCGCGATTCACCGTGCTCGCGGTCGTGACGCTCGCCGCGGGGGTGGGGTCCACGACGGCGATCTTCAGCGTGGTGGACGGCGTGCTCCTCCGGCCGCTCCCGTACCCGGACCCGGACGGGCTCGTGGCGCTCCGCTACGTCGATGACGGAGTGGAGATGGTCAACCACTCCGAGCCCGAGTTCCTCGACCTCGAGCGGGAGGTGCGCTCCTTCTCGCACGTGGCGGCCTGGACGGGCTCGTCGCTCACGCTCGGCGGCTCGGGAACCGAGCCCGAGCGCATCGCCTCGGTGCGCGCGTCCGCGTCGCTCCTCGACCTGCTCGGCGTCGAGCCGATGCTCGGCCGGACGTTCGACGCCGCCGAGGACGCTCCGGGCGGGGACCGGGTGGTGGTCCTCTCGCACGCGCTCTGGACGGGCACCTTCGGCGGCGAGACCGGCGTGATCGGGAGGACCGTCGTCCTCGAGGACGTGCCGCACACGGTGATCGGCGTCATGCCGCCGGGGTTCTCCTATCCGACCCCGGGCGTGCAGGCCTACACCCCGCTGCGGCTCGACCGCGTGCAGCCGTGGGAGCGGAACAACCATTATCTCGCGGTGACCGCCCGCCTCGCTCCCGGTGCGGACCTCGACGCGGCCGCCGCGGAGCTCGAGGCGCTCGGGGCGCGCAGCACCGCATCGTATCCGGAGTTCTACGGCTCGCCCGTCACGTTCCGCGCGCACCGGGTCCGGGACGTCATGGTCGGGGACGTCCGGCCGGCGCTGCTCGTGCTGTTCGGCGCCGTGGCCGGCGTCCTCCTGATCGCGTGCGTGAACGCGGCGGCGCTCTTCCTGGCGCGCGGAGAAGCGCGCCGCTCCGAGATCGCGGTGCGGACGGCCCTCGGCGCGGGCCGGCGGAGAGTCGCGACCCAGCTCCTCGCGGAGAGCCTCCTCGTGGCGGTGGCCGCGGCCGTCGCGGGCACGGCGCTCGCGTACGGCGGCGTCGTGCTGCTCCGGGCGCTCGCGCCCGCCGATCTGCCCCGGCTCGACGAGGTGGGGGTGAACGGGCGGGTCCTGGCCTTCGGTCTCACCGTCGCCCTGGCGACCGGGCTCCTCTTCGGCGTGGCGCCCGCGCTCCAGGCTCTGCGGAGCAACGTGCGCGACGCGCTCGCGGCCGGCTCGCGGGGCGGGCTGGGCAGCCGGCGCGCCGGACGGTTCCGGCCCGGCCTGGTGGTCGTGCAGCTCTCCCTCGCCACGACGCTCGCGCTCGGAGCCGGTCTCCTGCTGCGGACCTTCGAGGCGCTGCGCGACGTCGACCTCGGATTCGATCCGCGCGGCGTGCTCACCGTTCCCCTCGCGCCCTCGGCCGCCGTCGTGGCCAGCGACACGGTGGCCGTCGCCTTCTACCAGGCGCTGGAAGCCCGCGTGGCCTCCCTGCCCGGCGTCCAGGCAGTCGGCGCCGGTCTGCGGGTCCCGCTGATCGGCGGGCACGACAACCTCTCCCTCGTCGTGGAGGGCCGGGAGGCGGCGTCGATCGCGGACGCGCCCGCGCCGGGCATCAACTGGGTCACGCCCGGGTTCTTTCCGGCCATGGGCATCCGGCTCCTCGAGGGCCGGCTGCTCCACGCCACCGACCGCGCCGGCGCGCCGCCGGTCGGGCTCGTGAACGAGCGGCTCGCCGGGGAGCTCTGGCCCGGCGAGAGCGCGGTCGGCAAGCGGCTGCGCAGGTACGGCGAGGGACACCCCTGGATCGAGATCGTCGGCGTGGTGGCCGACGTGAAGCACTACGGGATCCGCGAGGAGGCCTCCACGAAGCTCTACGTGCCGCACGCGCAGGGCTACGAGGCGGCGTGGTACTCCCCGAACCGCATGACGCTTCTCGTCCGCACTGCGGGGGATCCCGCCTCGCTCGCCCCGTCCGTGCGCGCCGCGGTGCGCGAGCTGGCGCCCGCGGTTCCCGTCGGCGAGATCCGCCCGCTGGAGGACGTCGTGGCCGAGGCGCTCTCCGGCGAGCGCTTCACGTTCGTGTCGATCGGAATCTTCGCCGCGGTGGCCCTGCTGCTCGCGGCCGTCGGGATCTACGGTGTGGTCGCGCGCACCGTCGCGGCCCGCACCCGCGAGATCGGCCTGCGGATGGCCGTGGGCGCCGGCCGGGGAACGATCGCACGCTCGATCGTGCGCGAGGGCGTCGCGCTCGCCGCTTTCGGCGGGATCCTCGGCCTCGCCGCGGGGCTCGTGCTCGCCCGCTTCATGCGCGCCCTCCTGTTCGGCGTCTCGGAGCTCGACCCGCTGACCTGGGCGGTGACGGTGCCGGTCCTGGCGCTCACCACCCTCGCCGCCTGCGTGGCGCCGGCGCTCTACGCCGCCCGCCTGGATCCGGTGCGGGCGCTGCGCGAAGACTGAGGCCGGCGGCCGGACCGCCGGCAAGGCCGGGCGGGGCCTGCGTGCGACCGCGGCCCCGCTCCATGCCTACCCGAGCCGCGCCGCGATCCACACGGTCCGGTACGCCGCCGTGGCCAGCGTGCCGATCGCGACGAGCGTGACGACGCCGAGCAGGACGAGCCCGGGCGGCCACCCGAGCGCCGCGGTCACGGCGGGATCGAGGATCCCGCCGAAGCCGACCAGCAGCAGCCGCTCGGCCCGCTGCATCACCCCCACCTTGCAGACGACGCCCACGCTCTCGCCCCGGGCGCGCGCGTAGCTCACGAGGAGCGATCCTCCGAGCGCCGCGGCGACCGCGGTCACGGCCCAGGCGTCCGCGCGGAAGAGCACGGCCAGGCCGATGAACGCGCCGACCTCGGCGAAGCGGTCCAGCGTGGAGTCGAGGAACGCCCCGCGCGCGTCGGCGATGCCCCTCGCCCGCGCGATCCGCCCGTCGAGCACGTCCATGGCGCCTCCGAGCAGGACCGCCCAGCCGCCGAGCACCGGCCTGCCGGTCGCGAACGCGGCCCCGGCGAGGGCGCCGAACGCCACGCCCAGGAGGTTGAACGCCGTCGGCGAGAGACCGGCCGCGAGCGCCCCCCGCTCGAGCGGCCCGACGAACCAGTAGAACCAGCTCCGCACGAAGCCGCCGAGCACGAAGCTCCCGCGATCGCCGATCTCGTGCGGATCCGCGCCCCGGCGCCGGGCGCTCGTGGCGTAGACGGGCATCGTGAGCAGGGCGAACGCGACGATCAGCAGGAGCGTCAGCAGGTCCGGTCTCATCGAGCGGTCTCGCGGTCGGGGTCGGCAGGGGGCCCGTCGCCGGCGGGCGGACCCGGGGAGCGCTCGCGGCGCGCGGGGCGCTCGAGGAGCACCTTCACGGCCCGCGGCCAGAGGAAGATCAGCGGCAGCCGCCGCTCGAGCGAGGTGAGGCGCACCTCGCGCCCGGTGTGCCGCTCCACCTTCCGCACCACGTAGGGGAGCCAGTTGGCGAAGGTCACCACGTGCTTCATCCAGCGCGCGGTGGCCCGCACCTTGGAGCGGCGGAAGTGGCGGCGCCAGCGGGCCCGCTCCGCCCGACCCGGCGGCCGCGCGAGCCGGTATCCGCCGGGCACGCGCTCGAGCGCGCCCCGCTCGGCCGCCCGCTCGAGGACGGGTCCGAGCGTCCGCTCGAAGTGCTCGGCCTGCGCCCGGTAGATCTCCTCGGCCCGGTCCCGGGCCTCCGGGCGGAGCTCCGCGCGGTAGCAGACGGCGAGCATGCGCCGGCCGAGCGCGGCCGCGTCGAACGGGCCCTCGAGGTACGGCGCCATCCACTCGAGCACCCCTTCGTAGGCCTCGGCGAGCCGCTCCTCCACCCACCGGCCGTCCTCCGGGCTCCGCACCCGGAGGATCGCCACGCGCTGGACCAGGCGCGCGAGGAGGAAGTGGTCGGGCGGCCCCCGGCGGAGCCCCCGCTCGAAGTGCGCGGTGTCCACGACGAGGCACTTCGCGAGCCCTTCGCGGCCCTCGTCGGGCGTGAACGCGACGACGTTCGGCGGGAGCACGCGCGCGAGCGCGCCCATGAGCCAGGCGGGCCGGGGGAGCTCGCCTGCCTCCCGGAGCGCGCGGTGGAACGGCCCGTACGCGTCGACCACGACCACCAGGTCGACCGCGCTGTGCCGGTCGGGAGCCGCGCGGAGGAGGTGCGAGCCGTAGAGGAGGACGGCCCGCACCCGCCCGCCGGAAGCCGCGACGAGGCGGTCGGCGAGCTCCTCCGCGACGGCGACGCTCACGCCACCCCCGCGCCCGACCGCATCGCCTCCAGCCGCTCGACCATCATCGCGCGCACCTCGTCGGCGAAGGCGTCGGTGTCCCCGCGCGGGTCGGTCCACTCGAGCTCGCCCGCCAGCTCGATCCGCCCCCGGATTCCCGAGATCCCCCGCATGAAGTCCTTGAAGCGGGGCCAGCGCCAGTACCCGTCCACGACGAGCACGTAGACGCGCCAGGGGCGCGCACGGAGCATCAGCTCGAGCCCCTTGCGGCGAAAGGGTCGGATCTGCCCGTCCCGGCTCCGTGATCCTTCGGGGAACATCGCGATCGGAACCGTGCTGGTGCGCGCCACCTCGCGCAGCTCGCGGTACGTCCGGCGCAGCGTTCCCGGGTTTGCCGAGGGGTCCACCAGCGGGTATTGATAGAGCCGGGTCATGTGCGAGATTAGCGGGATTCCGCGCCCGTAGCGGGCTCTCGTGATGATCCGGGGGTAGCCTCCCTCGACCGCCTGGATGATCAGCGGGATGTCGAAGAGCGACTGGTGGTTCATGAGGATCAGCACCCCAGGCTCCGCCGGGACGACCGGAGGAGGTGAGGGGATGCGGGCTCCGCCGAGGATCTCCAGCGGACGGGTCACCAGCCAGGCGTTCGCGCGGATCCAGCGGGTCATGATGCGGAGCCGGCTCGCGGGACGCAGTCGGGCCGCGGGCGCGATCACGAAGCGCTGCACCGGGTCGGCGATCAGGAGGCCGAGGCACACGAGCGCCAGGGCCGCGTATCCTCGGAGCTTCACGACGCGGCGGGCCTCCGCGTGGACCGGTGATGGCGGGGTCGGCAACCTCGACATTCGAGGGGAGCGAGCCCAACGCTAACCCGGGGCCGCGCCGGCCATCAAGCCGCACGCGCCGCCCCGCGAAGCGGCCGCGTCCGGAGCGGGCCCGGCGCGCCCGAGAGCACCGAGCCCGGACAGGAGCACCACATGGGCGCGCCGCGCCGACACTTCGTGATCTTCAATCCCGCCTCGGGGCGCGGGCGCGGGCGCAGGCGCATCGGTACCTACCGGCGGCTCCTGGAGCAGGAGCTCGAGGCCGTGACCTTCGCCCGGACGTCGCGGCCCGGCGAGGAGCGCGCGCTCGCGGACGCGGCGCTCGACGAGGGCTACGACGTGATCGTGGCCGTCGGAGGCGACGGGACCTGGAGCAACGTGGCCGACCGCATCGTTTCGCGCGGCGACGGGAGGACGGCGCTCGGCGTGCTCCCCAACGGGACCGGGAACGACTTCGGACGCAACCTCGGCTTTCGACCCGACGGCGCGGAGGAGGCGGTGCGCGTGCTCGCGGCGGGGCGGACTCGCCTCGTGGACGTCGGCCGCCTCGAGACGCCGAGCGCGGCCGAGCACACGCCGGACGTCGTCGAGCCCCGCCACTTCCTCAACCTCGTCGGGTTCGGCTTCGACATCGCGGTGATCGACGCGGCGGCGCGGGCGCGCTTCCTGAAGGGCGAGCTCCTCTACAAGGTCGCGGCGCTCGGGCAGCTCTTCCGGTTTCCGGGCCTCGAGGTGGCGCTCGCGGGCGCCGCCGGCCGGATGCGGGAGGGGCGCCACCTGATGCTCACGATCTCGAACGGGCCCCACTTCGGGGGGGGCTTCCCGATCGCGCCGGGCGCCGCGGTCGACGACGGTCGGCTCCACGCCTGCAGCATCCTCGACGCGGCGCCCTTCGCCCGGCTCCGCCTGTTCAACCTCGCGGAGCGGGGGCGGCACGTCGGCTCGGACCGCGTGGAGGTGCTCGACGACCACCGCTTCCGCGTCACGTTCGAGGCGCCGCCTCGTTTCGAGATGGACGGCGAGGTGCGCGTCGCCTCGGGTCGCACGCTCGAGGTTTCCGTGCTTCCCGCGGCGCTCCGCGTCGTCGCGCCGGACGTCGCCGGGCGGGAACCTGCTTTGCACCGCAGAGTACTTGACGAGGTCACGGAAGAACCCGATTCTGCAGCATGAACCTGCCTGCCCGTAAGCTACCGACCCGGAAGCGCCCGCCACTCGCCCTGCACGACCGGGCGATCGACGATCTGCGCTACATCCGGGAGACGATGGAGCGCTCGGGCTCGTTCACGCACGTGTCCGGCCTCGGGGTCATGGCGATGGGTCTCTTCGCCGTCGTCGCCGCGCTCGTGACACGGGGCGCGGAGGATCTCTGGGTCTGGCTCGGCGCGTGGCTGGGCGCCGCCGTGTGCGCCTTCGCCGCCGCGATCCTGCTCATGGACCGCAAGTCGCGGGCCGAAGGGATGACCCTGCTCACGGGGCCCGGCCGGAAGTTCGCGTGGAACGTGGTGCCGCCCCTCGTGGTGGGGGCCGCGCTCACGGTGGCGTGCCTCCGCGCGGGGGCCGTGGGTCTGCTGCCGGGGAGCTGGCTCATGCTCTACGGCGCCGCCGTGGTGGCGGCGGGCTCGCACTCCGTGCGTCCCGTCCCGGTCATGGGGATCGCCTTCATGGTCGTGGGGGGCATCGCGCTCGTCTCGCCGGCCGCGTGGGGCGACGCGTTCATGGCGTTGGGCTTCGGCGGGCTCCACCTCCTGTTCGGACTGGTCATCTGGAGGCGTCATGGCGGCTGACGGCGGAGCGGCCGCGTCCCGCGACGCGTCCGCCCGGGCACGCCCGCGGCTCGGCAGCATCGACGGGCACCCCGAAGGCACGGCGCTCGAGCTCGACCGCCTCATCCACGAGCGGGTGCGCCTCGGCATCGTGAGCGCGCTCGCGGTGAACGGGTCGCTCACCTTCACCGATCTCCGGGCGCTGCTCGGCACGACGGACGGCAACCTGAGCGCGCACGCGCGCCGGCTCGAGGACGCCGGGTACGTGGTGTGCAGGAAGACCTTCGAGGGGCGCACGCCCCGGACGGAGTACGCGCTGACGCCCCTCGGCCGGCGCGAGCTCGAGGCCTATCTCGCGCACATGGAGGCGATCATCCACGCCACGAGAGAGCAGACGGAGGAGGAGCGGTGAAGCCGGTGGACCAGGCGGGGCGGTGTCGATGAGCGAGCCCACCGGACGGTACGAGGAAGCCGGCGACGGCGTCCACGTGGCGATCATCATGGACGGCAACGGCCGCTGGGCGAACGCGCGCGGCCGCCCGCGCGAGTGGGGGCATCGCCAGGGCGCGAAACGGGTGAAGCGGATCGTCGAGGCCGCACCGGACCTGGGGGTACGGACGCTCACCCTCTACGCCTTCTCCTCCGACAACTGGTACCGGCCGCGGCGCGAGGTGGGTCTTCTGATGCGCCTGTTCGCGCGCTACCTGCGCACGGAAACCGAGGAGCTGCGGCAGAACGGCGTGGAGCTGCGGATCGTGGGGCGGCGCGACCGCCTCGACCCTGCGCTCGTCGGGGCGATGGAGCGCGCCGAGGGGCTCACGCGGGGCGGGCGTCGGCTACGCCTGCGGCTCGCCGTGGACTACTCGAGCCGGGACACCCTCCGCCGGGCGCTGCACCAGGCGGTCGCGGAGGCCGCCCGGACCGGGTGCCCCGACGCGTGCGACGACGTGGCCGGCCTGCTCGGCCGCGCGATGGGCGACCTGGGCCCCACGCCGGACGTGGACCTGCTCATCCGCACCGGGGGCGAGCAGCGGCTGAGCGACTTCCTGCTCTGGGAGTGCGCCTACGCGGAGCTGCACTTCACCCCGCGGATGTGGCCGGATTTCGACGTGGGCGACCTCAAGGTCGCGCTCGAGGACTTCCGGGGTCGGAACCGGCGCTTCGGCCGGGTGGCCGTCGCGGTCTAACCGCGCCGCACGCGCCGGGCTCGCGGTCCGGGACGGGTTCGCCCCGCCGGACCGCGAGCCGACACGCTTTTCACGGAGAAGCACCTCACCACGCGTGGGCGCAGCTCACGTCGGGATTCCGGACCGCGAACAGCCCCATCGGGTTCGTGCGCCACGCCCACACGTCGAGCGCCCAGGCCCCGAGCGCCGCGTTGCGCGTGAACCGCTCGCCGAGGAGTGTCGGCGCTCCCGCGTCCGTCCACGCCTCGAACGGGATCACGTACTTCACCCCCACCAGCTCCAGCGAGCCGTCCTCCTGCGGCTCGTACATCAGGAGCTCGGGGCGGAGCAGCTCCACCTGGTCGTCCATCAGGGCCGGGTTCATGAAGTGGTAGGCCCACGCGCCCTCGGGGGTGACGGCGCAGTCCAGCGGGTAGCGCTCGGTCCAGCCGTCCACCACCGCGTCGATCAGGTCCAGGTAGGGCGCGGTCACCTTGCGGATCCGGTCGAGGGACCGGTCGAGCCGCAGGTCCGCGGACGGCGCCGGCTCGGTGGCCGCGTGCGGGACCCGCTCGGCGGAAGCGATCCGCACGGTCGCGGGGGATATCTGGGCCGTGGCCGGGGCCGCGAGGGCCACGCCGAGCCACGCGAGGCACAGCATCATCTTCTTCATCGTCGATCTCCGTTCGTCGGCTGGATTCCGTGTCCGGCGACCCACGGCCGACGGACCGGCGCGGCCCGTGCGCGGGCCGTGTAGCCTGAGAACAGGAAATCGATGCGATGCGGGATCAGGCGAGCGGACGGCCCTCCCGCTCGAGGTCGAGCAGACGGCGCTTCCGCCACACTCCGCCGGCGTAGCCGGAGAGCGATCCGTCGCTCGCCACGACCCGGTGGCAGGGCACGATCACGGCGAGCGGGTTCGCGCCGTTCGCCGCCCCGACCGCGCGGATGGCGCCGGGTCGTCCCACCGCGCGGGCGATGTCCGCGTAGGAGCGGGTCTCGCCGTACGGAATCTCCTCGAGGCGCGCCCAGACGTCCCGCTGGAAGGGCGTGCCGACGCCCGCGTGCGGGAGATCGAACGAGGTCCGCGCGCCCTCGAGGTATTCCGTCACCTGGTCGCGCGTCCGCTCGATCAGGGGGTCGGCCCCGGGCACCAGCGCCGCCGGCATCCGCCCGCGGAGCCGGGCGAGCTGGCGCTCGAGCCTCGTGCGGTCGGTGAACTCGAGCAGGTGCAGCGTGCCCTCCGAGGCGGCGGCGAGCATCGGGCCCAGCCGGGTCGGGACCCGGTCCATCCGCACGATCGTCACGTCGTCCAGGCGGCTCGGCGGCGCGCCGAACCACGAGCGGAAGGCCTCCTGGAAGCCGGAGAGCGAGTCGTAACCGGCGTCGAAGGCCGCGCGTGCGACCGCCTCGCCCGCACGCACCCGCTCGAGCGCCGACCCGAGGCGCCGGGCGCGGGCCCAGGTCTGGAACGTCATCCCCCAGGCGCGCCCGAACCAGCGCCGCACGCGCTCGGGCGCGAGGCCCAGGCGGCCGAGCTCCTCGTCGGTCCAGCGGCGCGCCGGGTCCTCGTCCATCGCGGCCAGCAGCGGCCGCAGCCAGTCGGGCGTCTGGCCCGCGGGCTCGAGGGGGCGGCACCGACGGCAGGGGCGGTACCCGGCCTCGAGCGCATCCCCCGGGCTGTCGAAGAAGGTGAGGTGCTCCCTGCGCGGCGTCCGCGCGGGGCATCCGGGCCGGCAGAAGATCCCCGTCGTGCGGACGCCGGCCCAGAAGACCCCGTCGAAGCTCCGGTCGCGGGCGAGGAAGGCCGCGGCCATCACGTCCTCGGCGGGGGTGGTGGTCGGGATGGTCGGGGCGGGCGTGTCCATGGTCGTCGTGTTCATGGAGGCAATCTCGCGCCGCGTCCCGGAGCCCACCACCGGAATCCGGACGGGAAATCCGGCGGACGCCCGTGCCGCCCGGCCGGGGGCCAGCGAGAGGTCCGAAGCCCGGTCGGGCTTGCCGGGCCGCGCCCCCCTCCGATCTTTCGGGGATGGCTTCCCAGCACGGTTCCGGCGCTTCCCCGGGCGCGCCCTCGCTCCCGGACGCGCCCGTGTTCGAGACCGGCATCGTCGTCCGCAGCTCGGAGCTCGACTCCTTCGGGCACGTCAACCACGCCGTCTTCCTCCACTACCTGGAGCACGCCCGCTTCGAGGCGCTCGAGGGCGCCGGGTTCTCGTGGTCGCAGCTCGAGACCCTCGGATGGGCCATCTACGTCGTGCGCATCGAGGTGGACTACCTCGCCGAGGCGCGGCGGGGCGCCCGCCTCCGGGTGCGGACGCGGGCGGACGGGTTCCGCCGCACGAGCATGGTCCTCGCCCAGGAGATCGTGCGGCCGGGACCGGAGCCGGAGGGGCGGGAGGAGGTCGTGGTCCGCGCGCGGGTCGTCGCGGTGTGGATCGGCCCGGAGGGCAAGCCGATGAGGGTCCCGGACGAGGTGCGGGCCGGGCTCTCGGGGCCCGGCGCCGCTTCGATCGGCGCGCTCGCCCCCGGACGGTCCGCCGGATGAGCGCCGGACGGCCCGGCGGGGACCGGGCGCCGGCGAGCGGCCCCGAGCTGCGCGTGGTCGGCAACGACGTGGTCGACCTGACCGCACCACGCGTGCGCGGCCGCGCGACCGACCGGCGCTTCGTGGCCCGCGTGCTCGCGCCCGAGGAGGCCGAGGGGGTGCGGGCGGCGGCCGATCCGGATCTCGAGCTCTGGCACGCGTGGGCCGCCAAGGAGGCCGCCTACAAGGTCGTCTCGAAGCTCCTCGACGCGCCGCCCGTCTTCGTGCACCGCGCGTTCCGCGTGCGGTGGGACGACGCGACGGGACGCGCCCCGCACGGGCACGACCGGGAAGCGCCCGGCGGCTCCACCGACACCCGTCGGGGCCGGGTCACCTGGGAAGGTCACGAGGTCCGGGTGCGGGCCGGGCTCCGGCGGGACGGTAGCGCCCTCGAGGTGGTCGCCCTCCCCGACGGATACGAAGGCGTGCATCCGCGGAGCGCGGTGGAGCCCCTCGACCGACCCGGCGCCCCATGGTGCGGCCCGCTCGAGGAGCTCCGGCGGGCGCTCGGCGACCGCGAGCTCGACGCCGTCCACTCCCGCACCTCCGCCGCGGTGCGGATCGGAGCCCGCATGGCCGCGGCCGACGAGCTCGGCGTCGCGGCGGCACGCCTCGAGATCGTCTGCCGCCCCGGGCCGCTCGGGCGCCGGCCGCCCACGCTCTTCCTGGACGGCGCGCCCGCGCCGCTGGACGTCTCGCTCTCGCACGACGGGCCGTGGATCGCGTGGGCGCTGCTCGCGCGACCCGCCGCCGCGCCGTCCGACTCCGCCATCCCCGACCCCGCTTCGCCGTCCTCCCGGAGACCCGCCCGATGATCTTCCAGCAGCGCCTGCGCGACCTCCTCGTCTCCCGCTCGGTGCGCCTCGGCGACTTCACGCTCGCGAGCGGCGCGCGCTCCGACTACTACGTGGACGCGCGTCGCACGACCATGTCGGCCGAGGGCCAGTTCCTGATCGGGATCGTGGCGCTCGAAGCCATCCGGGACAGCGGGCTGCGTCCCACGCACGTCGGGGGGCTCACGATGGGCGCCGATCCGATCGCGTACGCGATCGCGCACCGGAGCTACCTGGACGAGGTGCCGATCGACGCCTTCTCGGTGCGCAAGCAGGCCAAGGAGCACGGCACCGCCCAGCGGATCGAGGGCGGCCTTCCGAGCGAGGGCGCGCGCTGCCTGATGATCGAGGACTCGATGACCACCGGCGGAAGCACGCTGAAGGCGATCGACGCGGTGCTCGAGCACGGCGCCGAGGTCGTGGGCGTCCTCACGCTCGTGGACCGGTCCGAGAACGCCGCCGAGCGCTTCGAGGAGCGCGGCCTCCCGCTGCTGTCGCTCTACCGGGGCGCGGAGCTGCTCGAGGCCGCGCGGGCCCGCTGACGTCGGGGCCCGCCCGGCCCGAAGCTCAATCCAGGAGCCGGAGCGGCATCACCAGGCAGAGGTAGTCGTCCTCGGCCTCGCCCACCGGAACCAGCGTGGCCGCCCTCTCGGGCGCCTTGAACGCGAGCTTCACCTCCTCGGAGGGCATGTAGCGGAGCACCTCGAGCAGGTAATTCGCGTTGAAGCCGATCTCGAGCTCCTCCGACTCGTAGCCGACCTCCAGCTCGTCGTGTCCCTCGCCGAGATCCGGCGTGAGCACGTTCAGGTGCACCCGGCCCGACTCGAAGCGCATGCGGATACGGTGCGTCTGGTCGGAGGCCACGACCGCCATCCGCCGCACCGCCGACTCGAGCGCCTTCTTCTCCACGACGGCGATCTTGTCGTTGTCCTTCGGGATGACCTGCTCGTAGTTCGGGTACGTGCCCTCGATGAGCCGGGTGTAGATCTCCGTGCGCTCACCGCGGAAGCCGAGATGGTTGCCGCTCCGGGCGACCTGGAGGACGTCGTCGTCCTTGAAGAGGCGCTGCACCTGCTGGAGCGCTGCGGGCGGGACGATGAAGTCCGCGGACGTCGTGCCGGCGGATTCGGCGCGCACGCTCATGCGCGCGAGGCGGTGCCCGTTCGTCGCCACCATGCGCATCTCGCCCGCGCGGAGCTCCCACAGCACGCCGTTCAGGATCGGACGGCTCTCCTCCGTCGAGACGGCGAACGAGGTGTGGTGGATGAGCCGGTTGAGGTCACGGCCCGTCACGCCCAGCCCGGTGGAGAAGTCCACCTCGGCGAGCTTCGGGAACTCCTCCGCCGGGAGGCCGTTCAGCTTGAAGTGGCTCCGGCCGCACTTGAGCTCGATCTGGTCTCCGCGCGTGGACACCTCCACGGGCTGATCCGGGAGCTCCCGCGTGATCTCCTGGAGCTTCTTGCCCGGCGCCGTGAGGCTCCCCGCCTCCTGCACGTCGGCCGGAACGCGCACGCGCACCGCGACGTCCAGGTCCGTCCCGCTCATCCAGACACCGTCTCCCTCGGCCTGGAACAGGATGTTCGAGAGCACGGGCAGCGTGGTCTTCGACGGAATGCTCGCCGAGACCGCCGCGAGGCCGGAGTGGAGGTTCTGCCTGGTGATGGTGAATCTCATCGAGTCTTGGCTCCTGACATGCGGGTCGCCCGGACGGTCGCGGAGTGCGAGGGAGGGAGCTTCATCCACAAGCCCTGGATACTATCTCTCTTCTTCATGGAAATACATAGTCGTAGTAGGCGGTGTGGATGTGTGGACGAGCCGCCCCGGCGAGGGCCGATCGTCCAGGCCCGGCGCGGCCGGAGATGCTGCGGGCATCACCGCGCAAAACGCGGGAGAGCGCGTCCGGATGTCCCCCGGACCCGAGCGGACCCGCCCGCTTCGTGTGCACAACTCGCGCGCTCTCCAGCGTCATCCACACCCCCTGTGCAGAACCCGCTCACGAGGACCACTCGCGCCCCTCGGGGGCGGTGAGCTCGGCCTTCGTCGCTTCGACCATCTCGCGGAACGTGCCGTCGCGGCCCATCTCCTCCTCGACCTTCCGGATGGAGTGGATCACGGTGGAGTGGTCGCGGCCGCCGAAGAGCTCGCCGATCCGCACGAGCGACATGCCGAGCATCTCCTTGATGAGATACATGGCGACCTGGCGCGGAACGGTGAGGTCCTTCGTGCGCCGCTTGGAGGAAAGCGCCTCCGGCCGCACGCGCCAGCGCCGCGCGACGAGCTCGCGGATACGCTCCGGCGAGTAGGTGGGGCGGTCGGGCTCCGAGCGCCCGAGCACGCCCCGGAGCGCCGTGCGCGCGAGCTCGATCGTGATCTCCTGGTGCGTGAGCGAGGAGAACGCGAGCAGCTTGATGACCGCCCCCTCGAGCTCGCGCACCGAGGCGGTGCAGGAGGAGGCGATGAACTCGATGATCTCGTCGTCGAGCGCGAGGCCATCGTCGTCCGCCTTCTTGCGGAGGATCGCCATGCGCGTCTCGTAGTCCGGCGGACGCAGGTCCACCACGAGCCCCCACTCGAAGCGCGAGACGAGCCGGTCCTCGAGACGGGCCATCTCCTTCGGCGGCCGGTCGCTCGTGAGCACGATCTGCCGCTGCGCGTCGTAGAGCGCGTTGAAGGTGTGGAAGAACTCCTCCTGAGTCCTCTCCTTCCCCTCCAGGAACTGGATGTCGTCCACCAGCAGCAGATCGATCTGCCGGTACGCGCGCCGAAACTCGGCCATGGTGCCCTCCTGGATCGCGTTCACCAGCTCGTTGGTGAAGCGCTCCGAGGAGATGTAGACCACC
>CAZOYA010000078.1:0-15471 GCA_964583815.1 uncultured Gemmatimonadaceae bacterium | reverse complement strand
GGTTGCTCGCGATCGTGTAGATCCACGTCGAGAACTTCTTCGACTGGTCGAAGCGGTGCAGGTGGCGGTAGACCCGCACGAACGTCTCCTGCACGAGGTCCTGCGCCCGCTCACGATCCCCGATGGTACGGTACACGAAGTTCAGCAGCCTCTGGTCGTACCTCCGCACGAGCTCGCCGAAGGCACGGGGGTCCCCGTCGAGCGAGGCCTGAACCACCTCGGAGTCGTTCAGCTCGCCCAGGTGGAGCCGGTGCGCCTTCGCCTCGCCTCCGACGCCCACGTCGCGCTTGCGTTCAGCCGTTGCCCTGGCCACGTGTACCTCCTCGTTCGCGGCAGCCTGCCAGGCCGGCAGGCCACCCGTCATCGTCGGCAAATATAGATGCAGAGCGCGTGCCATGGGGATCGTCCCGTGGGGACGCCCCATCCCGTGCACGTCCGTCCTCTGCATGGGACGATCGAGGCGTGACGAATAGGACAGCATCCGCCCGCATCGCGGGTCAGCCGTCCGCGCCGCGAACCTCCACGGGCCCGACCTGGAGCGCTTCCAGGGCCGGTCCCACGGCGTCGGCGTCACCGACGACCACGATCTGGGCTTCGGCGGGACGCATGCGCCGACGGACCGCTTCCGCCACCTGGTCGAGCTCGACCTCGCGGATCCGGTCGCGGTACTCGTGGAAGTACCGGTCGGGGAGGCCGTACACGACGAGCTGGCTCAGCCGGGTGGCGACCTGGTCCACCGTCTCGAGCTGGAGCCCGAAGATGCCGGCCGCGAAATCCGCGGTCGCCTGGACCTCCTCCGGCGTGGGGCCCTCGGCGACGAGACGCTCCATCTCCGCCAGGATCTCGCGGACCGCCGGCGCGGTGACGTCGTTTCCGACCGCGGTGGAGACCTCGAACGGGCCGGGCCGGCTGCGGAAGAGGAAGCGCGAGCGAACGCCGTAGGTGAAGCCGTTCCGCTCCCGGAGGTTGAGGTTGAGCCGGCTCGTGAAGGTGCCGCCGAAGAGCAGATTCCCGATCGTGAGCGGGAAGTAGTCCTCCGCCGTGCGCTCGACGCCGACGTGCCCCACCCGCACCTCCGACTGGACGGAGCCGGGGCGGTTGACGAGCACCACCCGGCGCGCGCGGGTGGCGGGGCGCACCTCGAAGTCGGGCACCTCCACGGGCGCGCCGGTCCATGCTCCGAGGTGCCGCTCGGCCATCGCGGCCACCTCCGCCGGCTCGACGTCTCCGGCGACGGCCAGCCCGCCCCGTACGGGACGGTACGCGGCGTCGGCGTACCCGCGCAGCGTGTCCCGCCCCACCCCGCCGATCGACTCCACGGTGCCGCCCACCGGGCGCGCGTAGGGCACGTCCGGCGCATGAACCACGCTCGCGGCCTGGTCGCTCGCGAGGGCCGCCGGATCCATCGCGCGCTGGCGGATCGAGGCGAGGCGCTGCTCGCGCGCCCGGTCGACCTCCGTCGGAGGAAAGTCCGGGCCGGTCACGGCTTCCGCGAGCAGCGGGAAGGCCTCCTCGAGCCGGTCGGCGAGGCACGAGAGGGAGACGGTGGTCCCCTCCCACCCGGCCTGCGCCGAGAGCCGGGCGCCGATCCGCTCCAGCGCCTCGGCGAGCTCGGTCCCGCTCCGGCGGCGGGTCCCGCCGTCGAGCGCTTCCGCCGCGAGCACGGCGAGCCCCGCGCGCTCCGCACGCAGGGCGTGCTCGCCCCCACGCACGAAGAGGTCGACGCTCACCATCGGGAGGCGGGACATGCGCGCGACGAGGAGATCCAGGCCGTTCCCGAGGCGGCGCCGCTCCACGTCCGGGAAGTCGAAGCTCCGCAAGGGCCCTCCTTCGGGCGGGCGCGTCCGGTCCACGGCGGCTCTCATGCGTCCTCCCGGGGGCGGTAGGAGAGGACCGCGCGGTTCGCGGGACCGAGCCGCTCGGCCGCGAACGCCCGGACGTCGTCCAGCGTCACGGACCGCAGGCGCTCGACCTCCCGGTTGATGCGGTCGGGATCCTCGAAGTAGAGCTCGAACATCGACAGCAGGTCGGCGCGGTCGGCCAGGTGCTCGAGGGAGGACACGAGGTCCGTCTCGCTCAGCGCGATCGCCCGCTCCAGCTCCCCGGCCTCCGCCTCGGCGAGCGCCTCGATCTCCTCGGCGATCGCCCGCTCCAGGACGGCCGGATCCGCGCCCGGGTATCCGGTGGCCCAGACGAGCATCATCGCCTGGCCCGTGAGGAGCGGAAACGCGTAGACGACGACGCTCTTGGCGACGCGGCGCTCCCGGACGAGCCTCCGGTAGAGCCGGGAGGCCTTCCCCTTCCCGAGGAGCGCCCGCGCCACCTCCACGGTGGCGAAATCCGGCGCCGTGTAGGGTGGGACGCGGAACGCCATGATCACCCGCGGCAGCGGCACGTCCGCCACGACCTCGTCGCGGACGGTGGAGCCGATGAGGGGGGCGAGGTCCGGCCTCCCCGGGAGCGGCGGGAGGTCTCCGCCGGGCTCGATCTCCCCGAACCAGCGGCGCACGGCCTCCAGCGCCGCGGCGGTCTCGAAATCGCCCGCGAGCGTGAGCACGGCGTTGTTCGGCCGGTAGAACGTCTCGAAGAAGGAGCGCACGTCGTCGAGCGTGGCGGCGTCGAGGTCGTCCATCGAGCCGATCACGGTGTGGTGGTAGGGGTGCTCCTCCGGGTACACGAGCGCCTGCAGTCGCTCGTCCCAGTCCCCGTACGGCTGGTTGTCGTAGCGCTGGCGCTTCTCGTTCTTCACCACGTCGCGCTGGTTGTCGAGCTTCTCCTGGTCCATCGCCGGCAGCAGCCACCCCATCCGGTCCGACTCGAGCCAGAGCGCGAGCTCCAGCTCGTGGGAGGGGAGCGTCTCGAAGTAGTTCGTGCGGTCGAACCAGGTGCTCGCGTTCAGCGTGCCGCCGACCCGCTCGATCCGCTCGAAGTGCTCGCTCTTGGCCACGTGCTGGGAGCCCTGGAACATCATGTGCTCGAACAGGTGGGCGAAGCCGGTGCGGCCCGCGGGCTCGTTCCGCGAGCCCACGCCGTACCATAGGTTCACCGCCACCACCGGGACCGAGCGGTCCGGCGAGAGGACCACGCGCAGCCCGTTGTCCAGCCGGTGCCGCTCGACGGGTATCGAGAGACGACTCAAGGAAACCTCCTCTTTCTTGGACGTGCCCGAGTACGCGTCCCGCGTGGACGCCCGGGCGCGCTACGGACGCTCGTGCAGCCGCTCGCGGAGCAGGCTCGGCGCGACCTCCTCGCGGAGCAGCGCCGCCCCGGCCGCCCGACCCGCGGCGAGGCGGTCCTCGACGTCCTCCACCATCACGAGGTCGGTTTCGATCGCGACGAGTCGGGCGCGCTCCAGCATCTCCCAGGCGAGGTCCTCCCGCCCGATCGCGGCGGCGGCGAGCGCGGCGGCGACCTGGGCGCCGAAATCGTTCTCGTCGAGACGCGCGGCCTCGTCGAGCTCGGCGGCCGCTTCCTCGTCCCTCTCCTCGACCTCCAGGAGCACGAGCCCGAACACCGAGCGGATCCACGCGTCGTCCGGCGCCAGCCGCACGGCCTCCGCGAGCGCGTCCGCGGCCTCCTCCCACCGCTCCCGGAACGCGGCCAGGACCCCGAGCTCGTACCGCACCTGGGGGTCGTCCTCGTCGAGCGCGCGGGCCGCCGCCAGCTCCGCCGCGGCCTCCTCGTACAGCCCCTCCCGGCTCAGGTACGCGCCGTAGAGGAGGCGCGCGACGGCGAGCTCCGGCGCCGTGAGGGCCGCGGTCCGGAGCGCGCGCTCCGCGTCCGGATCGTCGAAGGCCGCGACCCCGTTCCCCGCCGTGGCGAGCACGTAGGGATCGGTGGGCTCCAGCGCGAGCGCCCGCTTGAAGCGCTCGTAGGCCATCCCCTCCATCCCGAGCTCGCGCTCCGCGACGCCGAGCCAGCAGTGGATCGCCGGCTGGTCGTCGAACTCCTCGAGATGCTCCGTCAGCAGCGTCGCCGCGCCCGACCAGTCCTGCTCCTCTCCGAGGGAGAGCACGCGCGCGAGGAGGCTCTCGAGGTCCATCAGGCGGAGCCGGCGGCCGGCGCCCGCTCCGGCACGAGGCTCCGGCCGGTCATCTCCGGGGGCTGCTCGATCTCCATGAAGCCCAGGACGGTCGGCGCCACGTCCGCGAGCCTGCCCTCGCCCCGAAGCGGCCGCGCCTCTCCGTGGGGGTCGAACACCAGGAAGTCCACCGGCTCGGTGGTGTGCGCCGTGTAGGGGGAGCCGTCCGGCTCGAGCATGCGCTCGGCGTTGCCGTGGTCCGCCGTGACCAGCGCGACCCAGTCCGGCCGCTCGGCGACGAGATCCAGCAGGCGGCCGAGACAGCCGTCCACGGTCTCCACCGCGCGCACCGCGGCCGGAATCGAGCCCGTGTGCCCCACCATGTCCGGATTGGCGAAGTTCACCAGGATGAAGTGGTAGGTCCCCTCGGTGATCCCGCGGGCGACGACGTCGGTCACGCCCGCGGCGCTCATCTCCGGCTGGAGATCGTAGGTGGCGACCTTCGGCGAGGGCACGAGCTCACGGTCCTCTCCCGCGAACGGCCGCTCCTCGCCCCCGTTGAAGAAGTAGGTCACGTGGGCGTACTTCTCGGTCTCGGCGACCTTGAGCTGCCGGAGCCCGCGCTCCGCGAGGTACTCGGACAGACCGCGCCGCACGTGCTCGGGCGGGAAGGCCACGCGCACGGGAAGGCTGGGCTCGTACTCCGTGAGCGTGACGATCTCCGCGGCCACCGGGCCGTCCCGCTCGAAGGGCTCGAAGTCCCGCTCCGAGAGCGCGGCCGTGAGCTGCCGGGCGCGGTCCGCGCGGAAGTTCATGAAGACGATCGCGTCCTCCGCGGCGACTCCGTCCTCGCCCGCCCCGCGGATCCCGGTGGGCTCGACGAACTCGTCCGTCACCCCCTCGTCGTAGCTCTCCTGCAGGAAGGACGCGTCGTCCGCCCAGCGCACGGCGCGCCCGCGCACGACGAGGTCCCAGGCGCGCTTCGTCCGCTCCCAGCGCCGGTCGCGGTCCATGGCCCAGTAGCGCCCCACCACCGTGGCGAGAGACCAGCGATCGCTCGCCGCGCAGGCGCGCTCGACGGCCCCCACGTACGCGCGCCCACCGGTCGGAGAGGTGTCGCGCCCGTCCGTGATCGCGTGCACGCGGACCGGCAGGTCGTGCGGTAGCCGCTCGAGCAGCGCCGTGATGTGCCGGAGGTGGGCGTGCACCCCGCCGTCCGAGACGAGCCCGATGACGTGGAGCTTCCCGCCCCGCTCCCGCAGGCGCGCCACCAGGCCGGTCAGGTCGAGCCTCTCCTCGAACGTGCCCTCCGCGATGGCCCGGTCGACCCGCGCGATGTCCTGGTAGACGATCCGCCCCGCGCCGAGGTTCAGGTGCCCCACCTCGGAGTTTCCCATCTGCCCGTCGGGCAGCCCCACGTCCTCGCCGGAGCACGCGAGGCGGGTGCGCGGTGCCGCGTCGTAGAGGGCGCGGAAGCGCGGCACCCGAGCGAGCTCCACCGCGTTTCCGGGATCCGGGTCGCCCTCGAAATCGGAGTGGCCCCATCCGTCGAGGATGACCAGCAGCACCTTGCGCATGTCGTCCGTCGTTCCCCTGCCGTCTCGTCGCGTGTCGGATCGCCCGTTCCGAATCTCAGGAGAGCCGACCCGCGATGGAAGCCCGCCGGGGAAGGCCGCGGAACGGGGCGGTACGGCCGTGTCTGTCGCACCGGTGCCTCGCTCGGTACGATTCGAGCTGTGCCGTCCCGCCAACGAGGAATGCCCATGCAGCGTACCCGCCTGCCTCCGCTGTTCCCCCTCATCGTGCTGCTGGCCGGGTGCGGCCGGCTCATCCCCGCCGACGCGGGACGCACGATCCGCTCCGGCGGGGACCTCGTCGCCTTCGGGGCGGCGGCGATCTCCACGGACTCGGTATCGGGAGACGTCATGATGGCGGGCGGGGTCGTCGACTTCTCGGGCGCGGGCGAGGGCGCCTTCCTCGCGGCCGGCGAGGAGGTCCGGATCCTGGGTCGGATCTCGGGGAGCACGCTGGCCGCGGGCAGGGCCGTCCGCTTCCGCGGAACCGGCCGCCGGAACGTGCTCCTCGCCGGGGCCGACGTACGCCTCGGGGCGGAGTCCGTGGTGGCGCGGAACGCGTACGTGGCGGGAGGCCAGGTGGAGCACCTCGGCACGATCGACGGCTCGCTCCGCGTCGCGGGCCGGAGCGTCGTGCTGAACGGGGTCGTCACGGGCGACGTCGACCTCGTCGCCGGCGAGCTCGTGCTGGGCCCCCTCGCGCGCATCGGAGGCGACCTCTCCTACCGGGTGGACAGCGGCGGCGTGACGCTGGACCCGGCGGCCGTCGTCGAGGGCGAGGTCCACGCCGTGCACGTGCCCCCGCCGTCCCCGCTCCCGGGGCTGATCTTCCTCTTCCTGCGGCTGCTCGGCTTCCTCGTGGTCGGGACCGTGGCCGTGCTCCTGTTCCGGGGGACCCTCGGGCGCTGGGCCGAAGGGGTCCGGAGCCGGCCCCTCCCCGCGCTGGGGCACGGCCTCGTCTGGCTCGTCTTCGTGCCGGTGCTCGTGTTCGTCGCCTTCGTCACGGTGCTCGGCATCCCGCTCGCCGTGACGGCGGCGCTCCTCTACGCCATCGCCTGCTACCTGGCGCCGGTCGTCCCCGCGCTCGCGCTGGGGCGGAGCCTCCGCCCGGCGGGTGACGGGGCGGCGGCCGCGAACGGCCGCGGCTGGGAGGCTCAGGCGGCGCGGAGGAGGGAGCGCGAGGGGATGGCCGGCCGCGGGGGCGAGGTCGGCTCCTTCCTGATCGGCGGGACGCTGCTCGGCGCCCTGCTCCTCGCGCCCTGGATCGGGTGGCCGCTCCGGATGATCCTCACGGCGCTCGGGTTCGGGGGCGTCGTGCTCGCCGTGCGCGACCGCCTCGCGGAGGACTGAGCGCCGCTAGCCCAGGATCGTCCGCACGCGCTCGACCGGTCGGGCGAGCACCGCCCGGTCCCCCCGCTCCACGATGGGCCTCTGCAGGAGCTCGGGGTGCTCGACGAGCGCCTCGAGGATCTCCTCGTCGGAGCGTCCCGGCTCGTCGAGCCCGAGCGACCGGTAGGCGGGCTCGCGGGTCCGGAGCACGTCCCGGGGTCCGAGGCCCGCCTTCCGGAGGAGCTCGACGAGCCGTTCCCGCGGGATCGGCTCCACGAAGTAGTCGACGCGCTCGAAGTCGATCCCCTCGTCCTGCAGGAGACGCGCGAGGTTCCGACAGGTCGTGCAGGTCGGCTTCTCGTAGACGACCAGGCGGTCCGTCACGGCCGGCCGCTCAACGATCGCCCCCGTCGCCGCGCTGCCCGCCCGGTCCCGCCGGACCCGCGACGCTCGCGCCCCCGATCGGCGTCGGGACCAGGATCCGGACCGCCTCGGCGCCCGCCAGACCCGCCGACGGGTCCCGGCCCCAGCACAGCGGCCCCGCCATGCCCTCGGTGATCCCGCAGGTGTGGTAGCCTCCCGCGGCGATGTCCGTGAAGACGTGCTCCCCGCTCACGGCGGTCGGCACGGAGCGCGCGTCCGTGGTCCCGTCGCCGAGCTCGCCGAATCCGTTGAAGCCCCAGCAGTGCGCGGCTCCGGCCTCCGTGAGGCCGCAGGTGTGCATGTTGCCGAGCGCGAGCGCCGTGAACCGGAGCTCCCCGCTCACGGCCGTCGGCGCCTTCCGCGGCTCGTCCGTGCCGTCGCCGAGGGCGCCGTGACCGTTGGAGCCCCAGCACCAGGCCGCCCCGTCCGCGGTGAGCGCGCAGGTGCGGTTGAGCCCGGCCTCGATGTCGTCGAAGCCGACGTCCGTCTGCACCCGCACCGGCTCCGGCGACGAGCCCTGCCGGTCCGGCACCCCGAGCTCACCGAAGTCGTTGCTCCCCCAGCAGAACACGGCGCCCTCGCCCGTGAGGCCGCAGCTGTGGTCCCCGCCGACGACCACCTCGGTGAAGGTGTGCCCACCCGACACGGGGACGGGCTGTCCGCTGCTCTCGGTCGTGCCGTTCCCGAGCTCACCCGCGTGGTTGCGGCCCCAGCAGAACGCCTCGCCGGCTTCCGTCAACGCACAGGCGTGCTGCGTCCCCACCGACACGGAGGCGAAGGTCCGCCCCTCGATCTCCACGACGGGCGCGTGGCGCGAGGGACCCATGGGCTGGCCGGGGATCCGCTTCGTGTCCACGCCCCAGCAGAAGAGCCGTCCGTCTCCGGCGATGGCGCACGTCCGCTTGTGTCCGGCGGAGAGGGCCGCGAAGGACACGCCCTCGACGCGGACCGCGACCGGACCGATCCGCGCCGTGTCCGTGCCGTCGCCGAGCTGACCCTGGTCGTTGCCGCCCCAGCACCGGACGGCGCCGCCCTCCAGCAGGCGGCAGGTGTGATCGAACCCGGCCGCGAGGCCGCTGCCGACGGCCTCGACGGCGGCCGGACCGGGGTCGGGATCACCGGGACCGGTTCCGCCCGGCACCGTGGTCGAGGTGGTGAAGACGATCAGGGGAATCCACGACACCGACGCTATCCACTCCGCGCGCATGGCCGCTCCGTTTCGTTGAGAGGAGAGATCATGAGAGTCGGAAGCCCGCTTCCCGTAGCTGCTTCTCCTACTAGTCTTTGCGAAGCCGGGGCTTGTCAACCCGCCCCCGGCTCAGGTGACGGCCCGGAGCCGCTCCTCCAGGAGCTCGTAGGCGATCGGCAGGAAATCGCGCTCCGTGACGATGCCGACGAGCTTCTCCCCGTTGACCACGGGGAGGCACGACACCCGGTGTCGACGCATGAGCTCGATGGCCTCGAGGGTCGGGGTCTCGGGCTGCACGGACACCGGATCGCGCTCCATGATGTCCCGCACCGCGGGAGCGGCCTCCGCGCCTCCCTCGAAGCCGTCGGCCATCAGCCGCAGCACCGAGCGGTACGAGACGATCCCGACGAGCTTGTGCGTGTCGTCCTCCACGAGGACGTGCCGGATCTGCTTGCGGTCCATGAGGAAGGCCACCATGTCCACGAGCTCGTCCTCGTGCACGGTGAACAGGGAGGTCGTCATGAACTGCTCGACGCGCAGGTAGCCGAGGCGGCCGCGCCCGCCCTCCTCGAGCTGCACGGGGCTCCAGAGGTGGCACGGCTCCCCCGACTTCTCGCGCGAGACCATCCCGGCCGTCAGCGCCGCGAGCCACTCCGCCCGGGTGCCCTGGTGCTTCATCGCCTTGGCGGAATCCAGCAGCCAACGCGCCCCCGTGACCCGCGCCTCCACCCGCTCCTGGATCGTCCCGAGGTAGAGATCCACGTCCGAGACGCCGACCCCGGCCGCGAGCAGCCCGGAGCGCGCGAGGGGGAGCGCCTCCTGCAGGATGAGGTCGCGGGCGCCCGCCACCCGGCCGTCGAGCCAGCGGAAGCCGGCCTTGAGCCCGTGGCGCGCGGCGGCGAGGAAGTTCCCGCGCGCGTCGTCGAACTCGATGCGCGCCGTCACGTCCTCGTACACCTCCCTCGCGCCGAGCACCAGCCCCACCCAGAACGCGGCGTTGGCCGTCTCGTCGCGCACCGTCGGTCCCGCAGGCAACACGCGGCACTCGATGCGCAGGTGCGGATCCCCGTCGAGGACCCCGTAGCAGGGGCGGTTCCAGCGATACACGGTGCTGTTGTGGAGCTGGAGGGCCTCGAGCCGCGGCGTGCACCCCTCGTCGAGCAGGTGGATCGGATCCTCGTCGATCTCCCTCGTGAGGAGCACGCGGAAGCGGGCGACGTCCTCCTGGAAGAGCTCGGTCACGGACGCGCGCACCCAGTCCTCGCCGAACCGCACCCGCGGGAGCAGGTCCCGCATGTGGACCGAGCCGCTCCGCGTGTCGATCGACTGCTGGAACAGCGCGATCCGGGTCTCGTGCCACAGGTGCTTCCCGAAGAGGAACGGCGAGTTGACGCTCGCGGCCATGACCGGCGCCATGACGGCCTGCGCCACGTTGTAGGTGTGCGCGAACTCGGCCGGCTCCACCTGGAGGTGGACCTGGAAGCTCGTGTTGCAGGATTCGAGCATGACCGAGTCGTGCTCGAGGTGCAGCTCGTCCGCTCCCTCGATCCGCAGCCGGTAGGGGCTCCCGCCGCGCATCTGGCTGAGGGCGCGGTCGAGCGCGCGGTACCGCTCGGACGGCGTGAGGTTGTCGAGCGTGACGTCGGACTTGCCGAGCGTGGGGAGGATCCCCGTGAGGACGACCTCCGCCTCGAGCCCCGCCGCCGCGGCGCGCACCTCCTGCACGAGCTCGCGGAGCCGGGTCTCGAGCGCCGAGAAGCATTCGCCTTCGAGGAGCCGGGGCTCGACGTTGGCCTCGAGGTTGTAGAGCGCGAGCTCGGTGGTGAACGACCCCGACCCGAGCCGCTCGAGCACCTCTCGCGCGCGGGGGGCGGGGCGCCATCCCTTGTCGACGAGGAACATCTCCTGCTCCGCCCCGATCCGCCGGACCCCCCGCTCGAACCGGTTCTCGGCGATCATGCGCTCGAGGGCCTTCAGGTCGCGGAGGAGCGCCTTGCTGAAGGCGCGGGTGCGCTCCGGCGTGCTCTCCCGGCCGGAGACGTCGTGACCGACCAGGCTAGCCTCCCGACGCGCCGGCGCCGCTGCGGCCGCTCATCCGATCATCCGTGCGTAGAGCTGGGCGAAGCCCGAGGAGCTCGAGCGCCGCTCGAGGACCCGGTCCGGGGGCACGCCGAGCACGGAGCTCAGCACCCGCACGTTCACGAGCGTGACGATCTCCTCGTCGGAGAGGCTGATCTCGCTCCACTGGCCCGCCGGCGTCGCAGCATATCTGCGATACGTCTCTGCGAGCGCGCCTCCGTCGGGGGACCGGGAGAGCGGCACGTGGAGCTGGGCCGCCCCGATCCGGTACCGGGAGGCGAGCGAGGCCCAGCTCGCGCCCGACTCCCGCAGGGCCGTGAGCGCCTCGGGCGAGACGCCTGCCCGGGCGGCGACGAAGAGCACGACCGGGATCTCGTCCGGCGGGAGATCCCACGAGCCCAGGATCGCCACCTCGTCGGGGGGAAGTCCGAAGTACTCGGCCACGGCCCGGAAGTAGGCTTCGCGCTCGTGCGCGCTCTGCGCCTCCAGCCTGCCCGGCACGAGCAGGGCGGCCGCGATCGACAGCAGCACGGGGATCCTTCCGATCGAGCCCACGGACTCCACCTCCTGCCTCTGGAATGCGCGCGCCGCGATGGTCCCGCACGGCTCCCACGCCGGATCGCCGAGATAGCGTTTCGCCCGTGCGATCGCAAACCGCGCTCCTCCAATCTCCACTCTCCTACCCCTTCCGGGCCAGTCGGGACCGTCGGCGGAGACGCCTGCCAATCTGGCAGAAAATGCGCGCCATTCCGTGGCACGAGTCTTGTGTGTGCTGCGGGGCGAGCCTCAGGGCGGGAAACCATCCGTGAACCGTGGGAGGCACACGATGAGACGCGACGACAAGCGTAGGAATGCGACGCCGACGGAGGCCGTGCGCGAGGAGAGCCACGTGGTCTTCGACTTCACCGGTCTCGAGCGTCCGGACGTCTGCGACCTGGCGCTCATCCTCACGGCACGACTGAACGCGGACCCCGACGAGAACGTGTGGGTGCGCGCCCTACCGTGGCAAACTGCGAGGATTCTGGAGGTGCTCCGCCTGGATCACCTCTTCAGGGCCTACCCGGAGCCGGCCGACGAGATGAACTGAGTCGGAGCCGGGCAGGCGACCCGGATCGGTGGACGCGAGAGGGCCCCGCACCCGATGGTGCGGGGCCCTCGTTCGTTCCCGGTCACTGCCGGTCGGGTCCGGGCCCGGCCCGTCGGGCCGGTCATCGTGTCCTTCCGCGAGGACGACCGATGGCGCCCGGATGGGCCACGTGGCCCCGCCGGGGCCCGGCCCTCAGAGGGGCTCGTCGAGCCGCCGGAGCAGCTCCTCGAGCACGGCGGGCTCGAGCGGAGCGCGGAGCACCAACCACCCGTTCGCCCGGGGAACCACCAGCTCGCGGACGCCCGCGCCGGGCGGCTCGATCGAGGCCGGATCCACCCCCTCGGGCAGATGGAGCAGCTCGAGCACGACGTCCTCCGAGTAGCGCTGGAGCACGCGCACGCCCGCGGGCGTCACGCCCTCCTCGCGCCAGACGATCGAGAGCACCTCGAGACCCGGCACCACGAGGGAGCCGGGATCGGCGGCCCGGGCGCGGGGCGCCCGCTCTTCCTCCCTCGCGAAGGGGAGCCGGTCCGCGCGCGGCCGGTCCACGCCGGAGAGGAGGGGCGCCACCGGCTCGGCCGTGACGCGGAACCCGAGCGCGCCGCGGCGCCGCTCGCCCCCCTCCTCCGCGGGCGCCTCGCCGGCCGGCCGCGCGGCCGCGGCTTCCCGCCCGGGCTCGACCGGGGCTCGGGCGGCGCTCGCGACGTCCATCTCGGGCCGCTCGGCGACCTCCACCGGAGCGGCGGCCGTCGCCTCCGCCAGGGGGGGGACGGCCTGCCGGTCCGCCTCCGCGAGGAGCGCTCCGGCTCCCGCGTCCGGCGGCGCGGCGCCCGCCGACCCGCCCGCCACGGACGGCGGCACCGCCGCGAGCTCGGTCGCGGACTTCTCCGTGGGCGCGGTCGCGGCCGGGGGGGT
Organism: uncultured Gemmatimonadaceae bacterium; assembly: GCA_964583815.1. Classification (GTDB taxonomy): domain Bacteria; phylum Gemmatimonadota; class Gemmatimonadetes; order Longimicrobiales; family Gaopeijiaceae; genus JAWLHJ01. The sequence continues at coordinate 2,854 of CAZOYA010000078.1, read as the reverse complement.
GACGGCCCGGGAGGGCGGCGACGACGGCTCGCCGGCGACCGCCCCGGGCCGCACGGCCTCCGCCATCCGGCGCGCCGCGCCGTCGGCCGCGGCCGGCGGGCGCGCGGGGGCGGTCACCCGCGGCTCCTCCGCACGGTCCGCGCGAGCGGCCGCACCGGCGCTCGGGGAAGCTGCCGAGGCGCCCTCCTGCGCACCCGTCCGCACGCCGACGGGCTCCGTCCCGCGGAGCATCCATCCGGTCCCCACCGCGAGCGCCACCGAGGCGGCCCAGCCGAGCCGCCACAGGCGGGGGCGGTGCGGACGCTCCTCCCTGGCGGGGCCGCCGGACCCGGCGAGAAGCCGGAGCTCCTCCAGCGTGGGCAGGTCGATCGAGGGACGCGCGTCCGCGAGGATCGCCTCGGCCTCCGCGCGGACCGCCCGCTCGTGCTCCAGCCGCTGCCGGCACGTCTCGCAGCGCTCGAGGTGCATCCGCACCCGGCGCGCCTCGCCGTCGGGGAGCTCGTCGAGCGCCCCGTCCAGGTAGGCGTGCAGCGCCCCCTCATGGACGTGCGACATGTCCCTCCTCCCTCTCGTTCTCGCGATAGGCCTCCGCGAGCCGCCGCCGGGCGCGCGCGAGCGTCGTGCCCACGCCGCCCACGGCGAGCCCCGTCTGCTCCGCGATCTCCGTGTAGCTCCTCCCGGCGTCCCAGAGCAGGAGGACCTCGCGATCCCGCTCCGAGAGCGTCTCCAGCGCCGCCCGCACGCGTTCGAGCCGCGTCCGCTCCTCCATCTCCCGCCCGGGATCGGGCACGGCCGGCCCGTCTCCCTCGCGCTCGACCTTGAGGAGCGTCAGGTGGCGCTTGCGGCGGAGCACCGTCCTCGCCTCGTCCCGGGCGAGGTTCGCCGCCACCTGGAAGAGCCAGGCCCGCGGGCGCCTCGGCTCGTGCCGGAGCGCGCGCACGAAGGCCTCCTGCGCCAGGTCCCGGGCGCGCTCCGCATCCCAGACCTTGCGGTGCAGGAACCGCACGAGGTCGGGAAACGTGCTCCGGTACAGGTCGTTCCAGTCGATCGCCACCCCTCGCTCCTCTCGCCGGACGCGGGTGCTACCCCGTTCGCTCCCATGTGACGCGCGGCCCCGCGGGTCTTGCACATCGCCCGCCGGGCGGGCCGCGGGAAGGCCGCGCGCCGCGGCCCTTGCCCACGGCGCCCCATCTTGGCTGATTCCACACTCCGTGGAGGCCAGGCAGCCGGAGGTGCAACCCTTGAGGATCGTGGTGCTGGGCGGAGGGCGGGTCGGGCACGCGATCGTGCGCGATCTCGCCGCGGAGAAGGACTTCTCCGTGCTCGTGGTCGACGTCGACCCGGTGGCGGTCGAGGAGCTCACGGCGATCGGCGCGGAAGGGATCGTCACCGACCTCTCGCACCCGGACGCGGTCTCCCGCACCGTGAGCGCCACCCGGCCCGACCTCGTCGTCGGCGCGGTCCCCGGCTTCATGGGGTACCGGACCGTCGAGCGCGTGCTCCAGGAAGGGATCCCCGTCGTCGACATCTCGTTCTTTCCCGAGGACGCGCGCGGGCTCCAGCCGTTCGCGGCGCGGGCCGGGGTCCCGTGCCTCGTCGACTGCGGCATCGCTCCCGGCTTCACGAACCTCGTGCTCGGCCGCATGGAGGCGGAGCTGGACGAGCCGCGCTCCTTCCAGGCGCTCGTGGGCGGGCTCCCCGTCGAGCGCACCTGGCCGTGGGACTACAAGGCGCCGTTCTCGCCCGGTGACGTCATCGAGGAGTACGTCCGGCCGGCGCGCCTGCGGCGCGACGGGAGGGACCTCACGCTCCCCGCGCTCTCCGAGCCCGAGCTCGTGCACTTCCCCGGCCTCGGCACGCTCGAGGCGTTCAACACCGACGGCCTGCGCTCGCTCCTGCACACCTGCCGGGCGCCGAACATGGTCGAGAAGACGATGCGCTACCCGGGCCACGCCGAGCGCATGCGGGTGCTCCGCGACGCGGGCTTCTTCTCGGATCGCGAGATCCAGGCGGCCTCGGGCTCCGTGCGGCCGCGGGACGTGACCGAGGCGCTCCTCTTCAGCCAGTGGCAGTTCGAGGAAGGGGAGCCCGATCTCACGGTGATGCGGATCGTGGTCGAGGGCGGGAAGGACGGCCGGGTCGTGCGCCACACCTTCAACCTGCTCGACTACTACAACCCGGACACCGAGACCTCGTCGATGGCGCGCACGACGGGCTACACCTGCACCGCGATGGTCCGGCTCGTGGCGCGCGGGTTCTGGACGCAGCCCGGGCTCGCGTTCCCGGAGATGGTCGGGCGGGACGCCGCGTGCTTCCGGAGCGTGCTCGAGCACCTCGAGGCACGGGGCGTGCACGTCTTCCACCACGAGGAGGAGGTGGACGGGTAGGCTCCGGCCCGCCCCGGTCCGCAGGACGCGCGTGCGTGAGCTGCCGGTTTTCTACGACTGCCTGAACTGCCCCTCGCACTGCTGCACGTATCCGCGCATCGCCGTGACGCGATGGGACGTGCGGCGGCTGGCGAAGCATTTCGGGATCGATTTCGACGAGGCCTGGACCCGCTTCACGAAGCGGGGCTGGACCGCGCGCGAGCGGGTGCTCCGGCACCAGAAGGACCCCGTGTTCGGGACGGCGTGCCGCTTCCTCGACCTCGAGACGCGCCTGTGCACGATCCACGAGGCGCGCCCGGCGGTATGCCGCGGCTTTCCCGAGGGGCCGAACTGCGGCTACTACACGTTCCTCATGTCCGAGCGGCGCAACCAGGACGATCCCCACGTCGTCGCCCGTGCCTACAATCTGCCCGGCGAGTGGCCGAGGCTCGAGGAGGACGACGGCTGAGCCGCCGGCTCACCGCAGA
>CAZOYA010000077.1:0-15631 GCA_964583815.1 uncultured Gemmatimonadaceae bacterium | reverse complement strand
CGCTCGCACCGGCTCACCGCCGCGGGCACGGGCGACGGACGCCTCACCGAGGAGATCGCCACCGTCTACGTGCCGCCGGACTACCGCGAGGTCGTGCACGACAACGGGATCCGCACGGACACCTCCATGGAGGCGCTCGCGAAGCTCCCGCCCGTGTTCGATCGCCGGTTCGGCTCGGTCACGGCCGGCAACAGCTCGCCGCTCACCGACGGCGCCTCGGCCGTCGTCCTCATGAACGTCGAGCGCGCGCACGCGGAGGGGCGCCGGCCGCTCGGCTACGTGCGGAGCTGGGCGTGGGCCGCGGTGGATCCCGGCGGCCAGCTCCTGCAGGGCCCCGCCTGGGCGGTCCCGCTCGCGCTCGACCACGCGGGGCTCTCCATGAAGGACATCGGGCTCCTCGAGATGCACGAGGCGTTCGCCTCGCAGGTGCTCTCGAACCTCCAGGCGTGGGCCTCGAAGAAGTTCGCCCAGGAGCAGCTCCGCCGGACGGAGGCCGTGGGCCACCCGGACCTCGAGCGGATCAACGTCATGGGCGGCTCGATCGCCATCGGGCACCCCTTCGGGGCGACCGGCGGCCGGATCACGATGACCCTGCTCCACGAGATGGCGCGCCGGGACCTGCAGTTCGGGCTGCTCAGCGTGTGCGCGGCGGGCGGGATGGCGTTCGCGATGGTGGTGGAGCGGCGGTAGGCCCGGCGCTGGTACGGAATTCGCACCGGTGGTGCGGCACCGTCCCTCCCCTCGCCCGTGCCGCGCCGATGAGCAGCCGCGCTCCGGATCGACCCGATCGCGCCCCTGGAGGCTCCTCGAGGCGCTGCGCATGGCTGGCCGGGGTGATCCTGCTGCTGGCCACCGCCGCGCCCGCCCGTGCGCAGCGCGCGGATGCCGGGGCGGGAGGCACGCCGGCCTGGACGATCGAGCTCGAGGCCGGACCGGCCTGGCAGAGCTACAACGACGTCGAGATCCCCAACGACGGGACGGCGACGCGCTTCTCGCTCCAGGACGTGGCCGGTTCGGGCCCGTGGCCGGCGGGGCGCGTGTACGTGACGTGGCGGGTGGCGGAGCGACACGCGCTCCGCCTGCTCGCCGCGCCCCTCACGCTTCGCGAGACGGGCGCGCTGGACGCTCCCGTCTCCTTCACGGGCGAGAGCTTCACCCCCGGTGCGCCCGTGGATGCCCGCTACACGTTCAACTCCTATCGCCTCTCCTACCGGTACCGGATGTACGAGGGCGCCGCGACCACGCTCTGGCTCGGCGTCACGGCGAAGCTGCGCGACGCGGTCATCGAGCTCGAACAGGGGGGGACGCGCGGCCGGAAGACGGATCTCGGCTTCGTGCCGCTCCTCCATCTCGCCGGGGACTGGCGACTCGCGTCGCGGTGGGCCCTGGGCCTCGACGTGGATGCGCTCGCGGGCGGTCCGGGGCGCGCCGAGGACGTGGCGCTCGAGCTGGGATACGAGCTGTCGCCTCGTTGGTCCGTGCAGGGCGGCTACCGGTTCGTCGAGGGGGGGGCGGACGTGGACGAGGTGTACACGTTCGCCTGGCTGCACTACGCGACGGTCTCGCTGCTGTGGCGGCTCGCGCCGATGCGCTGACCGCCACCCGTCCGGCATCGCCGCCCGGCCGGGGTCCGGTTCACAGCAGGGCCCAGAGCGGGGGGAAGGTCGCCAGCACCCCGAGGGCCGCGAGCAGGAGCGTCGTCCGGTACACGCCCCCGGCGTCGATCTCCCGGCCCCGCCAGCGTCGGTGCAGCCACGCCCACGCCCCGAGCCAGACGATGGCCGCCAGCGTGCTGCGTCCGGACAGGCCGCCGACGGGGCCGTAGAAGGTCGGCGAGGGGAAGAGGCCGGCCTCGTTCAGGACGACGAACGCGCCCAACGCGAACGAGCCGATCCCGGCCGCGAGAAACGCGGCCAGGGAGGCACCGTTGGCGAGCCGCGGCTCCACCTCGGCGAGGGTGTCGGTCGTGGGGCGGTCTTCGTGATGGGTCGCCATGGGACGTCCTGTGGTTTCGGGGGTCGTCACTGCACGGGGGCTACCTTGTTCACCAGCACGCCCAGCAGGGCGATGAAGGCCACGAGTCCGAAGACGGCGGCGAGGAGCGTCACGCTCATGCTCCGCATGGCGGGGTCGTCCCAGAGTCGCCGCCGCCCGCGCGTCGCGACGAAGGCGACCGAAGTGGCCAGCATGGACGCGATCCAGGGCATGTGTTCCTTGCTCTCCATCGCGAACGAATGAAGCCAGGCCGTGCCGGTGTCCGACAGCAGGTACGCCCTCGGATAGTCGACGAGCGCCGTGACGCCCTCCGGCGGGGGGACGCGATAGGTCGGAAAGACGATGTAGGTCCCGCCGAGCACGGTGACCCAGAGGGCGGCCGCCACGAGGACGGTGAGCATCCCGAACGCCCGGTAGGGGGCCGAATCCGCGGCGTGCGCGCCGCCGCCGGCGGCGGACCGGGTGGCGTAAAGCCAGAACAGGGCCGCGAAGAGACCCATGAGCGCCAGGCCACCGGCGGCGATCCCGTGGAACATCGTCGCCAGGCTGTCGAAGGAGAAAAGCACGGGCCCTCCTCGCGTTCAGGGTAGATGCGCGGTCGCCGACGCGATCCGCAGGCCGGATGCCGACGCCATGCTTTCGTAATACCGGAGGAAGCGCGCGGGCTCGGGCTCGTGCGCGTAGTCGTCCAGGTTCCGGGCCCACCGGTACGAGATCGGCTGGTACCACAGGCCGACCTCCACCGTCAGGGACCCGCTCGCTCCGACCGCGGGCACCTCGTACCGCGTCCGGTCGCTTCCCCCGACGAAGTCGCGGTCCTCGGCGGCCTCTCCGTGGACGGCGATGTCCGGGTCGGCGGTCGCCTTGTCGAACCCGGTGGGGAGCACCCGGTTGTCCTTGACGTACGTGACGCCTCGCAGCAGGGCCGTCGTCGGGCGGCCGGCGATGTCCTGCATCACGGACTCGTAGATCTGCACGTCCTCGGACGTGCGCACGACACGGTGATGCGGCTCGAACGCCTCCGGATCGCGATCCGCGTCGTTCCCGGCGATCGAGCCGTCGGGGCGCAGCGCCCCGGACTCGAAGACCACGGCGCCGTCCGCGGACCGGACCACGACGTGCAGCCAGGCGCGGCGGGAGGGATACGCCGTCGGGAGCTTGTGGCCGGCCAGGTTCTCGACGACCACGTCGAACGTGACGTCGCCGCCCGCCCGCCGGAGCTGCTCGACGCGGAGACGCGCGGTGCTCGTCCGCAGGTGCTCGATCGTGCGCGTGGCCGCGGTCTCGAGCTCCTGGGGGAGCGCGCGGACCCCCAGCTCGGCCCGGTACCGATTGAGCATGCGGAGCATGAAGAAGTTTCCGCCGCGGAACACGTGGCGGGACACGCTGTCGCGCGGCTGGCCCAGGACGCTCGTCACGGGCGCGGGAGACGGCACCACGGGCATGTGGCAGGACTGACAGCTCCGCGACTCGCGGTAGTCGCTGTGTTGCCACTCGAGGTAGGGCACCTGCTCGGGGAGCTCCCCGATGACGTTTCCCTCCTCGTCGAGCGGATGCGTGTAGAGCGTATGGCACGACGCGCACAGCTCCGAGGACTGCACGTGCGTGGACTGCGCCGGGCGGAATCCGGTGGCGGACTGCATGAGCCGGGCCCGGCCCTCGTCGACCTCGAAGGGCCCGTAGATCAGGCGCTCGCCTTCCGGCGTGCCTTCATCGATGAGGAAGCGCCCGGTGAAGCTCGACGGATCACCGACGCCCTCGTTCGCGATCAGGTGACACACGGAGCACGACACGCCGTCCATCGCGGCCGCGACCCGCGGGTCCGCGGCCATGTCGCCCGTGATGTTCGCGAACACCTGCCCGAGCTCCCCGGCCTGGTGGGCCGTGTAGCGCGCCATGGGCATGTGGCAGGCGGCGCACTCGTCCTGGATCTCGGCGCTCACGCCCGGGTTGTCGGTGACCTCCCGCCGGACCGCCGCGTGCCAGTAAGGGTCACGGGCGGCGTTGGCCATCATGGTGGCGCGCCAGTCGAATCCGATCGAGATGTCCTCGCCGCTCGCCGAGGTGACGCCGTTGTGGCAGGCGAGGCAGACGTCGCTCGTCTCGAAGAGGTCGATCGTCGAGGCGTGCTCGGCGAACGCCACCCGCGCCGGGGCGTCCTGTCCGGCCGCGTGGGTGCTCCCGACCCGCGCCACGAACAGGATGGCGATCGCCACGGCGAGGCCCAGGCCCGCCCCGTGTCGAGCGTGCATCGTCACCATCCTTCGAAGAAGCCGCCGTCGAACCAGTCCCACAGCAGGTAGACCAGCAGCTGTGGCTCCCGGGATGCCGTGTCGTTCAGCGGGAAGCGCACTCCCAGGTTCGCCATCACGTGCTGCCGCGTGTTCAGCGTGACCTGGAACTGGGGGAGCAGGTCCCAGTGCGTGGCGGCGCCGCGCTCCAGGTCGCGACTGGCGAGCACCTCCACCATCGGCGACCAGGTCCGGCCCCACGCGCCCTCGGTGAAGCTCCGTCCCACCACGAAGCGGAGCGCCGCCTCGTCGCCTGCGCGATCCAGATCGAACGGACGTTCGAAGACCCCCTGCAGCTGGACGAACGCATCGCTCGGCAGGATCTGGCCGTACGAGACGAACGTCTCGAACACGGCGGTGCCGGTCCCGAAGCCCCGCTCCCGGTCCCCGGTGGGAAGCTTGATCTCGGCGGCCGCGGCCAGGATCGAGCCGCGCTCGAGATCGTGGTAGACGTCGCGCTTCACGCCGAGGACGAGGTCGCCCAGCCCGCCCGCCCACGAGGCCGCGTCGCCCCGCTCGCGGTAGGAGAACGGAACGACCACCTCCACCTGGTTCCGCGCGCCGAAGCGCTTCTCGTAGACGAGCTCGCCGGTATGCACGCCGGGCCCGTCGAGGTTGGCCCCCCAGGTGAGGACCGTCTCGTCCTCGGGATAGGCCTTCTCGGTCACCATCGCCCGCGGGAGGTTCAGCTCGCCGCGAGGCCACGCGTCGTCGCCGCAGAGCGCACGGATGTAGGCCAGGGTCCGCTGGATCTCCTCCGCGCTCAGCGCCGCGCCGAAGGCCGGCATGGTCCGGTCGAAGCCGCGTGCCGGTCCTCCTTCGTGCGTGACCGCGAGCCAGTCGGCATCGGGCTCCCGCGTGGCGAAGCTGCAGTCCGTGAAATCGGGGAGCGGAAGCGCAAAGCCGACCCGGTCGGACGACAGGCCCGTTCCGTCCGCTCCGTGGCACGCCGCGCACGCCGTCCCGTAGAGCGCGCGTCCGTCCATGTCCGCGTAGTCGGTCGGGGGCCGGGTGTCGGAGCCCGTCTGACCCGCTGCGGGCGCGACTCCCGCCGCGAGCGCGAACAGAGCCGGGACGGCTTTCCGGGCGAGCTTCTCGCGCCCGTTCAACGGCGCCCCGGCGGGAGACGCCATCCCACGTACGTCGACAGATCGGACGCCGTGTCGGTGAGACCCACCGCGAGGCCGCCGACATCCCACGTGCCCGTGCCGCCGCCGGACGCTACGCGCCGGAGCGGCGTCTTCGCGCTCGGGCTCACGCCCGGGGAGCGCACCCGGTTCCTGCGCATCGTGTGGCACCTTCGAGATGCCCCATCGCCCACGACGTCGTTCGGCGGCCGCGGGGTGGTGCATGTACGGACGCGAGCGAACGGCCGATGCCGGCCCTCGTGTCAGAATGGTGTCGGACCGGCGCGGAGCGCAAACGCCCGTTCGCGCGCGCCGAGCCGTCGGCCGGCGTGGTCGGACCGTCAGGCCTGCCCGGGCTGCTCCTCGCCGCCCCGGCGGCCCGTGTCCGAGTCGATGAGCCCGTCCACCATGTGCACGATCCGGTCGCACCGTGCCGCGATGTCCGGGTCGTGCGTGACGATGAGGAAGGCCGTGCCCTGCTCGCTCCGCACGGAGCCCATCAGCTCGAGGACCCGGTCTCCCGATTCGGTGTCCAGGTTGCCCGTCGGCTCGTCCGCGAGCACGAGCGCGGGGTCCATGACCAGGGCCCGGGCCACGGCCACGCGCTGCTGCTGCCCGCCGGACAGATCGCTCGCCTTGTACCGCGCGCGATCCGACAGGCCGACCCGGTCGAGCAGCGCCGCCGCGCGATCCTTCATCCACGGCTCCGGCCGGCCGTGCCGCGACAGGAGCGGCATCATGACGTTCTCGAGCGCCGTGAAGGCCATCAGCAGATGATGGAACTGGAAGATGAACCCGAGCGACTCGGCGCGGAGCCGGGTGCGCTCGTCGTCGTCCAGCGGGCCGGTGTCCCGACCCTCGAGCACGATGCGGCCCGCGCTCGGGCGGTCGAGCAGCCCGAGGATGTTCAGGAGCGTCGTCTTTCCGCAGCCGGACGGTCCCGTGAGGGCGCAGAGCGCACCGTACTCCAACGCCAGGTCGACGCCCCGCAGCGCCTCGGTGACGACGCGTTCCCCGTACGTCTTGCGGACGGCTTCGGCCCGTAGCAGCGACGCCCTCGGCCCGGGCATCGCCGGATCACGCATTGCGGATGACCCCCGCGGGATCCATCCGGGCGGCGTTGCGGGCGGGCACGATCGCCGAGACGACACCGACGACGAGCGCCACGCCCATCGAGCGCACGTAGAGCCAAGCGGTGAGATTCACCGGGAACGTGGCAGATCCGTCCGGATTGCGGGCGACGCCCTGGAAGAGCCAGGCGAGCACGCTCCCGAGGGCGATCCCGCCAAGGGATCCGAGGAGGCCGAGGATGGCGCCCTGGAGCAGGAAGATGCGGGTCACGGTGCCCGCCGTGGTGCCGGTGGCGCGCAGGATCCCGATCTCGCGCGAGCGCTGGACCACCGACACCGTCAGCACGCTCGCGATGCCGAGCGCCACCGCGACCACCACGAACACCTGGATCATGACGCTGGAGAGGCTCTGCGAGCGGAGGCCGACCAGGAGGTCCTCGTTGCGCTCGATCCAGCTCTCGGCGTCGAGGCCGGTCCGGTCGGCGATGCGCGCCGCGAGCGTATCGGCGGCGAAGACGTCCCGGTTGCGGATCTCGAGCGCCGAGACGCCGCCGGGCACGTCGAAGAGGGTCTGCGCGCTCCTCAGGGCCACGAAGACGAGCCGCTCGTTGAGCTCGGAGCTCCCGTAGTCCGCGATCCCGGAGACGGTGTACACGCCGCCGCGCTCACCGGCCACCTGCAGGCGGATGCGGCCACCCACCTCGATGCCGAGCTCCTCCGCGAGCCCGACGCCGACGACGGCGCGGAAGCCCTCGAGCTCCAACGTCCCGGCGGTCAGACGCCCCTGGATGTCCACGATCCCCCGGTACGAGTCGGGCTCGATGCCCTGGATGCTCACCGAGACCGAGCCGAGCCCCCGCACGGCGATGCCCGGCCCGGTCACCGTCGGTGCCACCGCGACGACGTCCTCGGTGCCCCGGAGCAGCGCCGCGGCGCGTGGCCACTCGTCGATGGAGCGTACGCGCTGGGGGGGGCGCTCCATCTCGACCACCTCGAGCATGCCCGCGGGTGCCGCGCCCATCGCGCGGGGCATCTCGTCGGGAGGACGCACGACCACGAGCGCCTGGCTTCCGAGCGTGCGCTCGATGAGGCTGTCCTGGAGCCCCGTGATCAGCGCCGACAGGAAGATGATGACGCCCACACCCACGCCGATCCCCGTCAGGATCAGCAGCGTCTGCAGGCGGCCGTCCCGCAGGTAGCGGAGCGCGACGAAGAGTGCGAACGGCATGCGCGCTACTCCGGCGACGCGGTCGGCGCGGCGAGGCGCACCCGGTCCCCCACCGCGACGCCCTCGCTCGTCGGAACCACGCGGTCCCCCGCCTCGAGCCCCGACAGGATCTCCACGAATGCGTCGCCCCGCAGGCCCAGCCGGACCGGCCGGCGGGCCACGCGCCCGTCCTCGACGACGGCGATCCAGGGCTCGTCGGTGCCGAGGCCGCGCACCGCGTCGGCCGGCAGCACGGTCGCGCGCTCCCGGCGGCCGGCCTCCACGTTGACCGACACCGTCATGTCCGGACGGAGGTAGTCCGGAGGCTCGTCCAGGGAGAGGCGGATCTCCACGGTGCCCTGGTCCGGGTCGATCGCCGGTGCCACGAAGGAGAGCGTCGCGCGGAACGACGTGTCCGGATACGCGTCCGCCGACACGATCGCTCCGGCGCCGATGCGCAGCCGGGCCAGGTTGTCCTCGGCGGGGAACGCGACGATCTCCCGTGGACCGTCCGCGACGAGCACGACCAGCCCCTGCCCCGGTTGCACGGCGTCGCCGGGCTCGACGAGCCGTCGCAGGACCGTGCCGTCGTGGGGGGCACGCACCGCGGTGAGGGCGAGCCGGGCGCGCGCGGCCTCCAGGGCGGCACGCGCGGCCTCCACCACGGCGACGGGGCTCGAGGGATCGATGCGCGCCCTGGCGGCCTGCAGCCGCGCGGCGGCGTCGGCGGCGCGCTGCTCCGCCTGCTCGACGCGCTGAAGGGTGAGGCCACCCTCGGCGAACACGGTGCGAAGGCGCTCGAGATCGCGCTCCGCCTGCTGCAGCTCCCGCTCCGCCCGATCGATCTCGGCCCGCGCCCCGGCCTCCACCTCGACCACCCGCGCCCGGGCCTCGGCGGCGGCCGCGCGTGCCTCCCGGTCGTCCAGGCGAAGCACGAGCATGCCCTCGCCCACGCGGTCCCCTTCGCGCACCGGCACCTCGAGGACGACGCCGGCCACCGGGGCCCCCAGCTCCGAGCGGGAGGGCGGCCGCACGCGTCCGACCACCGCCAGCGTGCGCTGGATGTCGTGCGTCCGGGCCGTGACGGTCGCGACTTCGGTGGGTCGGAGGAAGAAGAGGTAGCCCGCGAGCGCGAGCCCGAGGAGCACGACGGCACCGACGGCCCCTCGAAGCCGTCCCCGCCGCCCGTCGTCGCGCTCGCTCATGCCGCCCGCTCGGCGCCGCGGATCGCCGGCCACGGACACGCACGACGTGGGCGCGGGCGCCGCGTACGATCATGCATCGGCACGAGCGGCGCTCACGGGGTCCTCCGCGTCCGGGTGGGTTGACCATGATACCCCGCGACGCGCAGGCGATCCGCGGAACGGCGCTCCCCTTCGGGCCGCCACGCTCCGCATCGTCCGGGATCGCCGCGCCCCGGCCCGGTGCGCGATCGAAGCGTGAGCCCCATCCGACCGTGGCGCCTTCCCCGGCCTCCAGCATCGCTCGCCCTGCTCCCTCTCGTCGGGCTCGCCGCGGGGCGGCGCCGGGGTCGGCACGTCCGACCCGCGGCCGGGGACCCCCCTCTCCTCTTGTGGCACCGCCTCGGCCGGCCCACGTTCCTGCCAGGCGACGGTCCTCGCCCAACCTCTTCGGTCCCGCCTCGGCCGGGATCCTCGTGAGGCAAAGGGGGGCATACTCCCGGACCGGCATGGCGCTCACGTCGTCGTGCCCGACGCCTCCGCCGAGGGGAGACGCGGGCGCGCGCGATGGGAGCCGAACATGCCGAAGAACAAGGATCTCAAGCGCCTGATCCGGGCGCGCATGGAGAAGACGGGCGAGTCCTACACCACCGCCCGCATCCACCTCCTCTCCGACGAGCTTCCGCTCCCGCGCGACTACGAGAAGGTCGCCGGGATGAGCGACCAGGCCGTGCGGAACGCCACGGGGCGCGACTGGCGCGCCTGGACCGACGTCCTCGACGCCGTCGATGCGGCCGAGTGGCCGCACGCGCGCATCGCGCGCTGGCTCGTCGCCGAGCATGGCGTGCCGGGCTGGTGGAGCCAGGCCGTGACGGTCGCCTATGGGCGCTTCCGGGGCCTGCGCGAGCCGGGTCAGCGGCGCGGGGGCGGGTACGATGCGGGCCGGAGCCGCACGGTGGCCGTGCCGGTCGAGCGCCTGAAGGAAGCCTTCCGCGATCCCGAGCTCCGGGCCCGGTGGCTCCGCGACCTCGAGCTCGAGCACGTGCCGAACCGCTCGAAGAAGTCGCTCCGCTTCCGCACGCCCGAGGGGCGGACGGTCGTGGGATGGTTCGACCGGAAGGCGGAGCGGAAGGCCTCGGTGGGGATCCAGATCGAGGGGCTCGAGAGCCGGGAGGCGGCCGACGCCGAGCGCGAGGCGTGGGGTGCGCGGCTCGATGCCCTGAAGGTGCTGCTGGAGGCGGAGCGCTGAGGGAGCCCGGCGAGCGTGCGGCGGCGGCCCGATCGGTCCCATCGGACCGCCGCCCCGCTCAGCTCCCCCGCGCTCCCCGCGCGCCGATGCGGCTTCCCCCGATCGTCCGGATCCGCTCGGCCAGCCGGTCGGGCACGTCGCTGCCGATGTAGAGGAGCCGGTCGCCGGTCAGGTGCAGGCGCACCGCCCGGTCGCCGCGCATGCTCCAGGCCTTCTTCCGGCCCCAGCCCCGGATCCCCCATCCGCCGAACTCGAGCAGCGGCCGGTAGCGCACGACCTCGACCCGCTCGATCTCCTCGAAGGCGATGCTGCGACGGAGAAGCGGCACGTCCCCCAGGTGGAGGAAGAGCCCGTCCGCCCCCACGCGCACCCGCAGGCTCCCGAGCAGCGTCCGCAGCGCGAGGCCCGCGCCGAGCGCGCCGGGCAGGACGAGCCAGCGCGCGGCGGGCGACAGTCCCGAGCCCCGCTCGGAGAGCAGGCCGTACGTCGCCGAGGCGGTCGAGGCCCAGACGAGGAGCGCGACCCAGGCCGGCCACGGCGTGCGTTCCTCGTAGGATGCGGTCGACGCGGCTACGGACGTGGTCATACCCCCGATACGGCTGCGGCGCGGCGTTCCTTCACCGCGGATCCGGGCCGGCGAGCGACGCGTTGTACCACCACATGGCCTCGTCGAAGGCGCGACGGGCCCGCCGCACGCGATGGTGCCCCCAGAGCCTCAGCCCGACGCCGCCGAGGCCGAGGCCGACGCCGTAGGTGAGCCACTGCGCGGTGGTCGGCGATTCGTCGTCCTGGTCCAGGGTCGCGAACGCGAACGAGGCGCCGGCGAGCGCGACCACCCCGATCAGCTCCAGGATCCTCCCGGAGCGGTAGTTCGCCTCGGTGACGTCCAGGAGCCGCGAGGCCTCCTCGGACGAGGCGAACATCTCCCGCACGTCCGGGGGACCGAAGGTGCCGAACGAGGCGACCTCCGCGCGCCGCGCCCCGGCCAGGACTCGGCTCTCGACGCGGAGCAGGGCGCAGCTGTCGTAGGTGCAGGGTCCTTCCTGCTGGCCCGCCGCGGGCGCGGCGGCCGCCAGCATGAGCCCGATGGCCAGGACGATGCGCACGGCTCCCTCCCTTCACCCGGGTTTTTCGATCAGCGCTGCGTATTGCAAGTAACACGAGCTGCCGCACTCCGCGAGGTTCGTCACCTCGAAGATCCGCAGGCGAAGCTCCCCCAGGTGCCGCAGCACGCGAAGGAGCAACGAGGGCGCGTCGTAGAACCGCGCGTGCGGCGGACCCCATCGCTCGCCCACGTAGACCGTGTCGCCCCGCTCGATCGGCGCGCGAAAGGGCCGCCACCCTCTCGTGTGCGTCTGGATCGCGTAGCTGGATGTGGTATAGAGCGGCAGGATGCAGAGCTTGCCTCCGGGCTTCAACACCCGGGCGGCCTCGCGGATGAACCGGCTGTCCGAGTCGCCCTCGAAGTGCTCGAAGGAGCAGTGCAGCGTGAGATGGTCCGCGAACTCGTCGGGTACCGGGAGATCGGCCGCGTCCCCGCCGATCGTCCGCCCCCGTAGGCCCTCGGGGTACATGAGGTCCTGGCGGTACGTCCGCAGGTCGTGCAGCTCGGCCGTGATCTCCGAGAAGGGCGAGTCCATGCACGCGACATCGACCAGGACATCGCCGGGGCCCGGCTCGAGGAGATCCACGGAGACGAAGTGCTCGAGCTGCTTCTCCCGCGCTCCCGCGGCGCGCCCGCCGTCGTAGTACGGGAGGTCGGCGTAGCCGGCGTCGGCCACCCACGCATCGAGATCGTCGACGGGCACCGTGTAGGGCTCGACCTCGATGCCGACCCGCTCCAGGTCCGCGTTGATCTTCTCGTAACCGACCTGGCCCCGCTCGGGCGTGCCGCCCCGGCGGCGCACCTCGCGCTCGACGAGGGTCCGCTGGATACGTCGAAACATGGCTGGATCGACCTCGTGACGCGCCCGGGCGAGAGGGGTCGACGGGGGTGGTGGGCGATGACCCACCCCGCGTCGTGTTCGTCCTGGTGCGTCGACTCGCAGCCGATCGGCCGCTCCCGAGCACGCCAACACTCGGCCGCAGGATGCCGAGCAGTCAACCCGCAGCTCTTGCGCTTCTATCCGCGCGCGATATATCTGATCTGGATACTTCCTGCAACGAGGTCCGTCCATGCCGCACGAGCCCGATCTGCCGCTCCGCCCTCCCGTCTTCCACATCCTCCTCGCGCTGTCCCGCGGGGAGCGCCACGGGCTCGGGATCGCGGAGGAGGCGGAGGCGGCCTCGGAGGGCGCGGTGCGCCTGGGCCCGGGCACGCTCTACCGCACGCTGGACGAGCTGCGCGCGCAGGGGCTGGTGGCTCCGACGCCACCGCCCTCGGACGACGCCGATCCCCGGCGCAAGCACTACCGGATCACGAGCGCGGGACGGGCTCTCCTCGCGGCCGAGGTCGGGCGCCTCGAGCGGCTGCTCGACATCGCCCGGACGCGCGTGGCCGGGGAGCCGGCATGAGGCTCGCGCGCCTCCTGCTGGCGCTGTATCCGCCGGGGCTCCGGCGCGAGCACGGCGAGGAGATGGAGGCGCTCCTCGCGGCGCGCCTCCGGGCGGCCCGGGGCCCGGGCGCGGTGACGGGACTCGTGGCGCACACGATCGCGGACGCGGGAAGGACGTGGTGGGGCGGCGGCCCCGCCGGACACGGAAACGGGAGGTCGGGCATGGGTGGATGGATGCAGGACGCGGGCTACGCGCTGCGGCGGCTGCGGGCGACGCCGCTCTTCACGCTGGGGGCGGCGGCGATCATCGCGGTCGCGATCGGGGCGAACACGGCGATGTTCGCGCTGGTGCGGGCGGCGCTGTGGGAGCGCCCGCCCTACGCCGACGTCGAGCGGCTCGTGCACGTCTACCAGGACTCCGACGAAGGGGAGCCCTCCTCGAACTCCTTCCCCGCCTACGAGGACATGCGCGCGGTGGACGAGGTCTTCGCGTCGGTAGGCGCGACCTCGCCGGACCGCGCCACGCTCGCGCTGGGCTCGGAGACCCGGGAGCTCGCCGTCGAGTACGCGACCTCCACGCTTCTGCCCACGCTCGGCCTCGCGCCGTACCGCGGCCGGTGGTTCGACGCCTCCATGGACGAGGTGGGCGCGGGGCTCTACGGGGTGATCGGCCACGGGACGTGGCAGCGGCTCTTCGGTGCCGATCCGGGGATCGTGGGGCGCACCGTGGAGCTGAACGGGCAGCCGGTCGAGATCATCGGCGTGGCGCCCGAGCGCTTCCACGGCTTCGTCCCCTTCGCGCCCACGGACGTGTGGCTCTCGATCTCGAGCACCCCGGTCGGCGGGGACTTCCGGGTCGCGAACCTGGACCGCCGCCAGGACCATTGGTACTACGCGACGGCCCGCCTGCAGGAGGACGTGAGCGTGGCGCGCGCGCAGGAGGCGATGAACGGCCTCGCCCTGCGGCTCGCCGAGGCGTTCCCGGAGCTGAACCGCGGGCGTGACATCACGGTCTTCCCGGTGTCGGAGGTGCGCGTGCACCCGGCCGAGGACGGGCAGCTCCGGGCGCTCGCCGCGGCGAGCATGGGGGTCGCGGTGCTCGTCCTCCTGCTCGCCGCCACGAACCTCGCGAGCCTCCTGCTCGCCCGGGGGATGACGCGCCGCTCCGAGATCGCCGTCCGGCGCGCGCTGGGCGCCGGCGAGGCACGCGTGGCGAGCCTCTTCCTCTGGGAGGGGCTGCTTCTCTCGGCGTTCGGGGGCGCCCTGGGCCTCCTGCTCGCGAGCCGGCTCGTCGCGCTGATGAGCACGATGCCGAGCCCGGGCGGGGCCGGCGGGAGGTTCCAGGTGACGCTCGAGCCGGGAGTCGTGCTCTTCGCGCTCGCGCTGGTCGCGGGCACCGGCCTCTTCTTCGGATGGCTCCCGGCGCTCCAGTCCGTCCGCGTGGAGCTCGCCCGGGCGATCCGGAGGGACACCGGGGTGGCGACCGGTCGCCAGGGATCCCTCCTGCGGGACGGCATGATCGCGGTCCAGGTGGCCTTCTCGGTCGTGCTGGTCGTGGGCGCCACGATGACGGCCCGCATGCTCGTCCGGCAGCTCCGGGCGGACGCGGGGGTGGACGTCGAGCGCCTCGCGATTCTCTCGACCACCTTCTCCGACGCGGGGATCGGGGCCGACGCCCGGGAAGCCGCGCTCCTGGACCTCCTCGCGCGCGTCGAGGCGCTGCCGGGCGTGTCGTCCGTGGCCCTCACCACGCGCCTGCCCATCTCGGGCGGCGGGAGCACCACCACGGTCGTCGAGGGCTACGAGCCGCCCGCGGGGACGGGCGCGCTCGAGCTCCCCTTCGCCTACGTGAGCCCCGGCTACTTCGAGACCGTCGGGATGAGGGTGCTGGCCGGACGCGGCTACGGGCCCGACGACGCGGTGGGGGAGGACCGCTCCGTGATCGTGAACGAGGCGGCGGCGCGCCGCTTCTGGGGCGACCCGGACGCCGCCCTCGGAGGCCGGATCCGTCCGCAGAGCGCGCCGGACGGCTGGATCCCGGTCGTGGGCGTGGTCTCGGACGCGGCGGTCGACCGGCCGGGCGGGCCGGCGCTCCCGATGATCTTCTATCCGCTCACGGGCACGCTCGACGCCCCCACGCTCCTGGCGCGCGCCGACGTGGCGCCGGGCTCGCTGCTGCCCGCGCTGCGGAGCGCGCTGGCGGAGGTCCACCCGCGCCTCCCTGCGGACCGGCTCGACACCATGGAAGGCCACATCTCGGCCGCGCTCGCGGGGCCCCGCCTCGCGACCGGCGTGCTCGGCCTCTTCTCGGCGCTCGCGCTCCTGCTCGCGAGCATCGGCATGTACACGATCGTCTCGCTGACCGTGGCTGGCCGCCGCACCGAAATCGGTCTGCGGATGGCGCTCGGGGCCGCGCGGGGCCGCCTGATCCGCCTCGTCACCGCCCGCGCGCTCGCCACGGTCGTCGCGGGCGTGGCGCTCGGCGGCGCGCTCGTGGCGTGGGTCGCGCCGCTCGTCGAGGGCGTGGACCCCGGGGCCAGGCTTCTCGATCCCGGCACGCTGGCGGTGGGCGCCCTCGTGATGGGCGTCACGGCGGTCGCGGCGTCCTGGCTCCCGGCGCGGCGGGCCACGCGCGTGGATCCGGTGGAGGCGCTGACGCGGCGCTGAGCGCCGCCCACCCGGGACCCCACCGCGCGACGTGACCGGGCCTCTGGCGGCGGCGCCGGACACGCAGGCGAGGGCGGCCGCGCTTCCCGCCCCCGCGCGCTTGCCCGCGGGCCTCCCGACCTGCAGACTGCCCGCCGGCCATTTTCCCGACCCACCGCGTGCCCGGAGTCGAACTTGGACGAGCAGAGCGTGCTGGACGACCGCATCCCGCCGGCTCCGCCGGTCGAGCCGGAAGAGAAGCCCTACGGCGTCGCGCAGCGGATCGGGCTTGTGGCCGGGGCGCTCCTGTTCCTGCTGCTCCTCGTGCTGCCGGCGCCGGAGGGGCTGAGCGTCGAGGGGTGGCGCACCG
>CAZOYA010000076.1:0-15834 GCA_964583815.1 uncultured Gemmatimonadaceae bacterium | reverse complement strand
GACGTCGTGCCAGGGAGCGCCTCCTCCGGCCTCGAGGGGGTGCTCCAGCACGCCATCCGACCCGACATCCTCCCGGCCGCCCCGAAACCCGTCCATGGCCAAATGGGACCATCGCGCCGCGCGCCTCGCCCCGGAATCGCTCGTGACGGCCGTACGCTCCCGCCCGCTAGTCCACGTCGTTCCACGCCCGCCCCACCCCGTGCCCCAACGCGAACACGACCACGTCGACGAGCGCGTTCGGGAGCGATTCGTGGTGCTCGGTCTCGAAGAGGTCGCGACCCCACGGCTGCCGCTCGACGTACTGCTCGACCAGCTCGTACGCGGCGGCCGCCGCGATCGAGGTCCGGAACGGCAGCTTCATGAGGCCGGTCGCCAGGCCCGTGGCGAAGTGCACCACGGTCCACGGATCGAGCATCGCTCGATTCTGCTCGCTCTTCCTGAGGGCTAGGATCCGCATGTCCGATTCTAACGCTTCGGGGCGTTCGGATGTCCAAGAACCTGCTCGGAGATGTGCTCGGGGCGAGCGTCTCGCCGCTCCCGTATCCGGATACGCCTCGGCCCGTGTCGGCCGCAAGGAGCAGTCATAGATGAAGCTCGGCCTCTCGCGGCGCCGGCCCGCCCGTCGGCGCGGTAGGTGCCCCTCGTTCCCGATCCTGGTCCTCGCGCTGCTGGGAGCCGTTCGGACGGCCGCCTCCGCCCAGGAGATCCCGTCCGGCCCGGACCAGCTCACGCTCGAGGACGCGATCGGCCTCGCCCGCGAGTTCAATCCCGACTACCGGACGCAGCGGTCCCAGCTTCGCCAGGCGGACATCGCGATCAGCAACGCCCGGGGCGACCTGCTGCCGTCCCTCAGCATCTCGAACTCCTACGGCTACGACGCACCCGGCGTGCGGCGCGCGGGCTCCGTGGTGCTCGGAACGCAGCCGGACTACTACCGCTCCTCCTACTCGCTGAGCTTCCAGTACTCGCTGAACGGGCAGTCGCTCCTGCGGCCGGGGCAGGCACGGACCCAGGCGCGGGCGGCGGAGGCGCGCGTGGACGGCGCCGGCATCGCGCTCGACGCCGAGGTCACGGACGCCTATCTCCGGGTGCTCCAGGCGGACGCCCAGGTCCTGCAGGCGCGCAACGCGCTCGAGCGCGCGCGTCTCACCGTCCAGCAGGCGGCGGCGCAGGTCCAGGTCGGAGCCGCGACGCCGCTCGACCTGCGCCGGGCGGAGGTGCAGGAGGGGCAGGCGGAGGTGGTCCTCGTCGAGAGCGAGAACCAGGCCGCCGCGAGCCGGGCGAGCCTCTCGGCCGTGCTCGGCGTGATGCTGCCCGAGGATGTGGCGCTCGTGACGTCGTTCGAGCTCTTCGACCCGGCGCTCGATCCGGACGCGCTCCTCCCGCTGGCGCTGGACAACAATCCGGTCCTGCGCGCGTCGCGCATGGGCCACGAGGCCGCCGAATCGGGCGTCACGCTCGCGAAGTCGCAGTTCTTCCCGACGATCTCGCTCTCGGCCGGCATCACGGGCTCGGTCTTCCAGGCCGGCGACCTCGACCCGCTCATCAACCAGGCGATGACCAGCCAGCGCGGCCGGTTCGAGTCGTGCCTCGAGGACAACCGGATCCGGCAGCTCCTCGGCGACCCGCCGCGGGACTGCGCGATGCTCGATCCCGCCCTTCCCACCGTCGAGAACGACATCCGCGAGCAGGTGCGGCTCGACAACTCCGGCTTCCCCTTCGGCTACCGCCGGCAGCCGCTCGGGATCTCGCTGAACATCTCGCTGCCGCTCTTCACGGGCTTCTCCCGGACCAACCAGGTCGAGTCGGCCCAGGTCGCCGCGAGCAACGCCCTCGAGCAGGTCCGCGCGCAGGAGCTGCTCCTCCGCACGGAGCTCACCACGGCCGCGCGCGCGGTCACCACGGCCCGGCGCACCGTGGAGCTGCAGGCGCGCATCCGCGCGACCGCCGCCGAGGAGCTGCGGCTCGCCCAGGAGCGCTTCGCGCTCGGTCTCGCGTCCTCGATCGAGGTCGCGGACGCGCAGGCCAACCTCTCGCAGGCCGAGCGCGACGAGATCAACGCGCTGTACGAGTTCCACCGCGCGGTCTCGGCGCTCGAGGCCCTGATCGGGGCGCCGATTCGATGAGCATCCCCAGACCCGACGCCGCCCGTCTCCCGCACCCGCGTCCGTCCCCGCACCCGAAGGCCGAGGCCCGACCCGAGATGAAGACGTCCCTCCCCCGCATCCGCTCCGGGCGCGCGCGTGTCGCCCTCCTGCTCGCCCTAGGCGCGCCCCTCGCGATCGGCGCATGCGGCGGCGAGGCAGGGCCCCCCAACGCGCAGGGCGGGCCCGGGCGCGGTCCGGGCGGCTTCGGCGGGGCGGGCCTCGGCGCGCGCGCCACGCCGGTCTCCGTCCGGGTCGCCGCGCCCGGCGACCTGGAGGTGACGCTGCGCGCCTCCACGAACCTGCGGGCCCGCGAGCGCGTGGACGTCGTTCCGCGGCAGGCCGGGACGGTCGTGGAGGTGCTGGTCGAGGAGGGCGACCGGGTGAGGGCCGGGCAGGTGCTCGCGCGGCTCGACGACGCGGAGTGGCGCCTGCAGGCGGACCAGGCGGAGGCCCGGGCGACCGCCACCCGCGAGGCCGCCGCCCGCGCCCGCTCGCTGCAGGACCTCGAGCTGGTGTCCGAGCAGGAGGTGGAGCGTCTCGTATCCGAGGCCCGCGTGGCCGAGGCGGAGCTCGGGCTCGCGCGCCTGCGGGTCGACCACGCCCGGATCACGGCGCCGATCGCGGGCACCGTCACGCATCGCTACGTCGAGCGGGGCCAGCTCGTGAACACGTCCTCGGCCGCGTTCGGGATCGCCGACCTCGACCGCCTCGAGGCGCTCGTCGGGGTGCCGGAGCGTGAGGCCTCGCGGGTGCACGTGGGCCAGGTCGCCCGGGTCGTGCTCCAGGAGGGCGTGGGCGCGGTCGCGGAGGGCCGGGTCGAGCGTATCCGCCCGGTGGTCGACGCCGCGAGCGGCACCGTGCAGGTCACGGTGAGCATTCCCGCCGCGAGCGGCGGCGTCGTGCTCCGCCCCGGCCAGTTCGTGAACATCGACCTGGTCACGGAGACGCTCGAGAACCGGATCACGCTGCCGCGCACCGCGGTGCTCGTGGACGGAGCGGCCCCCCGGGTCTTCGTCGTGAGGGAGGGCCGCGCGGTCGAGCGCGAGGTCGCGCTCGGGTACTCGAGGGGCGAGGCCGTGGAGATCACCTCGGGCGTGAGCCTGGGCGACACGGTCATCGTGATCGGGCAGGACAACCTGCGGGCGAACGCCGAGGTGAACGTCATGGAGCTCAACGGCCAGCCGTTCACCGCGGAGCGCGCGGCCGGGGGCGACGACGCTCGCCCGGCGCGGGCGCTCGGGGGCGATGCCGGCGCGGCCGCCGCGAACGGCGGCGAGGCGCTCCGGTGAAGCTCGTCGACCTCTCGGTCACCCGGCCCGTCGCCGTCTCGATGGCGTTCGTGGCCGTGATGGTCTTCGGCGTCGTCTCCTACACGCGGCTCGAGGTCGATCTCCTGCCGGACCTGTCCTTCCCGACCGTCACGATCGAGACGGAGTACACGGGCGTCGGTCCGCGCGAGATCGAGACGCTGGTCTCGCAGCCGATCGAGGAGGCGGTGGCCGTCGTCCAGGGCGTGCGGCAGGTGACCTCCCGCTCCCGTCCCGGCCGCTCGGACATCACGCTCCAGTTCCGGTGGGGCACGGACATGGACTTCGCCGCGCTCGACCTCCGGGAGCGGCTCGATCTCATCAACCTCCCGCCGGGCGCCTCGCGTCCCACCCTCGCCCGCTACGACCCGGCGTCCGAGCCGGTCGTGCGCTTCGCGCTCGTCTCCGAGCGGCCGCTCGATCCGGACCTCGAGGCCGACCGGGAGCAGCTCATCGCCCTCCGCTGGACCGCCGAGGAGCAGGTGCGCCGGGCGCTCGAGGGGATCGAGGGCGTCGCCTCCGTCCGCATCAACGGCGGGCTCGAGGAGGAGATCCTGGTCGAGGTGGACGAGGACCGCCTGACGCAGATCGGCATCCCCTTCACGCAGGTGGCCACGCGGCTCGCCGCCGAGAACGTCAACCTCGCCGGCGGTATCCTCGAGGAGGGCGACGCCGAGTACGTCGTCCGCACGGTGAACGAGTTCACCGAGGTCCAGGAGATGCTCCGCATCGTCGTCGGTACGGCGGGCGGGCAGACGGTCCTCCTGGGCGACGTGGCGCGCGTGAGGCGCGGCTCGGTGGACCGCGAGACGCTCACGCTCGTGAACGGGAACGAGGCCGTCGAGATCGCGGTGCTCCGCGAATCGGGCGCCAACATCGTCGCGCTCTCCCGCGCCGTGCGCGAGCGCGTGGACCGCCTGCGGGCGGAGCTCCCCGACGAGGTGTCGGTCGTGCTCGTCAGCGACCAGGCCGTCTTCATCGAGCGCGCGATCGGCGACGTGCGCACGGCCGCGTTCCTCGGCGGCGGCTTCGCGATCCTCGTGCTCCTGCTCTTCCTGCGCCACGTCCCCACGACGCTCATCGTCGCGACCGCGATCCCCATCTCGATCGTGGCGACGTTCGTCCTCATGTTCTCGCGGGAGATCACGCTGAACGTGATGTCGCTCGGCGGCCTCGCGCTCGGCGTGGGGATGCTCGTGGACAGCGCGATCGTCGTGCTCGAATCGATCGCGCGCGAGCGCGACCGGGGGACCGAGCCGCGCGAGGCCGCGCGCGCCGGCACGGAACGGGTGGGACGCGCGGTCGTCGCGTCCACGCTCACGACCGTGGCCGTCTTCCTGCCGATCGTGTTCGTGCAGGGGATCGCGGGCCAGCTCTTCGGCGACCAGGCGTGGACGGTCTCGTTCGCGCTCGTCGCGTCGCTGATCGTCTCGCTCACGCTCATCCCCATGCTCGCGGGGCAGGGCGGCGGGGCGCGGGCCCGGATGGGCGGCGCGCGCGAGGGCGAGGAGGTGGAGGTGGGGGCGGTCGGCGGCGCCATCGCGGCCGGCGGCGGACGGGTGCTGCGCGTCCTCCGGATGGGGGGCTCGGGAGGCGGATGGCTCCTCGGCCCCGTCGGACGCGCCTTCGATCGGACGTACGGGGCGCTCGAGCGCCGCTACCCGAGCGCGCTCCGCGGCCTGATCCGCCGGCCGCGCACGGTGCTCGCCGGGGCGCTCGGCGCGCTCGCCGTCGGCGCGGTGCTGATCCCGCAGGTCGGGGTCTCGCTCGTTCCCGAGCTCTCGCAGGGCGAGCTCGTCGTGGAGCTCGAAGCGGCGCCGGGGACGAGCCTCGCCCGCATGGAGGAGATCGCGCGCGGGGCCGAGGCCGTGGCCCGCGACATCGACGAGGTGGGCGAGGTCTTCACGAACGTGGGTATGCGCGGAGGGGCCGGCACCCTCGGTCGCACCGGGGAGCTCGAGCGGCACGCCGCGACCCTCCTCGTGCGGCTCGACGGCGAGGGTCGGGGCGAGGAGGCCGTCTCCGCCGAGCTCGCCGACCGGCTCTCGCGCCTCCCGGGCGTGCAGGTGCGCGTGGACCGGCCGAAGCTGTTCACCGTGAACGCCCCGATCGAGGTGGAGGTGCGCGGCTACGACCTGCGGCTCCTCAACGAGGTCGCCTCCGACGTGCGCGCGGTCCTGCGGACCGTGCCCGGCATCGCGGGCGTCGAGGAGGAGCGGCGGGCGGGCACCCCGGAGATCTCCGTCCTGTTCGACCGCGAGCAGCTCGCGCTCCGCGGCCTCACCGTGGGCGACGCGGCGGAGGCGCTCCAGGCGCGCGTCCGGGGCGCGCCCGCCACGGAGTTCACGGAGCGGGACCGCGACCTGACCGTCCTCGTGCGCGCGCGGGAGAGCCAGCGCTCCACGCTCGAGGACCTCGAGCGGCTGCGCATCGAGGCGCCCGGCCGGGAGCCGGTGATGCTCGGCGCCGTGGCGACGCTCGGATTCCAGGAGGGTCCCGCGGAGATCGTGCGCCGCGGCGGCTCCCGCGTGGCGCTGGTCGAGGCGACCCCCCGGGGCACCGATCTCGCCGGGGCGATCGAGCGGATCGACGAGGCGCTCGCGCAGATCCCGCTCCCGGACGAGCTCACCCTCGCCGTGGCCGGTCAGTCGCGGGACCTGCAGGAGTCCGTGCGCTCGATGCAGCTCGCGCTGCTCCTCGCGATGTTCCTCGTCTACCTCGTGATGGCGAGCCAGTTCGAGTCGTTCCGCCTGCCCTTCATCATCATGGCGTCCGTGCCGCTCGCGCTCCCGGGCGCGGTGGCGGCGCTCTGGATCAGCGGGAGCTCGATCTCGGTGGTCGCGCTCATCGGCATGGTGATGCTCGTCGGGATCGTGGTGAACAACGCCATCGTGCTCGTCGACTACGTGAACGTGCTCCGGCGCCAGGAGGGTTACGCGCTCGACGACGCGATCGTCGAGGCGGCCCGGGTGCGCCTCCGCCCCATCCTGATGGCCACCCTGACCACCGTCCTGGGGCTCCTGCCCATGGCGCTCGTGCCGGGCGAGGGCGCGGAGCTCCGGGTCCCGCTCGCGCTCCCGGTGATCGGTGGGCTCGTGGTCTCCACGCTCCTCACGCTCGTGGTGGTTCCGACCTTCTACCGCGCCGCGGAGCTGCGGGGCGAGCGCCGGCGCCTCGCGGAGCTCGCGGGCGAGAGCGCGCCGGCGGGCGGTGCCCGCACGTCCGGAGCGGAGGGGCGCCCCCACCCGGTGCTTCCGTCCGACGATCCCTCTCCGGAGACGGCCTGACCGATGTCGATCCCCCGCTTCTCGGTCCGCCGCCCGGTCACCACCGGCATGCTCGTGGTATCCGTGATCGTGATGGGTCTGCTCTCGCTCGGGCTCATCCGGCTGGACATGTACCCGAGCTTCGAGCGCCCCGTCCTGTCCGTGAACGTGCCGTATCCGAACGCCTCGCCCGCGGAGGTGGAGCGCCGGATCGTGCGCCCGCTCGAGGAGGCGCTCGGGACCGTGCGGCGCATCGAGGCCATCCGCTCGACGGCTTCGCAGAACAACGGCAGGGTGGAGCTCGAGTTCCAGCCCGGCACGGACATGGACCTGGCCTCGCTCGAGGTGCGGGAGCGCGTGGAGCAGGTGCGTCGCGAGCTGCCCGCGGACGTGCAGCGCGTGAACCTGCGGCGCTTCTCCTCGGACGCCCAGCCGGTCCTGCGCGCGTCCATCTCGTACGACGGGGACCCGGCGCGCCTCTCCGAGATGGTGGAGCGGCGGATCGGGCCGGCGCTCCTCCAGGTGCCCGGGGTCGCGCAGGTGGACTTCCAGGGCCTCGAGGCGCGCGAGGTCACCATCGAGCTCGACCAGGACCGCATGCGGGCGCAGGGCGTGACGATCGCCATGATCAGCCAGGCGCTGAGCCGCGGAAACCAGGACTATCCGGTCGGCGAGGTCGACCTCGGCGCCACGCGCTTCCAGGTGCGGGCGGAGGGCCAGCTCACGTCCGTCGAGCAGATCGAGCGCCTGCCGGTGCGCGGCACCGCGGTGCGGCTCGCCGACGTCGCGACGGTCACGTACGACTTCCCCGACCGCGAGTTCTTCTACCGGATGAACGGCGTGAACGCGCGCCAGGTGGAGATCTACAAGGAGTCGGACGCGAACATCGTCGAGGTGGCCACGGCCGTGAAGGCCACGCTCGCCGAGCTCGACGGACAGCCCGGCCTCGAGGGGGTGTCGTTCAGCACCTGGCAGGACCAGTCCGAGGGCATCCTCGAGGTGCTGCGCATGCTCGCGGAGGCGGGCGCGGGCGGCGGGCTGCTCGCCGTGATCATGCTCGTTGTCTTCCTGCGGCGGCTCACCCCGACGCTCATCGTGGCGACGGCGATTCCGGTCTCGCTCGTCTTCACCATGGCGATCATGTATCTCGCGGGCGATTCCCTGAACGTGATCACGCTGTCGGGGCTCATGCTCGCCGTGGGCATGCTCGTCGACAACGCCGTGGTCGTGGTGGAGAACGTGTTCCGCCACCGCGAGATGGGTTCGGCGCCGGACGTGGCGGCGATCGAGGGGACGGACGAGGTGGCGCTCGCGATCCTGTCGGGAACGCTCACGACGGTCGTCGTCTTCACGCCGCTCTTCTTCCTGCCCCCGAACCAGATGGGGACGCAGTTCCGGGCGTTCGGGACGTCCATCTCCTACACGATGATCGCCTCGCTGGGCGTGGCGATCACGCTGGTGCCGCTCCTCGCGGTCCGGCTCATCCGGGGGAGCATGCCGGAGCCCGGCCGCTGGATGGTCCGGCTCAACCAGGGCTACCGGGCCCTGCTCGACCGGATCCTCGATCACCGGTGGGCCACGGCCGCGGTCGCCCTCGCGCTCTTCGTCGCCGGGGGTTGGATCCTCGCGGGCCTCCCGCGCCAGCTCATGCCGGAGGAGGACAACCGCTTCATCCGCATGGGGATCACCACCCCACGCGGCATCTCCGTGGAGGAGCGGAGCGCGATCTTCTCGGAGGCCGAGCGGCTCCTCCTCGACCGCGCGGAGGAGTTCGAGATCGAGACCGTGTCCTCGTTCTCGCGGCAGAACTTCTCGTCGATCTTCATGACGCTCACGCCGTTCTCCGACGGGGGCACGAAGTCCACGGCGCAGATCTCCCAGGAGATCCAGCGCGCGCTCCCGGTGATCCCCGGCGTGGAGTGGAACCAGCGGCGGGGCTTCGGTGGAGGCGCCGGCATCCAGGTGCGCCTCATCGGCGAGAGCACCCGGGAGCTCGAGCGGCTCGCCGAGCAGGTCGAGGCGCTTCTCGAGACGCGCGTGTCGGGGCTGGCGAGCATCGAGAACTCGCTCGCGTCCGGGAACGAGGAGATCCGGGTCCGCGTGGACCGGCGCGCCGCGGAGCGGCAGGGCCTCACCTCCGAGCAGGTCGCGCGCGCGGTGTCGGGGGCGCTGCGCGGCGAGGTGGCCACGCGCTTCCGCGCCGGAGACCGCGAGGTGGACGTCCTCCTCCAGCTCCGCGAGGAGGACCGCGTGGCCATCGCGCAGCTCGGCAACCTCGCGGTCGGCACGCCCGGCGGGGCCAGCCTCCCGCTCGGGACCGTCGCGGACATCCAGGTCGTGGGCGGGCCGCAGGACATCACGCGCGAGAACCGGCAGACCTCGGTCACCGTGTCGGCGGAGCTCGCCCCCGGCGTGCTGCGCGACGACGTGATCGCCGAGGTCCGGCAGATCATGGCGGGCGTCACGCTCCCCAGCGGCTACCGCTGGGACCTCGGCCGGGGCTTCCAGGAGGAGCAGGAGCAGTTCGGCGACATGCTCGCCGCCGGCATCCTCGCCCTCGTGCTCATCTACATCATCCTGGCCGCGCTCTTCGAGAGCCTCGTGTACCCGCTGGTCATCTACTTCTCGATCTTCTTCGCGGTGCCGGGGCTCGGCGTGGTCTTCGCGCTCACTGGCTCGACGTTCTCGATCCTGTCCTTCCTCGGGGTGCTCATCACGGTCGGGATCGTGGTGAACAACTCGATCGTGATGATCGACCTCGTGAACCAGCTCCGCGCCCAGGGCACGGACCGGCGGGAGGCGATCCTGCGGGGCTGCTCCGCGCGGCTCCGGCCCATCCTCATGACGAGCCTCACCACGCTGATCGGGCTCGTGCCGATGGCGTTCTGGGCGACCGACGGGATGGGGCAGATGTTCGCGCCGATCGGCCAGGCTGTGATCGGCGGGCTCTCCACCTCGATGGTGATGACGCTCTGCCTCACGCCCACCCTCTACGCGTGGTTCGACGACATGGGCCTGTGGCTCGGAGGCGTGTGGCGGCGCACCCTCGCGGTCGCTCGCGGCGGCGAGGCGGCACCGCCGGCGGACGGGGCCGCGTGGGCGGTCCGGCGGGAGGGCGGCGCGGCCTAGCCGCCAGGGGCACTCCGACCCGGTAAGGTTTGCCGGGCGGGGTCACGGACTGCGGATGAGACGGGCGGCGCCCGGGCGGGCGCGCGGTGCCCGCATCACCCGCCGCCGGGCGCGCGGGCCCCCGCGCGATGCTCATCTCCTGGTCCGCAAGTAATTGCGCGCCTACGGCTTGCGGGATCGCACCGATCCGCGGTGCGCCCGCCCCCTTCGCGCGTCCCCGCCTCCTCCACCCCGGAGCACGTCCCCCGACCCCGCGGGGGCATGCCGCTTGCCCACTCCCCGGCCCCGCACGTTCCATCCGGAGGCCGACGTGACGTTCCAGAGAGCGGAGGAGAGGGGGTTCACCCTCGTGGAGGCGGTGATGGTCATCGCCATCCTCGGCATCCTCATGTCCATCGCCGCGCCCATGCTCGCCGCCGGACGCTGGCGGGCGGAGGCGGGCGTGCACGAGGTCATGTCCGCGCTCGGGGCCGCCCAGCGTCTGGCGCTCCTCCGCCAGCACGACGTCGTGGTCACCTTCGACCTCGGCCGTCGGGCCCTCGAGGTGCACCGGGACGCGAACAACGACGGAACCGTCGACGCCGGGGAGGACGTGCGGCTCGTGGAGCTCCCCGAGGCGGTGGGCTTCGCCTTCGCCCCGGCGCCGCCGCTGGCCGGCGACTCGGCGGGGCCCCGCGGCTCGTCTTCCACCGGAACGGGAGCGCGAGCGAGGCGGGGCGCGTCTACGTCCGCCCGGTCCAGGGATCGCTGTCCTCCCAGGCCGCGGGCGCGCACGTCGTGACGGTGGAGCGCTCCACGGGGATGCTCCAGTGCTTCGCCTGGTCGGGCGCCTCGTGGAGGGAGTCGTGCTGACGTCGGGGCGCGGGGGCTTCACGATGGTGGAGATCACCGTCGCGCTCGTGATCCTCTCGGTGGCCGTGCTCGGGCTCGCGGGCTCGGCGTCGAGCCTCGCGACGGCGGCCTCGACCGCGGAGCTCCGCGCGCAGGCCGTGCACTCGGCGCTCGATCGCCTCGCGCGCGTCGACGCGGACGATCGCTACGGCGGTCTCGACACGCTCTACGCCGGCACCGAGACGGGCGTGCTTCCGGTCCCGGGCAGCACCAGGGTCACGACGATCGACCACGTGAGCGTCACGAGCCCCGACCCGCTGGACTACAAGATCGTGCGGGTGGTGGTGTCGGCGCCGTTGCTCGGCCGGCCCGTCGAGCGCAGCCTGATCGTGGCGGCCCCGTGAGCGCGCGGCGCGGCATGACGATCGTCGAGCTCCTGGTGGCGCTCACCGTGTTCGGGGTCGTCATCAGCATCACGCTCGGCTTCGTCTCGCGGCAGAACGCCGCGTTCAGCGAGGCGCTCGACCGCCTGGGCGCGCTGCGGAACGTGCGCTACGCCGTCGAGACGCTGGCGCAGGACCTGGAGGCGCTCGGCAACAACGTGCCCCTCGAGCAGCCGGCGCTCGTCTACGGCGACGAGAACGTGGTGGTCTTCTCCGCCGATTATGCGACGAACGTCGACGGGGATCCCTTCGCGGTCTTTCACGATCCCGACGCGCCGAACGGCCAGGTGCGCGCGCCGTCGTCGTCCTTCACGATCCCGACCACCGCGCACAGCGCGGCGAGCAGCGCGTACGAAGCGGCGCCCGGCATCACGAGTCCCGCCGAGATCCTCACGTTCTTCTTCGTCGCGGACACCTTCACCGCCCGCACCGACGACTTCCTGCTCGCGCGCCAGGTGAACGGCGGCCCGGCCGAGGTCCTGGCGCGGCACCTGCTGCGCGTGGACGGAGCCCCCTTCCTCTCCTACGAGATCCTCCGGGACCCCGGCGTGGGCGACCCCGCGCTGGAGGCCGTGGCGGACAGCCTGCTGCCGCTCCACCACACCGCGGATCTCCACCTGTCCGCCGCCGACACCGGGGCCGCCGCGCTGCCCGACAGCGTACGCGCGGTTCGCATCACGGTCCGCGGCTCCAACGGCCTGTCCGGCGCGGACGAGCGCACGGTCGACGCGTCGAGGCTCGTCTACCTGCCGAACGCCGGGGCGGGCGAGCTCGCGACCTGCGGATCGGCGCCCATCCTGGGCGTGACGCTCGCCGCCTCGGCGACCGCGCTGCCGGGCGGCGAGCGCGCGGTCGACCTGCTCTGGAGCCCCGCCGTGGACGAGACCGGCGGCGAGGCGGACGTCGTGCGCTACGTCCTGTGGCGGCGGGAGGCGGGCGCCGCGGACTGGGGCGATCCCTTCTTCGCGGTCCCGGCCGGGGCGGGCGCGTACACCTACACGGACGCCACCGTGGAGAGCGGCACCTCGTACGAGTACGCGGTGGCCGCGCAGGACTGCACGCCGAGCCTCTCCGGGCTCGTGCCCTCGGCGGCGGTGGCGGTGCCGTGAGCATGGCGAGGGGAAAGGACGGCTTCGCGCTGATCACGGTCATGCTCGTCGTCACGATCGTGGCGGCGATCCTGACGAGCGCGGCCGTCGTGGGCGCCGGCCACGTGCTCGGGAACCGGTACTACGACCGGCAGAGCGAGCTCGACGCGCTCGCGCTCTCCGGGCTCGAGCTCGCGCGGGCGCGCATCAACGGGGACCCGGACGCCTACCCGGACTCGGGCTACGTCGTCCTCGAGGACGGCGTCGTGCTCACGGATGCGGACGGAGACACGATCCCCGGCGTGCAGCGGTGGACCTACGCCGGTCCGACGGGCGTGACGTCCGGGCAGTACGGAGTCTTCGGCACGATCGTCTCCGTCGCGCGGGACGCCGGCGGCGGCGTGGCGATCCGGCGCGGGCAGGTGTTCCAGGAGAGCTTCGCGCGCTACGCCTACTTCACCGACGTGGAGCCCTCGAACATCGCCTTCGGCGGCGGCGACCAGATCTTCGGGCCGGTGCACACCAACGACGACCTGAAGATCTACGACTCGGGCGCCACCTTCCACGACCAGGTGCGCACGGCCGGAGACGTCGAGGGCGAGGAGTACGGCGAGTTCCGCAAGGGATACGAGGCCGGCGTGCCCCCGATCGACATGCCCGAGACGGCGGACCTCGACGCGCTCGAGGCGCGCGCGACGAGCGCCGGTACGGCCTTCTCGACCTCGTCGCCCTCGGGCTCGGGCGAGGCGTATCTGCGCATCGAGTTCATGGCGTTCGACCTCGACGGCGACGGCAGCCGCTCGGGCGAGAACGAGGGCTTCTTCCGGGTCTACCGCTCGAACGACGAGGTGTGGCTCTCGGGCGATCGCCCCCAGTGGGGGATGCGCTACGCGGAGCACTGCGGCCACTACCACCCCGACGGCACGTTCGTCTCGGCGGCCGACCACCCCGCCTCCGACTCCTGGCAGGCCTCGCTCTCCAACGCGACGAAGCGCTGCTACCTCGGCGGGTCCGATTCGATCTTCGGCGGCTTCACCCCGAACGACGGCAACGGCTACTGGGTCCAGTGGGCCGGGACGCCGGACGCGTCGGTCGCGGGGCGGGCGGACGCCGACTACCTGTTCCCCCTCTCGCGCCAGCTCAACCCCGAGTTCCAGGGCGTGATCTTCGTGGACGGGAAGGTCGTGGTGAGCGGGCGGGTCCGCGGGCGGGTCACGCTCGCGGCCACGGACGAGATCATCATCGGGGACGACCTGCAGTACGTGACCGATCCCGGCGTCGGCACGTGCGTGGATATCCTGGGCCTGTTCAGCGGGACCGACGTGGTGGTGGCGGACAACACGCTCAACACGCCCCAGAACCCGGGCAACGGATCGAACGAGTTCACGTACGACGACACGCCGGAGGAGCGCATCCACGCGATCGTGCTCGCGCTCGACCAGTTCCGCGTGGAGAACTACGACACGGGCCCGACGAAGTCCGAGCCGTGCGGAGCGCTGTGGGGGCGCGGATGCCTGTATCTCACGGGCGGGATCATCCAGCGCACGCGGGGCGCCGTCGGGACGATCCTCAACACCGTCGGGGGCACCGGCTACGTGAAGCGCTACGCCTACGACCGGTGCGGCGCCACGGCCCCGCCGCCGTACTTCCCCACCACCGGCCACTTCGTGCGGGGGCGCCGCCTCCGGGTGGACCCCGTCGGGTTCGATCCCGACGACTACTTCGACCTGCTGACGGCCGGGCCGTAGCCGGGCTCGGGCGCTCCCGTCCGGGAGGCGACCGGGGCACTCCGCGCGCGATCTGTTTAGTTTCCCTGCATGTCACCTTCGCTCCGGGGAACGAAGCGGATCCTCTGGGTCGACGACGAGGTCGACCTGCTCCGCCCGCACCTGCTCTTCCTGCAGGCGCGCGGCTATCACGTGGACGCGATCGCCAACGGGGACGACGCGCTCGAGCTCCTGCGCGAGCAGCCCTACGACCTCGTGCTCCTCGACGAGCAGATGCCGGGGCGCCGCGGCCTCGAGGTGCTGGAGATCCTGCGGCGGGAGGATCCGCATCAGCGCGTGGTCATGGTGACGAAGTCCGAGGAGGACCACACCATGACCGAGGCGATCGGCCGCCGGGTGTCGGACTATCTCGTGAAGCCGACGAGCCCCCGGCAGGTCCTGTCGGTCGTCACCCGCATCCTCGAGGGCTCCTCGATCCGCCAGCAGCGGGTCGCCCAGGACTTCGCGGCCCGCTTCCCCGAGCTCTCGCGGAGGGCCCAGGGCGCGGGCACGGCGGACGATTTCGCCGACGTCTTCTCGGAGCTGGTGGACTGGGACGTCCGTCTCACCGAGTCGGGCGAGACGGGCCTGCTCGACACGGTCCAGTCGATGATGGTCGACCTGCGGCGGGACTTCGGCTCCTGGATCGTGCGCTCCTATCCCCGCTGGATGCGCGGCCAGGGCGAGCGACCCATCCTCTCGGTGGACCTCGCCCGCGAGTTCCTGCTCCCGCTCCTGGGCGACGATCCGGTCTTCTACGTCGTGCTCGACTGCATGCGGCTCGACCAGTGGCGGGTGATCGCGCCGCTGCTCGCCAACTTCTTCGAGATCGAGGAGCGGCTCCACTACTCGATCCTGCCCACGGCGAGCCCGTACGCGCGCAACGCGATCTTCAGCGGCCTCTTTCCCGACGAGATCGAGCGGCGCCACCCCGGCTGGTTCGACTCCTCGGAGGACGAGGGGAGCCTCAACGCCTTCGAGGACCGGCTCCTCGAGGAGCAGCTCCGGCGCCTCACGGGGCGCCACGTGCCCGTCACCTACGAGAAGATCTTCTCCGACCGGCAGGGCGACCACGTGCGCGCGCGGGTGAACTCCGCGCTCGCGACGCCCGGCTCGGTGGTCGCGCTCGTGTTCAACTTCGTCGATCTCATGACGCACGGGCGCTCGGAGTCGCCGATCCTCATGGAGGTGGCCCGCGACGAAGCCGCGCTCCGCGACCTCACCCGCTCGTGGTTCGAGCGCTCCACCGCGTTCCAGGTGCTGCGCGAGGCGGCGATCGGCGGGCACCGCGTGGTCTTCACCACGGATCACGGCTCGATCTTCTGCCACCGACCGGCCACGGTCTACGCGCGCAGGGACGCGACGAGCAACCTCCGCTACAAGTTCGGGCAGGATCTGCGCACGGAGGTGTCGGGCACCGCCTACGTGACCAAGGACGAGAAGGACCTGCGCCTTCCCGGCGGGCGGCTCGGCATGAGCTACCTCATCGCGCTCGACGACCACTTCCTCGTCTATCCCACCAAGCTCCGCGAGTACCAGGCCCGCTACCGGAACTCCTTCCTCCACGGCGGCATCAGCCCGGAGGAGATGATCGTCCCGGTCGGTCGACTGACGCCGAGACGGCGGTAGCGCCGAGCCGCTACCCCCCGTACAGCCCGGAGGCCTTCTCCGCCGACAGCAGGATCCCCTTGATGAGCGCCGAGCTGAAGCCCTGGTGCTCCATCTCGTTCAGCCCCGCGATGGTGCACCCGCGCGGGGTCGTGACGCGGTCGATCTCCGCCTCCGGGTGGGTGCCCTCGCGCAGGAGCAGCGAAGCGGCGCCGCGCGCGGTCTGCGCCGCCAGCAGCATCGCCTCGT
>CAZOYA010000075.1:0-15900 GCA_964583815.1 uncultured Gemmatimonadaceae bacterium | reverse complement strand
CTCGCCCAGCGTCAGGGTGCCGGTCTTGTCGAAGATCACGGTGTCGACGTGACGGGCCTCTTCCAGGCCGCGCCGGTCGCGCACGAGCAGGCCGCTCCGCGCGCCGAGGGTGGTGGAGATCGCCACGACGAGCGGGACGGCGAGCCCGAGCGCGTGCGGGCAGGCGATGACGAGCACCGTGACCGTGCGGACGATCGAGAACTCGATCGACGCACCGAGGACCTGCCACCCGGCGAGCGTGAGCACGCCGGCGCCGAGCGCGACGAACGTGAGGAGCGCGGCCGCGCGGTCCGCGAGGTGCTGCGCGCGGGACCTCGATTCCTGCGCCTCCGAGACCAGGCGCATGATCCCGAAGAGACGGGTCTCCTCACCGGTCCCGGAGACCTCCACCTCGAGCGCTCCGGCGCCGTTGATCGTGCCGGCGACGACGTCGGCCCCCTCCGCGCGCTTCACCGGGCGGGACTCCCCGGTGATCATCGACTCGTCGACGTCGCTCGAGCCCTTCCGCACGACGCCGTCCACCGGAATCCGCTCGCCGGGCCGGACCAGCACCCGGTCCCCGTGGCCCAGCGCCGCGACCGGAACCCGCTCCTCGCCACCCTCGACGATCCGGGTCGCCTCGTCGGGCAGGAGCTTCGCGAGCTCCTGCAGGGCTCCGCTCGCGTTCGAGACCGACCGCATCTCGATCCAGTGGCCGAGCAGCATGATCGTGACGAGCGTCGCCAGCTCCCACCAGATCGGCTCCGCCGTGATCCAGCCCAGCTCGACGATCCACGAGTAGACGAAGGCGACCGTGATGGCGAGGGAGATGAGCGTCATCATCCCCGGGAGCCGGGCCTTCAGCTCGTGCGCCGCACTCCGGAGGAAGACGAGTCCGCCGTAGAGGAAGACGACGGTGCCGAGCGCCGGCCCGATCCAGGCGGAGCCGGGGAACGCGGGGACGTCGTAGCCGAGCAGCATCTGGACGTGCTCGGACCAGACGACGACCGGTACCGTGAGGGCCAGCGAGAGCCAGAAGCGGTCGCGGAACATGCCGGGGGAGTGCCCGGCGTGGGCGTCGTGGCCCGCATGGGCGTCGTGTCCGCCGTGGGTGCCGTGGCCCCCGTGGCCACCCCCACCTTCGTGCCCCTCGTGCCCGCCGTGCCCCGGGTGCCCTCCGCTCATGCCTGGTGCGCCGAGCGCGCCCAGAGCTCCTCGAGGTTCTCCGACAGCTCCTCGAGCGCTTCGGCGACGACCAGGTCGAGGCGGCGCGCGAGGCTCCGTCCGAGCAGGCGGCGCAGGAAGCGGAGGGGGCTCGCGAGATCCCAGCCGAGGAAGTCGCGCTGGCCCCGGTCGAGCTTCTCCAGGGTGCGGAGCACGAGGTAGGTGTCGTCGAGCAGGCCGACGAGTCCCTGCGTCATCTCCGGCACGAGGTCGATGGGCTTCAGCCAGTAGCGCTCGGCGCGCTCGAGGAGCGGGAGCGCGACACGCTGGAGCCCGCGCTCCTCGGCCTCCTGGTGGGCGCGCGCGAGCAGGATCGGCACGGACTCGATGATCTCGAGCGCCAGGTCCGCCGCCGCCCGCACCTCGTCCTCGGTGGCCCCGGGGAGCGCGCGCGCCGCGAACGCGTGCAGGCCCTCCGCGTCCCCCTCGCCTTCCCGGGCCTTGGCGCTCTCGATGACGGCGAGGATGTCCTCGATCGGATCGTCCGACGGTGCGCCCACGTCAGCCTCCGTCGCCATCGCCGTCCCGCTCGTACACGACCTCGCCCCCGACGATCGTGAGCTCGACCACGGTGTCCGGGATGCGATCTTCCTCCACCGTGAGCAGGTCCTGCGAGAGCACGACCACGTCGGCGAGCTTGCCGACGCTGAGGCTCCCCTTGAGATCCTCCTCGAAGGCGGCGTACGCGGCGTCGATCGTGTAGGACTCGAGCGCCTCCTCGCGGGTCATGCGCTGCTCGGGCGTGAAGCGCTCGCCGTTCGCCATCCGGCGCGAAACGCTGGAATGGAAGCTCGCGATCGGGTCGACGTCCTCCACCGGGGCGTCCGTGCCGTTGACGAGCACCGCTCCGCCGTCCAGCAGCCGGCGCCACGCGTACGCGCCCTCGTTCGTGCGGCGCGCACCGAGCCGGGGCTCGACCCACGGGCCGTCCGAAGTGGCGTGCACCCCCTGCATCGCGGCGATCACGTCGAGCTCGCCGAATCTCGGGATGTCGTCCGGATGCAGGTGCTGCGCGTGCTCGATGCGCCAGCGCAGGTCGCGGTCCGGCGCCTCGTGCCGGATCTCCTCGTAGATGTCGAGCACCTCGCGGTTCGCCCGGTCGCCGATGGCATGGACGGCGAGCTGCCAGTCGTGCTCGAGCGCGAGGCGCGCGGTCTCCCGCAGCTCCTCGAGCGACACGGTGTTCAGGCCGGTGCTCGTGGGCATGTCCGCGTACGGCTCGAGCAGCCAGGCTCCGTGGGAGCCCAGCGCCCCGTCGATCGACACCTTGATCGAGCGCACGTTCAGCCGGTGATCGCCGTACCCCACGACCCGGGCGTCGTCGAGACGCTTCGCGAGGACGTCGTTCGGCGCGCGGATCATCGCGTGGATGCGAACCTTCAGGCTCCCCTCGTCGATCATGGACTTCCAGAGCTCCACGACCTCGAACCCCGAGCCGGCATCGTGGAACGAGGTGATCCCCTTGCGGAAGACCTCCTCCTGGGCGAGGAGCGCGATCCGCCGCGGGTCCGGCGAGGGCGCGCCTTCGCGGGCGGGGGCGAGGAGCGAGGAGGCGGTCTCGCGGAAGGCCCCCGTCGGCGCTCCGTCGGGCCCGCGCACGATCTCGCCGCCGGGCGGGTCGGGCGTCTCGCGGGTGATCCCGGCGAGGCGCATGGCGTACGCGTTGGCGAAGCTCGCGTGGGCGCTCGCGTGCGTGAGGATCACGGGATGGTCCGGCGAGACCGCGCTCAGGGCGTCGTGCAGCGGGAGCCCGTCGACGCTCGGCTCGGGCCGGGGATTCCAGCGCTCCTGGTGCCAGCCGTGCCCGACGATGAGCTCGCCGGGCTCCGCCTCGGCCACGGCCGCCGCCACAAGGTCGACGACCTCCTGCCAGCTCCCCGCCGTCGAGAGATCGAGCTCGAGCTGCGCCGCGCCGAGCCGCATGTAGTGGCCGTGTCCCTCGATGAAGCCGGGCATCGCGGTGCGGCCGGCGAGATCGACGACCCGCGTCTCGGGCCCCACCCACGGCTCGACCTCGTCGTTCGTGCCCACCGCCACGATGCGGCCGTCCCGGATCGCGAGCGCCTCGGCCCGCGGACGCTCCGCGTCCACGGTCAGCACGGTTCCGCCGCTCAGGACGAGGTCCGCGGCCTCGGACGCCGCCCCGCCGCAGGCCGAGGTCAGCGCGACCGCCGCGAGGGCGACGAGCGGGCGGGCGGGCCGTGCCGGTCCGGATCGCATCGGGTTCCTCCTCTCCTGGAGCTTCGGGTGCCGGGGCTTCGGGGCTCTCGGGGGACAGCACCCAGGATGGGCCCGGCCTCCACGAGGGGCCAGCGTCACGTGCCCGGGACGCCGATCCGCGCGCGCCGCAGGCGCAGGCTGTTGGCGACCACGGTCACCGAGCTGAACGCCATGGCCGCCGCGGCGAGCACCGGGTGGAGGGAGCGCAGCGCCATCGGCAGGAACGTGACGGAGTAGAGCGCGCCCGCCGCCACGGGGATGAGCACGACGTTGTAGAAGAAGGCCCAGAAGAGGTTCTGCTCGATCGTGCGCATCGTGGCGCGGCTGAGGGCGAGCGCCTCCGGCACCGAGCGCAGGTCGCCCCGCATGAGCGTGAGGTCGGCCGTCTCCATGGCGACATCGGCCCCGGTGCCGAGCGCGATCCCCACGTCCGCGAGCGCGAGGGCCGGCGCGTCGTTGATCCCGTCGCCGACCATCGCGACGGCGCCGTGCCGCTCGCGGAGCTCCTCGACGACGCGCGCCTTGCCGTCCGGGAGGACCTCCGCCACGACCTCGTCGATCCCCACCTCGCGCGCGACCCGCTCGGCCACGCGCCGCTGGTCCCCCGTGAGCAGCACGACCCGGAGTCCCTGCGCGCGCAGGCGCGCGACCGCCTCGGCCGACCCCTCCTTCACGGGGTCGGCGACCCCGAGGAGGCCGAGCACCCGGTCGCCGCGCGCCACCCAGAGCGCGGTGAGCGCACGCTCCGCGAACGCGGAGGCCACCTCCACGAGCGCGTCCGTCCGGATCCCCTCCCCTTCGAGCAGCCGCCGGGAGCCCACGAGGATCCGCGCGCCGTCGAGCCGGGCGTCGACGCCGAATCCGGTCCGGGCCTCGAAGGCCGTCGGCGCGACCGGAGCGATCCCGCGCCGCTCGGCTTCCCGCAGCACCGCCCGGGCGAGCGGGTGCTCGCTCCGCAGCTCCGCGGACGCCGCGAGGCGCAGCAGCTCCTCCTCGCTCGTTCCGTCCGTTGCGAGCTCGACCACGGCCGGCTGTCCGGCCGTGACCGTCCCGGTCTTGTCCAGCACGACCACCCGGAGCTCCCGCGCCCGCTGCAGCGCCGTGGAGCTCCGGAACAGGATTCCCCGCCGCGCGCCGAGCCCGGTGCCGACCATCACGGCGGTCGGCGTCGCCAGACCGAGCGCGCACGGACACGCGATCACGAGCACCGCCACCAGGCGGATGAGCGCGGGTGTGGCACCCGCGCCCACGACGAGCCACCAGACGAGGAAGGTGCCGGCGGCGATCAGCAGGACGGCGGGCACGAACACCGCCGAGATGCGGTCCGCCAGCGCCTGGATCGGCGCCTTGCTCCCCTGCGCCTGCCGCACCAGCCGCACGACGTTGGCGAGCGCGGTGTCCGCGCCGACGCGGCGCGCCTCGAAGCGGAACGTCCCGCTGCGGTTCACGCTCGCGCCGATGACCTGGTCACCCGGGCCCTTCTCCACGGGCATGCTCTCCCCCGTGAGCATGCTCTCGTCCACGGCGGAGCGCCCGTCGAGCACCACGCCGTCGACGGGGATCCGCTCCCCCGGCCGCACCACGACGACGTCGCCCACGACCACCTCGCGGAGCGCGACCTCGCGCTCGAGGCCGTCCCGCTCCACGCGCGCGGTCTCGGGCCGGAGGTCCATCAGCTCCCGGATGGCGCGGCCGGTCTCGCCCTTGGCCCGGACCTCGAGGAGCTTGCCGAGCTCGATCAGCGTCACGATGAGCGCGGAGGTCTCGAAGTAGACGTGCGCGCCGAGGGCGGCGTTTCCGGACGCGAGCGCGAGCGTCACCACGACGGAGTAGCCGTAGGCCACGCTCGAGCCGAGCGCGACCAGCACGTCCATGTTGGCCGTGCCGTTGCGCAGGGACTTCCAGGCTCCCACGTAGAACCCGCGCGCGACCCAGAGCTGCACGGGCGTCGCGAGCGCGAGGAAGAGGAAGTTCACCCAGGGAGCGTGCGCCCACCCGCCGAGGAGCCCGAAGTCCCGGCCCATGCTCAGGACGAGCAGCGGGAGCGAGAGCGCGGCGCCGAGCAGGAAGTCGCGGGTGCGCACCCGGATCTCCTCCGCCCGCGACTGCGCCTCGACGTCCTCGATCGCCTCGGGGGACGCGAGCGTCGCGCCGTAGCCGACCCGCTCCACGGAGCGGACGAGCTCCTCGGGCGCCACCGCCGCCTCGTCGTAGCGGACCGTGGCCCGCTCGGACGCGTACGACACGGCCGCCTCGCGCACTCCCGGCGTCCGGCGGAGCGCGCGCTCCACCGTCGCCGCGCAGTTCGCGCAGGTCATGCCGGTGATCGGCAGGACGAGCTCCGCGCCCTCGGCTCCGGCGCGCTCGTCGGTCTGCGCCGGGGCGTCCGCGGGGACCACGGCGGCGGCGCCGCCGCGGCCGGCCCGTCCCGCGTCGTCGGTGCTCACGGGAGCCTCCGGCTCAGCCTTCCACCGGCTCCGGCGGATAGGCGATGTCCTTCATCGTCTCCTCGATGACGCGCCAGTCCGTCGCGTCGGGGTCCCAGGTCACGGTGACGCGGCGCTGCTCGGCGTCGCCCCGGACCGTGCGGACGCCCGGCAGCTCGCCCACCTCCCGCTCGATCGTCCGCACGCAGTGTCCGCAGGAGATGTTGGGGACCCGGACCGTCCGCTCGCTCGTCTCGCTCATCATCGCTCCTATGCCTTGCCGGTGGCCTCGAAGACCTCGATCAGCTCCTGCAGCACACGCTCCCGCTCGGCCACGTCCCGTCCCCGCACCGCCTCGGTCACGCACGAGTGCAGATGCTGATCGAGCACGCGGGAGGCGACCTTCTTCAACGCACGCTGGATCGCGACGATCTGCTGCACCACGTCGACGCAGTAGGCGTCGTCCTCGATCATGAGGCGCACGCCGCGCACGTGGCCCTCGATGCTCTTGAGCCGGCGCAGGATGTCCTGCGAGGACTGCTGGGCCATCTCGCCCTCCGAATGACGTTTCCCTACCCCCCTGGGGGGGGTGCGCCGGATGATCGCCTGCTGGCTTGAATAAGTCAACCCGATGTGGACGCGCCCGCGACCAGCCCCCCCGCGGCGGGCCGGTTCGCTCCTTCAGGCGGACCTCTGCTGCCGCAGGGGGGTTCCTCCCCACGGCGCCGGGCCCGGACCCGGCCGCGGTGGAGACCGAGATGTACGGACCGGAAGGATTGGAGACAGAGGTGTCGGAGCCCGTCGGCGCCAGGGACGAGGAGCGGTCGGGAGACCCGAGCGGGGGTCTCTCGCAGGTGGACGCATCCACGGACCCGATCGAGCTCTTCGGACGCTGGTACGAGGAAGCCGTGGCCGCCGGGGAGAAGCTCCCGGACGCGATGGCGCTCGCGACCGCGACCCCCGACGCCGTGCCCTCCGTGCGCATGGTGCTGCTCAAGGGCGTGGGCGAGGAGGGCTTCTCCTTCTTCACGAACTACGAGAGCCGGAAGGCGGGCGAGCTCGACCGGAATCCCCATGCCGCCCTGTGTTTCCACTGGATCGAGGTCGACCGGCAGGTGAGGGTCACCGGGACCGTGCGGCGCGTCTCCGAGGAGGAGAGCCGCACCTACTTCGTGACGCGGCCGCGCGGAAGTCGGATCGGGGCCTGGGCCTCGCGCCAGAGCCGGGTGCTCGCCGATCGCGGAGAGCTCGAGGCGCGCTTCCGCAGCTACGCCGAGCGCTTCGACGGCGACGACATTCCGCTGCCGCCGCACTGGGGCGGATACAGGCTGCGCCCGGAGCGGATCGAGTTCTGGCAGGGGCGCAACGACCGGCTCCACGACCGGGTGACGTTCGATCGCACGGGCGAGGGCTGGACCGTGACCCGGCTCTATCCGTGACGGCCGCCCGTGACGCGCCATCCGTGACGCGTCGACCCGTGACCGGCCGACCCGTGCGCCGCGCGCAGTCGTGACTCCGGTGCGTCGCTCCCGCCTCCCCCGTCGCCTCCGGTGGCTCCTCGCGGCCGCCGGTCTGTTCGTGGCGTGCGGCGGCGCGCCCCCGACCCATCCGGGGCCGGCGCGGGCTTCCATCGCGGCCGTTCCGGACGACGCGGGAGAGTCCGAGCGGCTGCGCGGCGGCTGGACGACCCCGTCGCCGGTGGCGCTGCCGACCGCGCGCGTGGCCGGGCTCGACGGTCTGCAGCCCGACCGGACGGACGATGCGGGCCGCCGTCCCGCGCTCCGGGCACCCGAAGCGACGCTCCACACGATCCGCGCGATCCGGAGCCCCTCCGGTCCGCCCCCTCCCCTCCCCGGCGGCGCCGCCCTCCTCGGGCTGCGCGCCCCGCCCGCGAACGCCCCTCCCCGGGCCTGACCGGTCACGTCCGCCCGACGGGCGGCGTGGCACACGCGTTTCCAGGGCCGTGACGCATCCGCGTGGCGGCCCCGACCTGTCCAGGTACTCCCGGGGAGGGAACCATGCACCTGTACGCAGCCTATGCGCTCTTCGCTCTCCAGAGCGGAGAGGGCGGCGGCATTCCGCTGCCGACCGATCCGGCTTCGATCTTCGTCCTCGCGCTCGTGGTCTTCGTGGCCGGCGCGGTGATCTGGTTCGGCCGACCGAAGGGCGGCAACACCGACTCGGACTGACCCCAGCCGCGGCCCCGTGGCCGCGCGCGGGCACGTGACGTATCGTGTCCGGCGCGCGGCCGCGGGCCCGGCAGCCTGGCATCGGGGAGTCGCGCTCTTCGAGGAGGAGGCGCGGCGATGGGCGACACGGCACGCGGGCACGGCCGGGCGACGGCCGCGGAGCTCGGAGGGGGGCGCCCGTGAGCGCCGGCACGGCGGCCGCGCTGGCCCTCCTCCCGATCGCCCTCTCCGGGGTCCTGCTCGTGGGCTTCCGGCTCCCCGCCCGCCACGCCATGCCGGCGGCCTACGCCGCGGCGGTGGCCGTCGCCCTCCTCGCCTGGGACATGAGCGTGTCCCGCGTCGCGGCGGCCTCGATCCAGGGTCTCTTCCTGACCTTCGATCTCGTCTTCATCATCTTCGGCGCGATCCTCCTGCTCCACACCCTGGAGCGCTCCGGAGGGGTCGCCGCGATCCGCCGCTCGTTCAGCGGGATCTCCGAGGACCGCCGCGTCCAGACGGTCATCGTCGCCTGGCTCTTCGGATGCTTCATCGAGGGCGCGGCCGGGTTCGGAACGCCCGCGGCGGTCGTGGCCCCGCTGCTCGTGGCGCTCGGCTTTCCCGCCGCCGCCGCGGTGATGCTCGGGATGATGGTGCAGAGCACGCCCGTCACGTTCGGCGCCGTCGGCACCCCGATCCTCGTGGGCGTGCAGGGGGGCATGGGCGGCAGCGCCTTCGAGGCGGACCTCACCGCGGCCGGGCTCGGGATGGCCGACTATCTCCGGCTCGTCACCGCGCGTGTGGTGATCTTCCACGCCATCGCCGGCGTGCTCATGCCGGCCTGGATGGTCGCGATGCTCACGCGCTTCTTCGGCGTGAACCGCTCCTGGACCGAGGGCTTCTCGGTCCTCCCGTTCGCGCTCGTCGGCGGGCTCGCGTTCACGATCCCCTACGTGCTCCTGGGCACCTTCCTGGGCCCGGAGTTCCCCTCCCTCCTCGGAGCGCCGCTGGGGCTCGCCGTGGTCGTGCCGCTCGCGCGCCGCGGGTGGCTCCTGCCGAAGGACACCTGGGATTTCCCCGAGCGGGAGCAGTGGCGCAGCGACTGGGTGAGCGGGCTGGAGGAGAAGCTCCGCGCGCCGGGGGAGGAGCGACGGATCCCCGTGTGGCTGGCGTGGGCGCCCTACGTGCTGCTGGGCGTGCTCCTCGTGCTCACCCGTCTCCCCGCGCTCCCGCTCGGCGCCTGGCTCCGCGCTCCGGCCATCGCGTGGCGCGACATCCTCGGATCGGGGATCGAGGCCGCCACCACGCCGCTCTACCTCCCGGCCTTCGCGCTCCTCGTGGTCGTCGCCGTCACCGCCGTGCTCCACCGGATGACCCGGCGTCAGGTGACGGACGCGCTCCGCTCCTCGACACGGGTGCTCCTCGGGGCCGGGTTCGTGCTGATCTTCACCGTGCCCATGGTGCGGATCTACATCAATTCCGACGTGAACGGCGCGGGGCTGGTCGCGATGCCG
This sequence comes from uncultured Gemmatimonadaceae bacterium, assembly GCA_964583815.1. Lineage (GTDB taxonomy): Bacteria > Gemmatimonadota > Gemmatimonadetes > Longimicrobiales > Gaopeijiaceae > JAWLHJ01. Next base: position 6,372 of record CAZOYA010000075.1, on the reverse strand, counting down.
CTCGCGATGGCGGAGTGGGTGGCGACGAACGTGGGGCTCGTGTGGCCGGCCTTCGCCGGCGTCACGGGCGCGCTCGGCGCGTTCATCGCGGGCTCCAACACGGTGAGCAACCTGATGTTCGCGGCGTTCCAGCACGGGGTGGCGGAGCGGCTCGCGATCTCCACGGTGACGATCGTGGCGCTGCAGGCCGTCGGGGCCGCCGCCGGCAACATGATCGCGATCCACAACGTGGTGGCGGCGTCCGCCACCGTGGGCCTCCTCGGACAGGAGGGCAGCACCCTGCGGCGCACGATCCTGCCGACGCTCTACTACCTGGCGGTGATCGGCGTCCTGGGGCTGATCGCGATCCACGCGCTCGGCGCGACCGACCCGCTCATGATGACCGATCCGGCGTCCGGCACGGGGACGCTCACGGCTCCGTGAGCGCCGCCACGAGGGCCCGCTCGACCTCCGCGTGCCGCTCGTCCGGCAGGGGCCGGCCCGAGCCGTCCGTGACCCAGAACACGTCGAGCGCCTGGTGCTTCTCGGTCGCGATCTTCGCGAGCGCGATGTCGAGGTCGAGCGAGGCCAGGGTGGTGGCGATGCGGTAGACGAGCCCCGGCTCGTCGTCCGCGCGGACCTCCACCGCGGTCCGGCCGAGGGTGTCCGGCGGCACGAAGCGCACGAGCGGCGGCGTGGACGCGCGGCTCCGGCTCCGGCCCCGCCGGCGGCTCCGCTCGCGCGCCACCGCCTCCGAGGGGTCCCGGGTGCCCGAGACCACCTCCTCGAGCGCGCGCAGGACGTCCGCCTCGCGCTCCGGTGCGACCGGCTCCATGCGCCGGCCGCCGTGCGCCTCCGCGACCCGGAAGACGTCGAGGGCGAGGCCGTCGTCGCGCGTGAAGACGTCCACGCTCAGCAGATCGAGCCCGGCCCCGGTGAGCGCTCCCGCGAGCGCCCCGAGCAGGCCGTGACGGTCCCGCACGCAGACGGAGAGCACGCTGTAGGGGCCGCGGGTCGAGGGACGCCAGTCGGCGAGGAGGGTCCGCGACCCGAGCCCGCGCACCATCTCGAAGTGCCGTGCGGCGAGGGCGGGCGGCACCAGGCGCCGGTAACGATCGGGGAGGTGCCCGACGAACTCCTCCACGTCGCTCCGGAGGAACTCCGGGTCGAGGTGCTCCACGACCGCGTCCAGGAACGCCTCGCCCGCGGCGCTCGGCACGGGGGCGGCCTCCGCGCCGTCGCCCTCGAGCAGCGGGCGCGTCCGCTCGTACAACTCGTGGAGGAGCGCGGCCTTCCAGTCGTTCCACACGCCCGGCGCCACGCCGCGCATGTCCGCGTGCGTGAGGACGTAGAGCATCCGGAGCCGGTCCGGCGTGCCCACCGTCTCGGCGAAGCCGCGCACGACCTCGGCGTCGCCGAGATCGCGCCGCTGGGAGACGCGGGACATCACGAGGTGCTTGTGCACGAGGAACACCACGTCCTCGGCCGCCTCCGCGTCGAGGCCGAGCCGCCGGCAGACCCGTCGCGCGACCTCGGCCCCCCGCACGACGTGGCTTCCCCCCTGGCCCTTTCCGACGTCGTGCAGGAGGAGCGCGAGCGCGAGGCGCTCGGGATGGCGCACGCCCTCGAGCGCGGCCCGCAGGTGCGCCGAGCCTTCGTCCTCCGCGGTCGCCAGCGCATCGAGCGCCTCGAGCGTCTGGAGCGTGTGCTCGTCGATCGTGTAGCGGTGGTAGCGATCGTTCTGGACCAGGAGCGTGACCCGCCGGAACTCCGGGAGCCAGCGGCCGAGGAGCCCCGACTCGTGCATCGCCCGGAGGGCCGGGGCGACCGGTGCCGGCGGGCCGAGCAGCTCCATGAACGCCCGCCCGACCTCCGGGTCGTTCCGGACCTTGCGGTCCACGATCCTCGCGCGCGCCCGCACCGCGTCGAGGAGCTCGTCCGAGACGGCCGCGCCGTGCCGCCGCGCCACCTGGAACACCTCGAAGAGGCGGAGGGGCTCGTCGTCGGGCAGGGGCGCGTCGGCGTCCGCGTGCAGGCGGCCGTCCCGGACGCGGTATCGGCGCTCCGGCCCCACCGCCCGCGCGCCGCGGCCCTTCCCCCGGCCGAACGAGAGGACCGGCTCCTCCGGCTGCGCGAACTCGGCGCGCATCAGGAGCGCCCGGCAGAAGCGGTGCACCTCGCGGGCACGCAGGTACAGATCCCGCATGAAGATCTCGGACGCCGACGCCGATCGCTGATCGGAATAGCCGAGGCTCTCCGCGAGCGCCGGCTGGAGGTCGAGCGTGATGCGGTCGGTGCGGCGGCCGGTGCGGAAATGCGCCTCGTTCCGCACGCGGAGCAGGAAGTCGTAGGCCCGCAGCGCCCGCGCGTGCTCGACCGCGCCGACCAGGCCGGCCCGCCGCAGCGCGTCGACGCCGGAGAAGCCCCAGCGCGCGCGTGCGACCCAGCCGGCGACGTGCAGGTCGCGCAGCCCGCCCGCGCCCTCCTTGAGGTTCGGCTCCTGGACGCCGATCACGGAGCCCCAGCGCTCGCGACGCGCCTGGATCTCGGCCGCCATCGCGCGCTGGAAGAAGCGGTTCGCGCGCGGGCTCCCGAAGACCCGCTCCTGCATCTCCCGAAGGAAGCGCTCGTACAGCGCCGCGCTCCCGGTGACCCGCCGCGCGTCGGTCATCGCGTTGCGCGCGTGGAGATCCTGCCGTCCGATCGTCCGGCACTCCGCGACCGAGCGCACGCTGTGCCCGACCTCGAGCCCGGCGTCCCACAGGAGCGGCAGGACGCCCTCGACCAGCCGCTCCATCGCGGGAGTGCTGCGCTCGGGCGTGAGGAAGAGGAGATCCACGTCCGAGCAGGGGGCGAGCTCCGAGCGGCCATAGCCTCCGACCGCGAGCACCGCGCAGCCCGAGAGCACCCGCCCGGCCGCCGGCCCGAGCTCCTCGGCCACCATCCGGCAGGCCCGCGTCACCGCCACGTCCACCGCGTCCGCACGGCCGCGGGCGATCTCGCGGCCGCCGAGGCCGAACCGGTGGCGCGCGAGGAGTCGCTCCGTCTCCGCCTCGAGGAAGGCCCTCAGCCCGGCGCTGGCGGACGCGCGTTCCGGAGGCCGGGCGCGGGGGTGGCGGGTCGTCCCCGCGCCCGGGCCGCGTTCTTCGCTTTCCATGGCTCGCATCTTCGCCTGCCGGCCGGCCGCTGGCGAGAGGGCCACGGGCTCAGCGGATGCGGAAGGTCCTCGAAGCGCCGAGAACGAGCGTCGCGTCCGACGTGCCCGACGGCAGGAGCGCCAACTCGGCGTCGCTCAGCACCCAGGTGACGCTCAGGTCCACGCCGCTCACCTCGAAGGCGTACCCGGCCTCCGCGTACCGGCCGCCGAGGTCGCCCCCGAACGTCCCGCCGGCGACGTGCAGCCCGCGGTGCTCGGCGGCGAGCTTCCAGAACGTGTAGTCCAGCGCCTGCGGATCCGTGCGGTAGGAGCCGACCGCCACGTCGGCCTGCAGGGGCCCCCAGCCGAGTCCCAGGTTGCCCTCCACGTAGGGATCGTCGAAGCCCCCCGTATAGAGGTAGCCCGTCCCGCCGGCCGACACCTGGAACGGCCCGGCCTCGAGGGCGACGCCACCGTAGAGGTCCACCTCGGATCCGTCCCCGACGTCGGCCACCCAGGTGCCCGCGTACGCCGGACCGGCCTCGAGGTCGAGCCCCGCGCTCGCCGAGGAGGTGCGCTGGGGGACGCCGCGGTAGAGGTACTCGCTCACCCATCCGACGTTGGCCGTCAGCGTGGGACCGCCCGCGGGCGCCACGCCCGCATCCTGCGCGGCGGCGGGCGCGGCCCCGAGCGCGAACAGGGCGAGGGGGACGAGGAGGAGCGTCGCTCCCTCGAGCGGCACCGCGCGCACCGACACCGCGCCGGGCGCCGGGGCGAGCCCCGCGGCGGGCGCACCGTACGTGTCCGGCGCATACGCCTCGTTGCCGTGCTCGAGCACGTCGAGCCCGCTGATCTCCTCCTCCGCCGAGACGCGCAGCCCGACGGTCGCCCGCACGAGGCGGAAGAAGACGTACATCGTGCCGAAGCCCCACGCGAACGCCGCCACGATGCCGACGAGCTGCGTGCCGATGATGCCCATCGACGTCCCGCCCGCGTTGAACAGCCCCGCCGCCAGCGTCCCCCAGGCGCCGCAGACGCCGTGCACGGAGATCGCACCCACCGGATCGTCCACCCGCACCCGGTCGAAGAAGAGCACCGAGAACACCACGAGCGTACCCGCCACGAGGCCGATCACGATCGAGGAGCCCGGGTTCACGTTCGCGCAGCCGGCCGTGATGCCCACCAGACCCGCCAGCGCGCCGTTCATCGTCATCGTGATGTCCGGCTTCTTCAGGAAGACCCACGAGACGATCATCGCGGCGAGCGTGCCCGCCGCGGCCGAGAGGTTCGTGTTCACCGCGATGAGGGCGACGTCCGTGCCCGCGGCCGTGGTGCTGCCCGCGTTGAACCCGAACCACCCGAACCAGAGGATGAACATGCCCATGGTGGCCAGCACGAGGTTGTGCCCCGGCATGGCGCGCGGCCGCCCGTCCTCGTCGTAGCGGCCGAGCCGCGGACCCACGACGATCGCGCCCGCGAGCGCCGCCCAGCCGCCGATGCTGTGCACGACCGTGGAGCCCGCGAAATCGATGAAGCCCAGCCCCTCGAGCCAGCCGCCACCCTGGTACAGGCTCCCCCACGCCCAGCTCCCGAAGACGGGGTACACGAGCGCGGTGATGAAGGCCGTGTAGAGCAGGTAGGATCCGAACTTCGTGCGCTCCGCCATCGCGCCGGAGACGATGGTGGCCGCGGTGGCCGCGAAGACCGTCTGGAACATCCAGAACGCCCAGAGCCAGGGGTCGCCTTCCGCGGCGAAGTCCGACAGCGTGAACCCGAGGGTGCCCAGCCACCCGTTCCCGGGGCCGAACATCAGCCCGAAGCCGATCAGCCAGAAGAGCAGCGAGCCGATCGAGAAGTCCATGATGTTCTTCATGCAGATGTTCACGGCGTTCTTGGCGCGCGTAAGCCCGGTCTCCACGAGGGCGAAGCCGGCCTGCATGAGGAAGACGAGGACCGTGGCCAGGAGGACCCACACGAAATCGACGTTCCGCTGGACGTCGACGGCCGTGGGGTCCTGCGCGGCGAGGGCGGAAGGCTCCAACAGGGCGAAGAGGGCGAACAAGCTGGCGAGCGCCAACGGGACGGCGAAGCGGATCGCGTTCACGGGAAGGAATCTCCGGGGCGTGACGGGGAACGGGGGCGAGACGGAACGGGTCGGGGGGCGCTCAGATCGCATGCTCGCCGTGCTCCCCCGTCCGGATCCGGACGACGTCGTCGAGCGGGGTGACGAAGACCTTCCCGTCACCGAACTTCCCGGTCCGCGCGGAGGTGAGGAACGCGTGCACCACGTCGTCCACGATGGCCTCGGGGACGACCACCTCGACCTTGAGCTTCGGGAGGAACTCGACCCGGTACTCGGTGCCGCGGTACGTCTCGGACTGCCCCTTCTGGCGCCCGAAGCCCTTCACCTCGGTGACGGTCATCCCCACGACGCCGGCTTCCTGCAGGGCCCCCTTCACGGCCTCCAGCAGATGCGGGCGCACGATTCCTTCGACCTTCTTCATCCGTCCTCCTCACGGTGGGATCGCTCACACCGTGCCCCGGCCCGGCCGATCGGCCGACCGGTGCCCGGGCCGGTGCACGACGCGCGGCACCGAGGCAATCGGCGTACCAGGGGAGGATCAAGCGGGACAACACCGTAACTCGTTGGCGTCCGATGAGTTGCGGAAAGGCGCGCCGGACGGCGCCGGCGGGCCCGAAACTACATTTTCGTAGGTCCGGACTCAGAAACCGACATTTTTGTCACACTCGGGCGAATAGCGGGGGCACGCCGGGAGTCGGTGGCCGGGGCCACCGCGGGTCGGCGAGGGGGGGCGCCCGCGGAGTACGGCGCGGGAGGCGCCCGCGGGCCTCAGCGGTGCGGCGCCCGGGCGGCCCCCCGGTAGCGCTCCGGGTCGATCCCGTGCTTGCGGATCTTGTAGCCGATCACGCGGGGCGTGGTGTCGAGGATCCGCGCGGCTTCGGCCTGGTTCCCGCGGGCGGACTTGAGCGCGTCCTCGATGAGGTTGCGCTCGTAGTTGCCGACCGCGTCGTCGAGCGAGGCACCCGGCAGCGTGCCCGAGCCCTGGGCGGTCTGCAGCGTCGCGGGGAGATCGTGGCCGTGCACCACGCCCCCCGAGCAGACGAGGACCGCCCGCTCGATGCAGTTCTCGAGCTCGCGGACGTTCCCCGGCCAGTGGTAGCTCACGAGCATGTCGATCGCGGGCGTGGAGATGCGCCGCACCGACTTCCCCAGCCGGGTCGCGTACTTCTCGAGG
>CAZOYA010000074.1:15874-16131 GCA_964583815.1 uncultured Gemmatimonadaceae bacterium | reverse complement strand
ATGGCGCCCGCGCTCATGGGGAACGTGGTGCTGTGGAAGCCGTCGGTCGCCTCCATGTACAGCAACTACCTGGTCATGAAGCTGTTCGAGGAGGCCGGGCTGCCGCCGGGCGTGATCAACTTCGTCCCGGGCGACCCCGCGGGGGTGACGGACGCGCTGATCGACCACCCCGACTTCGCGGGGCTCCACTACACCGGCTCGACCGGGGTCTTCCGGCACCTGTGGAAGAGGATGTCGGACCACCTCGAGCGGTACCG
>CAZOYA010000074.1:0-15864 GCA_964583815.1 uncultured Gemmatimonadaceae bacterium | reverse complement strand
CGCATCGTCGGCGAGACGGGCGGGAAGGACTTCATCGTCGCGCACCCGTCGGCCGATCCGGAGGCCGTGGCCACCGCGATCCTCCGCGGCGCCTTCGAGTTCCAGGGACAGAAGTGCAGCGCGGCCTCCCGCGTCTACGTCCCGCGGGGCCTCTGGTCCGAGATCCGGGGGCCGCTCGCGCGCGATACGGACGGGGTGGCCATGGGCGATCCCGCGGACTTCCGGAACTTCATGGGCGCCGTGATCCACGAGGGCTCCTTCCGGAAGATCGCGGGCTACATCGACCGGGCGCGTGAGGCGTCCGGGGTCGAGATCGTCGCGGGCGGCACGTACGACGACTCCGTCGGCTGGTTCGTCCGCCCGACGATCCTGGAGACCGAGGACCCAGCGTACGAGGCGATGTGCGAGGAGATCTTCGGCCCGGTGGTGACCGTGCACCCCTACCCCGACGGGAAGTGGGAGGAGACGCTCCGCCTCGTGGACGGGACCTCGCCCTACGGGCTCACCGGCGCCGTGTTCGCGCGCGAGCGGGCCGCGCTCTCCCGCGCCGCCGAGGTGCTCCGTCACGCCGCCGGGAACTTCTACCTGAACGACAAGCCGACCGGCGCGGTCGTGGGCCAGCAGCCCTTCGGCGGAAGCCGGGCGAGCGGGACGAACGACAAGGCCGGCTCGGCGCTGAACCTCCTCCGCTGGGTCTCGCCCAGGAGCATGAAGGAGACGCTCGTGCCGCCCACGAGCTACCGCTATCCGTTCATGGACGAGGAGTGAGCGCGTGGACCTGATCCTGCTCTCCGCCGAGGAGGTCCGCGACGCGGTCTCCATGCCGGCGGCGATCGACGCGGTGGCCGCGGCGTACCGCGAGCTCTCGGGCGGACGGGCGCAGTCCCCCGTCCGCCTCGGTCTCGAGGCTCCGAAGGGGGTCTCGCTCTTCATGCCCGCGTTCCTCGCGGACTCGGGGGCGCTCGGCGCCAAGGTGGTCTCGGTGTTCGCCGGAAACCCCGGGCACGGGCTGCCGGTCATCAACGGGATCGTCCTCCTACTCGACCCGGAGACCGGCGTGCCGATCGCGATCATGGACGGCACCTATCTCACCGCGCTGCGCACGGGGGCGGGGTCCGGCGTCGCGACCCGCGCGCTCGCCCGCGAGGACGCGCGCGTGCTCGCGATCTTCGGATCGGGGGGTCAGTCCCGCACCCAGATCGCGGCCGTGCGCGCGGTGCGGGACATCCGGGAGGTCCGCATCGTCTCGCTGGACCGGGAGGCCGCGGACACCCTCGCCAGCGAGCTCGAGGGCGTGGAGGCCCGGGTCGTGGAGGACCCGGCCGAGGCCGTGCGCGGCGCCCACGTGATCTGCACCGTGACCACGAGCACGAAGCCAGTCTTCCCGGGCACGGCGGTGGAGCCGGGCACGCACATCAACGGCATCGGCTCGTTCAAGCCGAACATGCAGGAGATCGACGCCGACGTGCTGAAGCGGGCGCGCGTGGTGGTGGACGCGCGGGACGCCGTCCTCGAGGAGGCGGGCGACCTCATCGTGCCGATCCGCGAGGGCGTCTTCGGCGCGGACCACATCGCGGCCGAGATCGGCGAGATCCTGGACGGTCGCGCCGCGGGGCGCACGTCGCCCGACGAGATCACCTACTTCAAGTCGGTGGGCAACGCCGTGCAGGACGTCGCCGTGGGGCTGCTCGCCGTGCGGGAGGCGCAGGCACGGGGGCTCGGGACGCGGGTGCGGCTGTAGCGGCGTGACGCCGGCCGATCCCGTCGCGCGCTACTACGACCGCAACACGCTCCGCTTCCTGATCGCGGGAGGCGGCGCCCGCGCGCTCGCCATCCACCGGGAGCTGTGGGGCGAGGGCGTGCGGACGGCGGAGGAGGCGAAGCGCTACGTGAACCGGCTCGTCGAGGAGCAGGTCCGCGGCCTCGGCGCGGCCCCCGAGGTGGTGGACCTGGGGTGCGGGGTCGGCGGCACGCTCCTGCACCTCGCCGAGCGGATCCCGGCAGCGCACCTGCACGGGCTCACGATCAGCGCCCGACAGGCCGGGCTCGCGCGGCGCTTCGTCCGGCTCCGGGGCCACGGCCGGCGCTGCCGGATCCACCACGGCGACTTCGAGACGCTACGGCTGGACGTGCGGGCGGACGCCGCGGTGGGGATCGAGGCCTTCGCGCACGCGCGCAGCCCCGCCGGATTCCTGGACGCCGCGGCCGCGCACCTCCGCGTCGGCGGGCGCCTCGTGCTCGTGGACGACTTCCTCGCCCGCGACGACGCGCGGCTCTCGCCGGACGAGCGACGCCGGGTCGAGCTCCTGCGCCGCGGGTGGCGCCTCTCCTCGGCGGTGACCGCGGACGCGTGCGTGGGCGCCGCTCGCCGTTCGGGGCTGCACCTCCTGGAGGACCGGGACCTCACCCCGCTCGTGCGCCCCGGCCGTCCGCGGGACCGCGCGGTCGCCCTCCTCGCGCCCTGGCTCGAGCGCCTGGGCCTCGTCGACGTCCCGTTCTTCGGGAACATGATCGGCGGGAACGCCCTGCAGGAGGGGCTCCGCGAGGGATTCCTGCGCTACCGGATGCTCGTGTTCGAGCGCGTCGGGCCGGCGGTCGCCGCGTCCTAGCCGCTGAGGCCGGCGTCCCATCCGGGCGGGCGCGACGCCCCGACAGGCCGTGGCCTGCCGGAACGCCGCGCCGCCGAGCGGCTCAGGACGGGATGTTCGGATTCGCCCGCCGCTCCTGGTCGGGAAGCGGCATGCAGGTGATGGGGCCGTACGGCTGCCCCTTGTGGTTCACGCCCTGCGGGAACTCCAGGTCGTGCCGCAGCATGTCGTTCAGGCGATGACCCTCGAGCCAGAGCTGTCGCCGGCGCTCCTCGAGCACCACGTCGAGGATCGCGGCATCACCCATCCCGCTCAGGCCGACGAGGTCGGTGGCGGGAAGCCCCTGCGCCTCGCGGAGCTGGGTCAGGTGCGTCTCCGCCTCCGCCAGCCGTGCCTCGGCCATGATGAGCTTGGCCTCCTCCCACGAGGCGATCGGGATGTCGGCGTCCGCCGTCGGGTACTTCTCCTGGTACCAGTGCGGCGTCTCGCCGTCGTGTCCGGCGCCGCCGCTGAACGTGATCTGCACCCGGGTGTCGGGCACGCCGGCCACCATGAGGTCGCCGTACTCGTCGGGGTTGGCGGAGACGTAGTTGTTCCGCCGGTTGAGGTTGTAGACGCGGTTCTCCCGCACGCCGTCGATCGTCGAGTAGTCGGCGACCCACGAGAAGCCGGGCGGGATCGTGGCGGCGTCCGTGTACGCGCCCTCGAGATCGCCGAGATCCAGCAGCGCGCGCGCGCGTCCCAGGCGCGCCATGAGCGCGAGGTCGGTGTTGCCCACCGCCTCCGCGTGCCCGATCGCCTCGGTGAAGCGGTCGACCGCGAGCTGCAGTACCTCAGGGGGCTCGATCAGCGGACCCTGCGCGATCGCCATCTCGCAGAAGCCCTCGCCGAGGAGGAGCCGGGCGTAGCCGCCGTAGGCGGCCAGCATCCCGAGCATCTCGGTCTTGTCGCCGACGATCGCCTCGGCCGGGAAGCTCTCGATGAGCCGGATCCCGTCCGTGGTCAGGTAGTCGGCCTGCTGCAGGGGCGTGAAGGCGCCGAGGCCGGTCGCGTCCCGGCCACTCGGGCAGCTCCCGGTGATGGTCTCCAGCTCGACGCCGCGCCATCCCCAGCCGTTGATGTTCAGCCAGCCCGACGCGTTGATCAGCTCGTCGGCCAGCAGCCCGGTCGAGACCACGTAGGAGGTGACCGCGCACTCGAGCTGACCGAGCGCGCTGTTCACGATCGTGGTCGCGAGGGCCGGATTCTCGAGGTCCTCGGCCTCCACCGCGCCCGGGTTCTCCACCTCGAGCAGGCTGTCGCAGGCGGCGAGCGAGGCGATCAGCGCGAGGCCGACCACCTTCCCGGTCCGGCCGCGTCCCCGGCCGCTTCGGGCCTTCTTCGTGGAACGTAGCATGTCGGCCTCCCTCAGAAGCTCAGGCGAAGGGTCATGGTCAGGCTCGCCGTGGGCGGCAGCACCGTCTGGTATCCGACGGAGGTCGAGCCGGTGGCCCGTACCTCGGGATCCCAGACGTGCATGCCGGCGAGGTCCTCGAAGACGAGGCCGCTGCGCGGCGTGTCCCAGCCCTCCTCGGCCGTCCACAGCATCATGACGTTCCGCATGCCCACGCTCACCATGGCCCGGCGCGCTCCCACCCGCTCCACGAGGCTCGGCGGGATGTCGTAGCTGAGCGAGACCTCCCGGAGTCGCAGGAAGCCCGCGTCGTAGACGCCCATGCGATCGTTCTCGAGCGCCCGGTACGCCTGCACGAGGGGGTTGTCCCTCAGGAGCGTCTCGGTCGTCGTGAACTGGTTGTGCGTGGCCCGGATCTCGGTGTTGTTCTGGATGTGGCCGCCGTTCCCCTCGATCCGCGCGTAGAGGCGCAGGTTGTCGAAGAAGGTGAACGTGCTGCCGAAGCCGAACTGCCACGTCGGCTGACTCTTTCCGAGCCACACCTGCGGCGCGTCGGCGCAGTCGACCGCCGCGCCGCCCGGGTCCACGCCCTGCGGCCCGGTGCCGCCGTCGCACGTGGCGGAGAGGAAGGTGCCGTCCGGCGTGAGCTCCACGTCGAGCACCCGCTTCATGAAGATGTCCGCCACGGAATACCCCTCGCGGTGCTGCGACTGCGTTCCCGCGAAGATCACGTCCAGGTCGCCGAGGTCGACGATCTCGTTGTCGGACGTGGCGATCTGGGTATCGATGTCCCACGAGAACGTCCGGCCCTGCACGAGCCGCGCGTTCACGGCCACCTCGTTCCCCCAGGCGTCGATCTGCCCGATGTTGACGATCTGGTCGCCGGTGAAGCCGCTCGAGGGCGGAAGGGGCCGCTCGATGATCGCGTCCTTCGTGGTCCGCTGGAACCGCGTGAACTCCAGGCTCACCCGGTCCTCGAAGAGGCTCGCGTCGAAGCCGATCTCGAGCTCCTCGCCACGCTCCGGCTTCAGGTCCGGATTGCCGTAGGAGTCCGGCGAGAGCGCCGGGGCGTCCCCGTATCCGATCGTCGGGCCGTAGAGGCGGCTCGCCGCGAAGGTGCCGGGCTGCTGACCCGCCGCGCCCCACGCGGCGCGCAGACGGAGCTGATCGACGAAGTCGAAGTCCCAGAACGGCTCCTCGGAGATGACCCAGGCGCCGCTCAGCTTCGGGTAGTACGCCGCGTCGATCTCGGATCCGAACGCGCTGTGCGAGTCCATGCGCAGCGCCGCCGTCACGAACGCGCGGTTGTTCCAGCCCACCTGCTGCTGGACGTAGAAGCCGACCATCGACTCCTCGGAGAAGCTCTCGTCACCGGTGCGGACCGCGCCGCCGGAGACGGTCGTCACGGGGATCGCGGGGAACTCCGCGCCCTCCGCCGTGATGAACGAGCTCTGCGTGTTGTAGTACTGGAAGCCGACCGAGGGCGTCAGCACGTAGTCGCCGACGTCGAAGTTCGCGCTCCCGGAATAGTCGACGGTGACGAAGCGGCGCGTACCCCGCTGCACCTCCTTCTCGCCGAGCGCGGCCTGACCGTAGAAGTGGTCCGCGCCCTCGGGCTGCTGCGGCAGCAGGCTGAACTCGAGCTCCGAGTTGTTGTCGATGCCGGTCACCAGTCGGTGCGTCATCCAGTCCGTCGGCTGGTAGCGGAGCTCCACGCCCGTGGTCGTGCGGTCGTTGTCGCCGCGGTCCACCTGCTCGCTCCACTCCTCGGGCGGCGCGGCGCGCCAGCCCCGCCGACCGCTCCCGTCCAGGAGCGTGCGCGGATTCGACCAGATCAGGTTGCTGAAGGGATCCGTGTCGATCGAGCCCTGCGCGAGGCGCGTCCGGCTCTGGATGTAGGAGGTGTTCACGCTGACCGTGAGGTCCTCTGAGAGCAGCGCCTCGAAGTTCGCGCGCAGCGAGAGGCTCTTGTCCCAGTTCCAGTCGACGATCCCGACGTCGTGGTCACGCGAGACCGAGCCGAAGTAGCGGACCGCGTCGGTGCCGCCGCGCACGCTCAGGTTGTAGCTCTGCGTGAGCCCGTTCTGGAAGATCGGGCCGGACCCGTTCTCCTTCTCGTACTCGTAGACGTTGATGCCGAAGAGGTCGTCGACCGTCTGCGGCTCGCCCGTGAGATCCGGGTCCGGCATCCAGCGCATGTCGGTCCGACCCTCCGGATCCCAGAGCCAGTTCGTGCCCACCCGCGCGGTGAAGTCGAACTGCGGGGCGCCGGTGCGCCCGCTCTTGGTGATGATCTGGATCACGCCGTTCGAGGCCTCGGTCCCGTACAGCGTCGCCGCCGCGGGTCCCTTGATGATCTCGATGCTCTCGATGTCGGCGGGATGGATGTCGTTCAGACGGTTGATGTTCGCCCCGCCCCGCTGGCCGGGGCCGCGACGCGGGTCGCTGTCCATGCGGACGCCGTCGATGTAGATGATCGGGTCGTTGCCCTGGCTGATGGTCGCGATGCCGCGGATCACCGGGGCCGTGCCCGTCCCCACCTGACCGGTGCCGGGGAGCATCACGAGGCCCGGCGTGCGCTGACCGATGAGCTGGGTCACGCTCTCGATCGGGGCCTCGTCGATCACCTGGTCGGCGTTGACGGCCGTCACCACGTTGCCGATCGCGCGACGCTGGGTGCCGCCGGCGGTCCCGGTGACGATCACCTCGTCGAGCTCGAGCGCCGAGGACTCGAGCCGGAACTCCATGGTCGAGACCTGTCCGGCCTGGACCGTGACCTGCTGCTGCTGCTCGGCGTACCCGATCAGCAGCACCTCCACCGCGTGCTGCCCGACGGGGACCTCCAGGAGGAGGAAGCGCCCGTCGGCATTCGTGAGGCCGCCCAGCCCCGTGCCCGGGATGCTCACCTGGGCCGAGGAAAGTGGACCTCCCGTCGCCGCGTCCAGGACCCGTCCCTGGACGGTGCCCGTCTGCGCCTCCGCCATCGCGGGCAACGCGAGCAGCGCCGCGACGACGAGGCCGGACACGGCTTCTCGGAGCCGCGATGCCGCGACCCCGACGAATCCCGATGTCGAAGCTCTCATGCTGTCATCTCCTGATCGAAACGGATCGATCGCGCGCCCGCGGCGGCGCCGTCGGGCGCGAAAACGCAGATCGCCCACCCCCCGGAATCCGGGAAGCGGGCGATCTGCGCACTCGGGTGCCTGCCTGGACGGCCGCGGAGATCCCGCCCTCTTCGGGGGGCTCCTCGGATGCTCCTCGCAGGACCATCGGTACCTCGCTTTCGGTGGCCGGCGGGCGGGATCGTCGGATCCCGCCGGGCCGGCCTGGTGCTCAGGGCGCCGTGCCGCGACTCCTCACGGCCGGCGCCGTCCTGTCCTCATCTGCCGGTCGTCGCGATCCTCGCGCCGGCCAGGGACGCCACGGCCCCGAGGGTCGTCTGCGTCGCGTTGAAGCCCAGCCGGAAATCCGCCTCCGAGAACGTCGCGAGCACGTCCGAGGGCTGATGCCAGTGCGGGTCGGACCCGCGACCGATCTCGTAGCGCCGGCGGTTCTCGCGCACGCTCACGGCGGCCGTGAGGTCCGCGAAGGGCATGGAGTCCGTGTTGTTCATCGCGTTGCTCATCGCGGCCGGATAGTCCGTCGCGAACTTCCGGTTCGCGTTGATCAGCGCGATCGCCAGACGGGACGATTCCTCCCAGCGGGCCGAGGCGAGCTGGTACTCCACGTCCACGTCCGCGTCGAGGACCTGCTGGTGCATCACCGGGTTGCCGTGGTCGAACATGACCTTGTCGTGCTGGATGACGCCCAGCCACCGCGGCTCGGGATACCGCCCGGACCCGGCCGGCTCCTCGATCCCCTGCAGCGCCGCGCGGTCCGCGACGTACGCGCGGGCGCCGTCGAGCCCGGTCTCCTCGTTGTTCCAGAGGATGAAGCGGACGGAACGGTCGCTCCGCACGTCGGGGGCAGCGAGGATCCGGGCGATCTCGAGGACCAGCGCGGTGCCCGAGGCGTTGTCGTTCACGGCCTGCCCGCCGCCGCGCCCGTCCATGTGGCCGCTCACGATGTACATCTCGTCGGGAGCGGTCGCGCCCACCTTCGTCGCGTAGACCTGGCTGCGCGGCTGTCCCTCGAACTCGTAGTGGTGCCGGACGGTCTCGTAGCCCCAGCTCCGGAGCTGCTCCTCGATCCAGTCGATCGCGCGGGCGTTCCGCTCCGTTCCCTGCTCCCGGTCGCCGAAGGCGGCCAGCCCCTCGATGAGCGTCCGGTAGCTGTCGAAGTCGAGCCGCTGGACGAGCGCCTGGACGGCCTGGTCCTCCGGGCTCAGCGGGACGTCGCCGAGCACGCCGCTCGGCATCGGTCGCACGCCGCCTTCCGAGCGCCGCTGCGCGGCGGCGTCGGTCGGAGCCAGGAGGAGGGCCAGCGCCGCGAGCGCGGCGAACGGGCGGAGGGCTCCGGGACCGGTCATCCTGACAACTCCGATCATGGAAGATTCAAATGTAGCGCCGATCCCTCGGTCGAGACCGCGCGTATCGTGCGCGAGCCGTGGTCACGGAAGGGAGGCGCCCACGAAGGTTATCGAGGATGGACGGGGCCCGCCACCCCTTCCGCGACGCCCGGCGACGCGGCGTACGAGCCACAGGCGAGTGTGGTGCGCGTAAGGCACCCTCGTGGATCCCGGAGACGACCCGCCGGGGGGGTCGCGTGCCGCGAAGTCAGACGGCGGCGATCGGCACCCCCATCCCGCGTGCGGCGGCCGCCAGGTCCTCGTCGTAGGTGGCCAGCTCCACCGCGAGCCCACGCTCCCGCAGGAAGGAGATCGAGGCGAGGTGCACGGCCCCGGACGTCCGCACGGGCACCGGGAAGGGATGCAGGGCGCGCTCGAGGACCGGCCGCACCGGCTCGAGCCACGAGAGGCGGGCAAGGAGGAGGCGCGCCGGATCGGCGTGGGTGGCCCCGAGCCCGCGCTCGTGCAGGCGCTGCCAGAGCTCGACCTCGAGGAGCCGGCTCGTCACCAGCTCCCGCGTCCACATGCTCGACGGGGGGCAGCGATCCTCGGCCAGGAGGTGCGCGAGCGCCACGGAGGTCTCGAGATAGATCACGGTCGGTGCTCCGGATCCTCGAGGAGCTCCCGGAAGAGCGCCACCGGACGGGAGGGCGGCGGCGGCCCGGGCGCCGCTCGCCGCGGGGTCACGAGCTCCGGATTCTCCAGGGCGCTCCACCATCCGTACGGCGCCGCACCCCCCGCTCCCCCGCGGAGCTCGTCCGCCAGGGCGGCGATCCCGCGGCGGAGCGCCTCGGAGCGGCTGACGCCGAGGAGGGAGGAGAGCCGGTCGAGCTCGGCCCGCTCTTCGGGCGCCAGGTAGACCTGGATCGGTTCGCGGGGGGCGTTGGGAGGAGGCATGAGGCAAATTTACCGACATCGGCCATGAATTTGCCAGCCTGACACGGATCGTTCCACGGGAGCGGGCGAACCGGACCGCGCCGTACCCGCGGCCCGGCGCGGCATGGCTCCTGCCCTCCCCGGCGCCGCTACCACCGCACTCGGTGGTGTTGGTCGAGACTCGAACCAGGAGGAGTCCCGTGTTCGTCCGCAACGTCCTGCTCGCGGCGCTGTGTACGGCGTCGCTCGCAGCCCTGCCCGATATGGTCGAGGCACAGTCCGCGCGTGCCCAGGAGGTGCGGAGGGAGGCGCCCCAGGCCGGCGGCCGCGATGCCACGCCCGGCCGGCCCGCGCTCCCGCCGGGGATCGCGAAGCGTCAGGCCGAGGGCAAGCCGCTCCCTCCGGGGATCCAGCGCGCCTTCCCGCAGCCCGAGCCCGAGCCGGCGCCGACGCCCGTAGCGGAGCCCGAGCCGGCCCCCGAGCCGGAGCCGACCCCCCCGGGCGAGGAGCCTTGCGAACCGCGAATCGATGTGGTGGATGGCATGCCGGTGATCATCCCGTGCGCGCTCTAGCACCCCGCGGCACGGAATGACCGCACCCGGAAGCGGATGTCGCTTCCGGGGGGCTGGACAGGAGGCCGGCGCGTCGGTACACGCGCCGGCCTCTTCGCTTTCTCCGGCACGGCCGTTCCGCCTCCGGCAATCGGTGCCGAACGCCCCCTACCGCCGCTCGATCACCCCGCAGGCGATACGGTCCCCCGCGTCCCCGCTCGGCTGGCTCCTGTAGTCGTCGACCTCCTCGTGCACCACGAGCGCCGAGCCGTCCGCATCGAACAGGCTCGTCGGGCCGTCGCGCAGGCTGGCCTCCGGTGCGAGGCGCTCGACCGTCACGGCCCCGCCGGACGGCACCTCGATGTTCAGCATGTCGCCGACGTGTGGGCCACCCTCGTGCAGTATTCCGTGGCTCGAGCCGCGCGGCGCGTAGTGATCGCCGGCGGCCTCGAAGTCGGGCGCGCAGGTGCCGCGCTCGTGGATGTGGAACGCGTGCGTGCCCGGCGGGAGCCCCTCGAGCTCCGCCCGCACGAGGACCCCGACCTCCGGGGTCTCGAACAGCTCCGCCGTCCCGATCACCCGACCCTGCCGGTCGACGATCTCGGCGACGGCACCCGCCTCCTGGGCCGAGGCGGACAGCGCGGCGATGGCGAGCGTCGCCACCGCGAGGAGTGGTGCGGCGAGGACGGGCCCCGCTCGTCCGGTGATGCGCATCTTCATGGAAGGACCTCCTGGCATCCGGTTCGTGAGGCCACACTCGGGGTGCAACGCGGATGCCAGGCCGGATCCGCGGAGGCGCTACGTCTCGTCCGGCTGGATCAGCGCCAGCCCGCTCTCCTCGTCGCGGCCGCGACAGAGCCGGACGGGCCACGCGCGGAGGAAGAGCTCGAGCGTGGGACGCACGGTCGCCTCCCGGAGGTGGCCGGCGACGGCGCTGCCGTCCCTGCGCCCCAGCACGCAGTGCGCGTGCACGCGCACCTCCGAGCCCTCACGGGTCACGTCCCCCGACAGGGACGCGACCTCCACCTGCTCCTCCACCTCGAGCGCTTCGTAGCGCTTCGTCTCCCACGCGAAATACGCGAGGGTGGCACGCCGGAAGGCGCCGATGGCCCGGAACGAGCCGGCTGTGACGTCGTGCTCGCGGGCGAACGAGCGGAGCGTCTCGACCACCGCGTCGCCGGTCTCGAAGACGAGCACGAACTCGCGCTCGTCGTCCGTGTCGGAAAGGGCTCGCCATCTCATCGGGTTCCTCCCGCCTCCTGGTGCGTCCGCACGCCCTCCGCCCTCCCCGTCGGCCTCCCTTCCCGCGCCCAGGCGTCCCGGAGCAGCTCGGCCAGGTGGAGCGGCCGCCGCCCCGTCGCCTGCGCGACCTGCTCGCGGCAGCTGAAGCCGTCCGCCACGATCGCCACGTCGGCGCCGGCCGCGCGCACGGCGGGGAGCAGCACCCGCTCCGCGCAGGCCATGGACACCTCGTACTTGTCCCGCTCGAACCCGAAGGCGCCCGCCATCCCGCAGCACCCGGTGTCGGGCGCGTGCACCGCCTCGGCGACCCGGGCGAGCACGGCGCGGGTCGCGTCGAAGCGGAGCACCGACTTCTCGTGGCAGTGCCCGTGCACGAGCACCTCGCGCCCGAGCGCCGGGAGCTCGATCTCGCGCTCCACGAGGAGCTCGGCCAGCGTCCGGGTCTGGCCGGCCAGCCGGCGGGCGTCACGGTGCCCCGCGATCAGGTTGGGGAGCTCGTCCCGGAAGACCGACGCGCAGCTCGGCTCGAGCACCACGATGGGCGTGCCGCGCTCCAGCTCTGGGCGGAGGGCGACGAGGATCCGCTCCAGCCGCTCCCGGGCGAGATCCAGCATCCCCCAGTCGTAGAGCGGCCGGCCGCAGCAGAGACGCTCCGGGGAGAGGGCGACCTCGAACCCCGCGCGCTCGAGCACGTCCAGCGCGGCCTCGGCGATGTGCGGCTCGAAGTGGTTCGTGAAGGTGTCGACCCAGAGGAGGACGCGGCGTCCCCCGCCCCCCGCGTTCGGCTCCTTCCCCGGCCCCCGCCCCGCCGCGCGCCGGCGAAACGTCCGGTCGGCGAAGCGGGGGAGCTCCCGCTCGGGCGCGATCCCCACCGCCCACTTCAGGAGCGGACCGAGCAGGGGCGCGCGCACGGCCGCGTTCGCGAGCCGCGGCATCCGCGAGGCGAGGCCGGCCCACACGTCGATCAGCCCGAACGCGTACGCCGCGGGCGGGCGGAGTCGCCGCTCGTAGTAGTGCGAGAGGAACTCGGCCTTGTACGTGGCCACGTCGACCTGCACCGGGCACTCGCCCTTGCACCCCTTGCAGGCCAGGCAGAGGTCGAGCGCGTCCTTCACGGCCTCGCTCCGCCAGCCGTCCCCGACCGGATCGCCGCGCAGCATCTCGAACAGGAGGTGCGCGCGCCCCCGGGTCGAGTGCTTCTCCTCCCGCGTCGCCTGGAAGCTCGGGCACATCGTGCCCTCCTCGGTCCGCCGGCACTTGCCGACGCCCACGCAGCGCAGCGTCGCCCGGGCGAAATCGCCCCCGTCTTCCGGGAAGTGGAAGTGGGTCGTCACCGGGAGGGGCCGGTACGTGGCGCCCAGCCTCAGGTCGTCCGTGGGCGCGCGGGCGTCGACGATCCGGCCCGGGTTCATCCGCCCCAGCGGATCGAAGACGCGCTTGAACTCCCGGAAGGCCTCCACGAGCTCCGCCCCGAACATCTTCGGCAGCAGGTGGGCCCGTGACTGCCCGTCCCCGTGCTCGCCCGAGAGCGAGCCGCCGTACCGCACCACGAGGTCGGCGGCCTCGTCGATGAAGGCCCGGTACCGGGCGATGCCGTGCGCCGTCTCGAGATCGAAGTCGATCCGCGTGTGCACGCAGCCGTCGCCGAAGTGGCCGTAGAGCGCCCCCTGGTATCCGTGGCGGTCCAGGAGCGCGCGGAACTCGCGCAGGTAGTCCCCGAGGCGCGCCGGGGGGACCGCCGCGTCCTCCCAACCCTCCCAGGTGGGCGGCATGCCGGGCACGAACGCCGTCGCGCCGAGCCCGGACTCGCGGATCGTCCACACGCGTCGGGCCTCCTCCGGATCGAGGATGATCCGCGCGTCCACGGCTCCGGCCGCGAGCCGGTCGCGGGCCCGCTCCGCCGCCGCGCGGGCCGCGTCCTCGTCCTCGCCGCCCAGCTCCACGAGCAGCCATCCGTCGCCGCCCGGGAGCGCCCGCAGGTAGTCGACGTGCAGCCCCTTGCGCCGCATGTACCCGACCAGCCGGTCGTCCATCCCCTCGAGCCCGAGCGGGTCCACCGCGAGCACCTCGGGGACCCGGTCGGCGGCCGTGAAGACGTCCTCGTAGCCGAGCACCAGGAGCGCCCGCGCGCCCGGCGCGGGGACGAGCCGGACCTCGGCCTCGAGCACGAGGCCGCACGTGCCCTCCGAGCCCACGAGCGCGCGCGCCAGGTGGAAGCCGCGCTCGGGGAGGAGCTCGTCGAGGTTGTAGCCCGACACCCGCCTGGGGATGTCCGGGTAGCGCTCGCGCACGAGGGGGGCCACGCGGTCCCGCAGCGCGCGGAGGCGGCCATGGATCTCGCCCACGCGGCCCCCGGCCTCGATCCGCTCCGCGAGCGCCGCCTCGTCCACCGGGCCCGCCTCCAGCACCGTCCCGTCGTAGAGGAGCATCGTGAGCCGCTCGACGTTGTCCGAGGTCCGGCCCGTGGTGACGGAGTGCACCCCGCAGGAGTTGTTGCCGATCATCCCGCCGATCGTGCACCACCGGTGCGTCGCGGGGTCCGGGCCGAAGGTGAGGCCGTGCGCCCGGGCCGCGTCGTCCAGCCGGTCGCGCACGAGCCCCGGCTCGACGCGCGCCGTCCGGCGCTCGGGATCCACCTCGAGCACCCGGTTCACGTGCTTCGTGAAATCGAGGACGACCGCCGCGTTGCAGCACTGCCCGGCGAGGCTCGTTCCGGCGCCCCTCCCGAGCACGGGCGCCTCCCACTCCCGGCAGGCCTCGACGGTCGCCTCCACGTCCGCGCGGTCGAGCGGCACCACCACCCCGATCGGCGGGTGCCGGTAGTTCGAGGCGTCGGTGGCGTAGAGCCCCCGGGCTCCGTCGTCGAATCGGACCTCGCCCCGGACGCGCCGACGGAGCGCCTCCTCGAGGCCGCGGGCATCCTTCACGGCGTTTGCCACGGCGTTTTCAGTCGCTCGCCGCGACGAGCGCGACGCCCGCCACGAGGAGCGCGGCGGCGCCCGCGAGCATCCCCCGGCGCTCGTTCATCCACGTGAGCGGGCTGCGCGTGCGCGCGCGATCCTCGAAGCCGCCCCGCATGCCGGTCTCCCCGGCCACCGGCTCGAAGAGGTTGTCCGGACGCTCGCCGTCGATCGGAATGTCGGTCATCTGCCCGTCCCACGCGTGGTCCGCGAGATAGCGATCGAGCCATCCCTGCACGAACTTCGAGCCAAAGATGGCCTTCACGGTGGGAAGCGCCACACTCAGCTCGCGCCGGTCGTGCTCGGCCGCCCAGACGATGGCGTCGCCCGCGACCTCCGGATCGAAGATGGGCGGAACGGGCTGCGGGTGCTTCGGCAGCCGCGTCCGGCACCAGGAGAACTGCGGCGTGTCGACGGCCGGGAGCTGGACCATCGTGAGGCGCACGTGCGAGCCCTCGTGGAGGAGCTCGCTCCGGAGCGAGTCGGTGAAGCCCCGGATCGCGTGCTTCGCGCCGCAGTACGGCGCCTGCAGCGGAATCGCGCGGTAGGCGAGCGCCGAGCCCACCTGGACGATCACGCCGCGGTCCCGCGCGCGCATGCGCCGGAGCGCGGCCATCGTGCCCCAGACCGTGCCGAGGTAGGTCACCTCCGTGGCGCGGCGGTACTCCTCGGGCGTCACGTCGTCGATGGGCGCGAAGATCGTGGTCATGGCGTTGTTCACCCAGACGTCGATGGGGCCGAGCTCGCGCTCGACACGCGCGGCGGCCTCCTCCACGGCCTCCGGATCGGCGACGTCGACGGGGATCGGCAGCGGCACGCCGCCGAGCGCCTCCACCTCCGCGGCCGTCCCGGCCAGGCGCTCGGGGCCCCGCGCGAGGATCGCGATCCGACAGCGTCGTCGGGCGAAGGCGCGCGCCGTGGCCCGGCCCACCCCCGCGCTCCCCCCCGTGACCACGACCACGGCCCCGTCCACACGCGCACGCGCCCGCTCCGCCGCCCCCTCCTGCTCCGGCACCACCTCGTCGGGATCCGGCGCGTCGGGCCACCCGCGCCGGTCGTGCTCGAAGGCGAGCCCCGTGCCCCGCCGCCGGCTCCGGTCGCTCACGGGCTCAGGACCGCACCGATCCCACGACGTGCTTCACGGACTGCTTGAGCACGCTCCAGCGATGCGGGTCGCCCTTGAGCATCGAGGTCAGGTAGTTGCGCGCCTGGTCGAACGTGATGTGGGGCGGGAGCGGCGGGACGCTCGGGTCGGTCACGAAATCGATGACCGTGGGCCGGTCGGCCGAGAGCGCCTCGTCCCAGGCCGAGCCGATGCGCGCCGGGTCGTCCACGCGCACGCCACGAAGCCCGAGCTCGCGCGCGTACTCCGCGAAATCCATGCTCGGAACGTCCTGCGACGCCTCGTACTCCGGGTCCCCGGAGAGCGCGCGCTGCTCCCACGTCACCTGGTTCAGGTCCGTGTTGCTCAGCACGCCCACGACGAGGCGCGGATCCCCCCACCGGCGCCAGTACTTCGCGATCGTGATGAGGCCGTTGATGCCGTTCATCTGCATGGCGCCGTCCCCCACCATCGCCACCGCCGGACGGCTCGGGTGGCAGAACTTCCCGGCGATCACGTATGGCACGCCGGGGCCCATCGTGGCGAGATTCCCCGACAGCGAGGCCAGCATCGTCGGCTTCATGCGCAGGTTGCGCGCCCACCAGTTGGCAGCCGACCCGGAATCGGCGGCGAGGAGGACGTCGT
>CAZOYA010000073.1:0-16147 GCA_964583815.1 uncultured Gemmatimonadaceae bacterium | reverse complement strand
CGGGAGCTCGACCCGCGCGAGCGCCTCCCCCATCGTCCCGGCGAGCTCGCGCCACCCCTCGTACTTGAGTCCGTGCACCAGGTCGTCGACGGGCGGCGCGAGCTCGTAGGCCCAGCGGGCGTGCGCGAGCTCGTCCGGCCAGTCCGCGCACACGCGGCACGCCACGTCCTCCGTCCGGCCGGTGCCGCGCGGCGCGTGGCAGCGCGCGCATCGCGGCCAGGGTCCCCGGCGCATGCGGGCACGGCAGCGGCCGCACACGAGCGGCGGTGGCCCCTCCCGCGGCTCGGGGATCCAGCCGCGGCACGAGATGCACCCCGTGGGCAGGAGCAGCTCCACGAGGCCGGCGGCCCACCGGCGGGCCGGCCAGCGGGTCAAGCCGGGACCGGCTCCACGAGCGCGCGGCGCATCGCCTCGACGTCGGGCTCCACGTCCCACCAGAGCCGGAAGGCCTCGGCCGCCTGGTGGACCAGCATCTCCCGGCCGTCGGTGGCCCGGATCCCGAGCCGCGCGGCGGCCTGAAGGAGGGGCGTCGGCTCGACCGCGTAGACCAGGTCCATGACCGCCCCGACCCGGCCGAGCACGGAGAGGTCGACCGGCACCGGGTCCTCGGGGGCGAGGCCCAGGCTGGTCGCGTTGACCACGAGGTCGAACGCATGACCCTCGACCTCCTCGCGCGCGGCCGCCACGCGGGCCCGCGAGCCGCCGATCCGGCGGGCCACCGCGCGCGCCCGCTCGGGCGTGCGGTTCAGCAGCACGACCTCCTCGACCCCCTCCTCCACGAGCCCGAGCAGCGCCGCCCGTGCCGCGCCCCCCGCGCCGACGAGGAGCACCTTCGCGCCGGTAAGGGCGCCGAGGAACACCCGGGCCGCTTCGCGGAAGCCCGGGACGTCCGTGTTGTCGCCGTGGAGCCGTCCGTCCTCGTCGCCCCAGAAGGTGTTGCACGCCCCGGTGCGTCGCACGGCGTCGCTCGCCACCTCCAGCAGGCCCGCGACCCGCTCCTTATGGGGGAGGGTGACGTTGCCGGCGCCTCCCGCGCGGGCGAGCCCGCGCATCATCCCGCCCACCTCCTCGGGGCCGCACCGGAGCGCGACGTAGACCCCGTCGAGCCCGGCTCGCTCGAGCGCGGCGTTGTGGAGAGCCGGGGAAGCGGAATGGTCGACCGGGTCCCCGAGGAGCGCGAGGACCCGCGTGCGCGCGGTGAGCCTCACGGCTCCACCTCGGGCTCCAGCCGCTCGAACAGCCGCTCGATCAGCTCCTCGAGCCGGCGGTACGTCTCGAGGTACTCCTCGTACGTGCCGCCGATCGGGTCCGGGACCGAGCCTCCGCCGCGGCCGCCCTCCCCCGCGTACGAGGCCAGGAGCGCCGCGCGCCCCCCGGCCCCGAGCTCCGTCGCCCGCGCCACGTGCTGCGGGGACATCGCAAGGATCAGGTCCGCCCACGCGACCTCCTCGCGGGTGAGGAGCGTCGCGCGGTGGGCGGTGAGGTCGAGGCCGCGCTCCGCCGCGGCGTCCACGGCCTCGCGGGTCGCCGGGGCGCCCGGCATCGCGCCCGCGCCCGCGGAGCGCACCTCGACGCGGTCCCAGCCCCGGGCCGCCGCCTTCGCGCGGGCGATGGTCTCGGCCATCGGGCTCCGGCACGTGTTGCCCGTGCACACGAAGAGCAGGTGGAGCGCCCCGTCGCGGCGACGGGCCACGCCGCTGCGCTGCCCGGCCCGCGCAGCGGGCTCGGCCGCCCGGTCGCCCGGACGCGATGCGCCCTCGCGGCGGCTCCCTTCAGTCCCTGGCTCGCTCATGGATCTCCGGAGTCACGCGACGCAGCTCCTCCACGGGCAGGCTCCCCACCCGAAGCACCACCGGCACGTCCGTCGTACAGTCGACCAGCGTCGACGGGGCCGACGGCGGAAGCGGTCCCACGTCGATCACCAGAATCTCTTCCCCCGCCAGCGCGCGCGCGACCGTCACGGCCTCGGCTCCCGAGCGCGCGGGCGCGCCCCCCGCCACGTTCAGGCTCGTGGACGTGAGGGGGCGACCGAATGCCTCGACGAGCCCGCAGGCGACCGGGTTCGGGCTCACCCGCACGCCCACCCCGCCCGTCCACGGACTCCGGACGCCCTTCGGGAAGATACCCTCCGGGTCGGCGAGGACCAGCGTGAGCGCTCCGGGCCAGAAGGCGTCGGCGAGGCGGCGGGCCGCGGGGGTCCAGCGGAGGCCGTCCGCGCTCTCCCGCGAGGGGAGAAGCACCAGGAGCGGCCGGTCCGGCGGGCGGCCCTTGATCTCCAGGACGCGCGCGACGGGACCCGCATCGATCGCTCCCCCGAGTCCGTACACCGTCTCGGTCGGATAGGCGAGCACGCCGCCCGCGCGCAGGTGGTCCACGGCCTCCGCCAGGTCGGCGGACGTCGGCGCTGCCGCGTCCACCCGCAGGATGGGGCTCACGGACGGGCTCCCGCCGCCGGTGCGTCTCCCTTCGCGCGGACGCGGAGGAGCGCCTCGGCCAGCGCCACGTCCTCGGGATGCGTGATCTTCGGGTTCGGCGGCGACGCGACCATCACCACGCGCCCCCCGGCCGACTCCACGAGCGCCGCGTCGTCCGTGCCCTCGATCGTCGGATCGGCATAGGCCCGGCGCAAGGTGGCCGCGGGGAACGCCTGCGGCGTCTCCGCCTGCCAGAGACGAGCCCGCTCGGGCGTGGCCTCGACGCTCCCGTCCGGCCGCACCCGCTTGATCGTGTCGACGGCGGGCCGCCCCGCCACGGCGCCCTCGCCCGCCGCCGCCCGCTCCACGCAGCGCCCGATCACGTCGGGGTCCACGAACGGCCGGGCCGCGTCGTGGACCACGATCACATCCAGCTCCGCCGGGAGCGCGGCCAGGGCCCGCCGCACCGACTCGGTCCGGGTCGCCCCGCCCTCGACGAGTCGCACGCGGGGGGCCAGCGCGCGCAGCCACTCCGGGGGGCGCGCCACGTCCTCGGCCGCGAGCGCGACCGCCACCGCCTCCACGCGCGGGTCGTCCAGGAACGGCCGCAGCGCGCGCGCGAGCAGCGGCTCTCCGGCGAGCTCCAGGAAGGCCTTCCGCCTGCCGCCCATGCGCTGACCGGAGCCGGCCGCCGGGAGGACGAGCCCGACGCGCGGACCGTCCACGTCAGAAGCCGTCGTCGTCGCCGTAGCCGACGCCGGCGTGGGCGCCGTGCGGCGAAGCGGCGACGGAGTCGAAGCGCGTGTAGGCCTTCTGGAAGTAGAGCGGCACGACGCCCGTGGGGCCGTTCCGCTGCTTGCTCACGATCAGCTCGGCCTTCCCGTCGAGCTCCTCCTTCTTCTCCGCCGGCGCGTAATACTCGGGCCGGTAGAGGAACATCACGACGTCCGCGTCCTGCTCGATCGAGCCCGACTCGCGCAGGTCGGAGAGCATCGGGCGCTTGTCCGTGCGCTGCTCGGGCCCGCGGCTGAGCTGCGAGAGCGCCACCACCGGCACCTCGAGCTCGCGCGCGAGGGCCTTCAGCCCCCGCGAGATCTGGCTCACCTCCTGCACGCGGCTCTCGGCCTGCCCCGCGCCGGACATGAGCTGCATGTAGTCGATCACGATCATCCCGAGATCCTTCCCGTCGGAGCGGAGCTCGGACTGAAGCCGGCGGGCCTTCGCGCGGATCTCGAGGACGTTGGAGCCGGGCTGATCGTCGATCCAGATCGGCGCGGTGTTGAGGTGGCCCGCCGCGGCCGCGAGGCGCTGATGCTCCTCCTGCGAGAGCCGGCCCTTCCGCAGCTTCTGCGCATCGATGCGGCCCTCCGCGCAGAGCAGGCGCTGTACGAGCTGCTCGGAGCTCATCTCGAGCGAGAAGATCGCCGCGGGGATGCCGTGCGAGATCGCGGCGTTCGCGGCCACGTTCATGACCCAGGAGGTCTTCCCCATGGAGGGCCGCGCCGCGACGATGACCAGGTCGCCCTTCTGGAGGCCGGTCGTCATGCGGTCGAGGTCCGGGAAGCCGGTGGGCACTCCGGTGATCCCGCTGTCGGATTGCTGCAGCCGCTCGATGTGCTCGAAGGCCGACCAGAGGATCTCCTTGATCCAGACGAAGCCCTCGCGCTTGTGGCTCTCCGCCACCTGGAAGATGCGCGCCTCGGCCTGGTCGAGGATCTCCTCCACGTCGCGCTCGCCCTGGTCGTACACGTCGCGGATGATCTGGCTCGACTGCTCCACGAGCCGGCGCAGGAGCGCCTTGTCCCGCACGATGCGCGCGTGGTACTCGAGGTTCGCCGCGGTCGGGACGGCGTCGACGAGCGCGCCGAGGTAGTCGAACCCGCCGGCCGCGTCGAGCTCACCCGCCCGCTTGAGCTCCTCCGACACGGTGATGACGTCGATCACGTCGCCGCGCTCGAAGAGGCGGACCATGGCCCGGTACAGGCGCCGGTTGGCCTCCCGATAGAACATCGTCTCGTTCAGATGCTCGACCGCGCGCGTGACGGCGTCGCGATCGATGAGCATCCCGCCGAGCACGGCGGTCTCCGCCTCGAGCGAGTACGGGGGCGTGCGGTCGAAGAGTGCGGAGGTCGGGATCGAGGAGGCTTCCACTCCGGCGCTCGTCAGGGCTCGGGTCTCGGGAGGCGAGGACGAATGTAGCGAGTCCGCCGGACGTCAGCGAGACGCGCCGGCCGACCCGTCCATCACGTCCCGCAGGAGCTGTAGATCGTCCCAGAACGCGCGGGTCCAGCGCCCGTTGCGGAGCAGCGCCGCGGGGTGGTAGGTCACCACGAGCGGGACGCCCTCGAACGCGTGCACGTGCCCGCGGAGGCGGCCCAGCGCGGTCCCCTCCCGGCCGGTCAGCAGCTGCCCCGCGAAGGAGCCGACCGCGAGGATCGCCTCCGGCCGCACGAGCTCGATCTGCTTGCGGAGATACGGCGCGCACGCCTCGATCTCGGCCGGGAGCGGGTTCCGGTTCCCCGGCGGCCGACACTTGAGGACGTTGCAGATGTAGACCGAGTCCTCCCGGGAGAGCCCCACGGTCGCGAGCAGGAGATCGAGGAAGCGCCCGGCCGCGCCCACGAACGGGCGGCCCGTCGCGTCCTCGTTGGCGCCCGGCGCCTCGCCCACCACCACGAGCCGCGCGTCCGGCGGGCCGTCCGAGAAGACGACCTGGGTGCGGCTGCCGGCGAGGGGGCACCGCGTGCAGCCGAGCGCCTCGGCGCGGAGCTCGTCGTAGCCGTCGGGGAGCACGGGGAGGGCCGGTCCGCGGGAGGCGACGGGGTCCGCCATTCCGCCTGGTGTCGGAGATCCCGCACCGGCGGGGTCTTCGGCGACCCTGAGCTCGCCCCGGACCGGAGCGGCGGGGGACGGAGTCGCGGGCGGTGGCGCGGCGGGCCGCTCGCGCGCGGGTGGCCCGGCTGGCCCTGCCGGCGCGGCTTGCTTCGCGGGCCGCTCACCGGCGGGCGCGCCGGAAACTTGTTCCGCCGCCGAGCCCCCGGCGCCGGCACCCTCGACCTTCCCCGCCGCGAACGCCCGCAGCAGCGCCAGCGTCTCCTCGCGCCCGCGCCGCTCGAGCACGAGCTCCACCTCCCCGAGCTCGATCCGCTGGCGAAGGGCGCGCGCGAGCGCGGCGGCTCCCGTCCCTGCCGTCACGGGCGCGACCCGAGCAGCACGCCCGCCCGGTCGAGGATCCGCTCGGCCACCTCGTCCTTGGCCAGGAGCGGGAGCGGCTCCGGCTCCGCATCCCGGGCGAGGATCGTGACGCGGTTCGTCTCGACCTCGAAGCCGGCCCCTTCCTCGGTGGCGTCGTTCGCGACGAGCAGGTCGAAACCCTTGGCGTCGAGCTTCCGGCGGGCGTTGTCGAGCAGGTCCGACGTCTCGAGCGCGAAGCCGACCGCGACGCTCCCCTCCCGCCGGCGGCTCCGCGACTCCATCGCCACGTCCGGGTTCGCCGTCAGGCGCACGACGAGCTCGGCGCCCGCCCGGTCGCGCTTGATCTTGCCGCCCTCCGGCTCGGCCGGGCGGTAGTCGGCCACGGCGGCCGCGAAGACGGACAGGTCCGCCTCGCCGACCCGCTCGAGCACCGCGTCCCGCATGGCGCACGCCGACTCCACCTGTACGACCTCGACCCCGACCGGGGGATCCAGCGGCGTGGGGCCCGTCACGAGCGTGACCTCCGCGCCGCGCCGCCACGCGGCCCGCGCGAGCGCGTAGCCCATCCGGCCCGAGGAGCGGTTCCCGACGTAGCGCACCGGATCGATCGCCTCGCGGGTCGGCCCGGCCGTCACGAGCACCCGGCGACCGTCGAAGGCCGGATCGCGTCCGAGCGCCCGACCGACGTGCTCCACGATCTCCGCGGGCTCGAGCATCCGGCCCGGTCCCGCCTCCTCGCCGACGGCGAGCGGCCCCTCCGCGGGCCCCGCGAGCGCGTATCCCGGGCGCGCGCGCAGGTGCGCGACGTTGGCCTGCACCTGCGGATGGGCGTACATCCGGTCGTTCATCGCGGGACAGAGCACGACGGGCGCGCGCGTCGCGAGGAGCGTGGTGGTGAGGAGGTCGTCCGCGCGGCCGTGCGCCGCGCGCGCCAGGAAGTCCGCGGTGGCGGGCGCCACGCAGACCGCGTCCGCGTCCCGCCCGAGCCGGATGTGGAGCGCGGCCCCCTCGGCCGAGAACAGGTCCGTGAGCGCCGGGCGGCCGGTCACGCCCTCGAACGAGAGGGGGGTGACGAAGCGGGTCGCAGCCTCCGTGAGGACCACGTCCACCGTGGCGCCGAGACGGGTCAGGTCCCGGGCCAGCTGGATGCTCTTGTAGGCGGCGATGCCCCCGGTGACCCCGAGCACCACACGGCGCCCGTTCCAGGGCGCCCGCGGGACGAGGGCCACCGGCGGCACGACGGATCGATCTCCGGCGTCAGTCCTCGCGCCGCCGCCGCTTCACCAGGCGGAACTCGATCTGACCGGAGGTCAGGGCCTCCAGCGCCCGCGTCGTGAGCTTCTTCTCCTCACCGAGGGGCATGGCCTCCCGGGGCAGCGAGTTGAGCTCCCGGGCGTACTTCGCCGCCACCAGCACTCCGAGGTACTTGCTCTCGGTTCCGGTCGCGACCTCGGCGGGGGTGAAGACCCTCATGTCGTTCCTCCTGGTCCTTCGTCGAAGACCCGGCCCTCGGGGCCGAGTCGCTTCTGCATGTCCCGCCGGAGCGCGCCCGCGTCCGCGGGCGTCCCCGACGTCTCTCCCGGCGCGCGGCGCCCGCGCACGATCTCGTCGATCTCGCGGGCGCAGCGCTCGAGGTCGTCGTTGACCACCACGTAGTCGAAGTCGTCCACGTGGCGCAACTCGTCCAGCGCCGTCCGCAGGCGGCGCCGCACGTCCTCCGGCGTTTCGGTGCCCCGCCGGCCCAGTCGCTCGAGGAGCACCTCGACCGAGGGGGGCAGCACGAAGATCAGCTTGACGTCCGGCAGGATCTCGCGGAGCTGGCCGGCCCCCTGCACGTCGATGTCGAGGAGCACGTGGATGCCGGCCTCCGCGGCCTCCTCGACCGGTTCCCGGGGGGTTCCGTAGAGGCGCCCGTGGACCTCGGCCCATTCGAGCAGCTCGCCGGTGTCGCGCATCTCCTCGAACCGCGCGCGCTCGACGAAATGATAATCGATCCCGTCCTTTTCGGCGCCCCTCGGCGGCCGCGTCGTGGCCGAGACCGAGAAGCGGTAGCGGTCCGATCCCTCGACGAGCCGGTGGGCGAGCGTGGTCTTTCCCGTGCCGCTCGGGGCGGCGAGCACGACCGGCGCCGCTCGACCGCTCACTCGACGTTCTCGACCTGCTCGCGCACCCACTCGATCTCCTCCTTGAGACCCACGGCCGCCTGCGCGATCTCGGCGTCGTTCGCCTTGGAGCCGATCGTGTTCGCCTCCCGGTGCATCTCCTGGACGAGAAAGCCGAGCCGCTTGCCCACGGGCTCCGACGCGTCGCCCCGGAGCGCCTCGTCGAAGAGCTCCAGGTGCGAGCGGAAGCGCACGATCTCCTCGTTGATGTCCCACCGCTCGGCGAGATAGGCGACCTCGCGCGCGAGCCGGTCCTCGTCGACGTCCACCTGCCCGGCGAGCTCCGCGACCTGCGCGCGGAGGCGGTCCCGCTCGGCCAGGAGTCGCACGGGGGCGCGCTCCGCCACGCGGTCGAGGAGCGCGGCCATCGCGTCGAGGCGCCCCCGAAGGTCCCGCTCGAGCCGCTCGCCCTCCGCCTCCCGCATCCTCCGCGCGGCGGCGGCGGCCTCCTCGGCGAGCGTGGCGACGAGCTCGGGATCCGGCCCCTCCTCGCGCTCCTCCGGGGCGCGGAAGATCTCCCCGAAGCGCGCCATCGTGGCGAGGTCGATCTCCCCCGGCAGCGACAGCTCCCGCCGAAGCGCCTCGAGCGCGTCGCGCAGTCCCCGCGCGCGCTCGAGATCGACCCGCGGCTCCGGCGCGCCGGCGGACGTGGCCCGACCGACCGTCAGGCTCACGCTCACGTGCCCGCGGGTGAGGTGCCGCTTCAACGCCTCCACGATCGGCCGCTCGTAGCGGTCGAGCCCCGGCGGCGTCTTCACGCTCGGGTTGAAGAAGCGGTGGTTCACGGTCCGGACCTCCACGCGCACGAGGCCGCCCGGCCCCTCGCGCTCGGCCTCGCCGTACCCCGTCATGCTCCGGATCATTCCGCGGGATGCTCCCTGTGTCGCGCGTGTCGGCGGCGGCCCGCCCGCCCGTGTCGTCGGCCCCCGGTCCGCCCCGTTCCGCCGGGCGGCTCCGACGGTGCCGATAAGGTAAAGTCGAGGCGCTCAGTTCCACATGTTCCAACGGATCCCGTACGAGGTCCGGATGGGCGGAAGCAGCCGTCCCGGCCAGGCCTGCAGGTTCCGTCGCACCGCCAGGTTCTCCCAGCTCACGAAGAGGCGGACCGTGACGACGCGGATCTGGGCGTGCGCATCCCAGCTCTGGAAGAACGGCACCACGGCGAGGGGCCCGCCCTCGCCGACGACGCCGCCCTCGGCGCCGGGTTGCACGAAGACGAGCATCGGATCGTGCCCGCGCACGCCGACGGAGACCCGGATCTCGAGGTTGTCCGACTCCATCGGGAGCGCGTGATAGTCGATCGCGCCCCGGTAGATCCGGCCCGGCAGGTACGGGCCGGGCCGGTCCCACTCCTGGTAGGAGCCCGTGAGTTGGAGCCCCTCGAGCCCGGTCGGGACGCGGCCCGTCACCTCCCACCCGCGCCGCTGCACCCCCGGAACCGGCACGGCGCCGCGGTCCGGCGCGAGCCCGAGCGGGAGGATCGTGCGGTCCCGCACGCCGAGCGCCGCGCCGGACAGGAAGAGGCCGCCCCACGAGAGCGACGCGCCCGCCCGCCAGGCGGTCCGGTCCGCCACGAGCAGCGTGGTCGGCAGGACGGGCGGCGGCTCGGGCGCGGCCGGATCGTCGGGGGGGGTGGCGGGCGTCACCGCCTGCAGCGGACCGGACGGCGCGCCGTGGCGGCCGTCGTGCCAGGAGCCGAAGAGCGTGATGCCTCCGAGAGGACCGAGCCAGCCCTCGACTCCGTAGTGGCTCGGGCGCGCCCCCTTCCAGTCCTCGTGCACCACCCGCGCGCTCACGCCGCCGATCCGCGCGCCCCAGCCGCCCGACAGCCCCGCGCGGTGCTCCGCCAGGCCGTCGCCCCCGAAGAGCCGCATCTCGCCGAGCACCCAGGCTCCGCCCCGCTCGAGGGAGAGCCGGGCCCCGTGCTGGGTCACGGTGCCGCCCTCGGTGGCGTGGGCCGGCCGCTCGTCTCCCACGTCCAGCGAGGCCCGACCGGTGTAGGCCTCGGCCACGAGGCCGTCCGCCAGCCGCGCCCGCCCGCGCAGCACGAGATCCGTGCGGGTGCGGGGCGAGGCGTACGCCTCCACCTCGGTGCGGGCCGACATGCGCCGGAAATCGACGGCGAGCCCGGCGTCGTCGCCGCGGTGGAGCTGATAGCGGACCCAGCTCCCGATGCGGCTGCCGGCTTCGCCCTGGCCCGCCCCACGGCTGTCCTCACGCTCGAGCGCGACCCCGAGGCTGCCGCCGAGCGCGCCGGGATCCGCGAACGTGCCGCGGAAGAGGTTGTTGTCGAGATCGCCCGTGCCCGCCTCCACGAGCGAGTACGGGCGCCCGTCGTCGTACGTCCTCGAGCGCAGCTCGAGGAGGATCCCGCCTCCCTCGCGACGTAGCCGCACGTGCTCGATCCCGCCGAGTCCCACGAGCTGCAGGTCCGGCACCCCGCCGGAGAGGGGCGTCACCTCCCAGCCGTCCCGCACGATGCGCAGCCCCCCGGCGCCGAGCCCGAAGGCGCCGAGCGCGGCGGGCGTGCCGTAGTCCCCGGCCCGGAGCGGCACGATGCCCGGGAGCGGCGCGACGAGCTCCAGGAGCGTATTCGCACCCGAGGCCATGATCGCCTCGTGGTCCCATTCCCAGATTCCCCGTTCCCATCCGGGCGGCGGGCCGTCGGCGAGCCGGGGGAGATTGTGGAAGACGCCGCCCGCGGTGTCGGGCGCGGCGCCCGTCACGGTCGTGTCGACGGCGGGGGGAGCCGCCGCGGTGTCGACCACGGGCGGCGGCAGGGTATCCGCGGGAGGCGGCGGAGGCTGTGGCGGATCCTGCGCCCGCGCCTCGCCCGGGAAGGCGAGCAGCCCCGCGAGCAGCGCGCCGGCGAGGACCGTCCGTCCTACGACACGCGCCCCGGACCGTCGCAAGGTCCGGGGCGCTCGTGTCGGGCGCGCTCGCGCGGCGCCCGCGAGGCTCACGCCGTCCGGCTCCGCACCCACTCGACGAGCAGACGCACCGGGGTCCCGTAGCCTCCCTTCCGCTGGTACGGCAGCTCGCCGTCGCCGTACGCGGTCCCCGCGATATCGAGGTGCGCCCAGCGCGCCTCGCCGACGAACTCCTTCAGGAACGCCGCGGCCGTGATCGTCCCGCCCGGGCGCCCGCCCACGTTCTGCAGATCCGCCGTCTCGCTGTCGAGCTGGCGGCGGTACTCCTTCCAGATCGGGAGCGGCCAGCAGCGCTCACCCGAGCGCTCGCCGGCCTCGCGGAGCTCCGCGACGAGATCGTCGTCGTTGCCGAGCACGGCGCTCGCGTGGTGGCCGAGACCCACCACGACGGCGCCGGTGAGGGTCGCGCAGTCCACCATCGCGGCGGGGTTCATGCGCGCCCCGTAGGTGAGCGCGTCCGCGAGGATGAGGCGCCCCTCGGCGTCCGTGTTGACGACCTCGATCGACTTGCCCGCGAGGCTCCCGATCACGTCACCCGGCTTCACCGCGGTGCCCGAGGGCAGGTTCTCCGAGGACGGCACGATCCCGACGACGTTCGCCCGCACGCCGAGCTCCGCGATCGCCTGCATGGCGCCGATCACCGCCGCGCCGCCGGACATGTCGAACTTCATCTGCTCCATGCCGGCCGGCGGCTTGAGGGAGATCCCGCCGGCGTCGAAGGTGAGCCCCTTCCCGACGAGCACGAGGGGCGGCGTCCCCTCCGCTCCGCCGGCGTAGCGCATCACGATGAGGCGCGCCTCCTCGCTCGAGCCCCGCGACACGGCGAGGATCGCCTCCATCCCTTCCGCGGCGAGCCGGGCTTCGTCGAAGATCTCGATGTCCAGGTCGACCGAGCCCGCCATGCGCTCGGCCTCTTCGGCGAGGAGGCTCGGCGTGAGCCGGTTGCCGGGCCGGGACTGGAGCGTGCGGGCGAGGTTCTGGCCCCGGGCCACCGCCGCCCCGGCGAGCGTGCCGCGCGCGAGCGCCTCCGCGTCGCCGGGTCCCACGAGGTCCATGGCGCGCACCGGCCGGAAGGGGCGCTCCTCGTCGGGCGCCTTCAGCTCCGTGAAGCGCCACGCGGCGAGCGCCGCTCCCTCGGCGGCCGACTGGGCGAGCGCCTCCGGATCCAGCGCCTCGAGCCCGCCCAGCGCGAGCGCGGCCTCCTCGAGCCCGAGCCGCTCCGCGACCCGGACCGTGCGCCCGGCCATCCGGCGCACGACCTCGCGGTCGAGGGCGTCCCGCTTGCCGAGGCCCACCACCAGCACGCGCGCGGGCCCGTCGTCCCCCCCACCATTCCCGTAGAGGAGGAGCTCGTCGCCCGACCGCCCCTTCAGGTCGCCGGACCGGAGCGCGCGCGCGAGGGCGCCGCCCAGCGCCTGGTCCACTTCGGCGAGCGCGCCTTCCGGAGCGGAGGTTCCCTCGAAGACGCCGATCCCGAGCAGCGGGGTCGCGTGGCTGCGGGGCGTGGCGTCCACGTAGCGGAGCTGCATCTTCCTCTTCCTCCCGGTTCGGCGCGCACGGCCGCGGGACGACCGCTCCCGGCCGCCCCGCCGGCGCGGGTAGCCCCCGAAGCTAGATGCCCTCGCGGGAAGGGATCAAGCGCGGGACGGCCCGCGCACCGGGCGCGCTCCGCTCCGTCCCGCGACGAGGTGCTCCGGAGCGTCGGACGGGGCGTGTGCGGTGGGGCGAGCCCCCGTCCCGCCGGCGCTCAACCGGTCGCGCCCGTCTCCGCGAGCGACCCGTCCCGGGCGCGTGCCGCGCCCCGGGCACCCGCGCCGTCCGCCCCTTCCGGGCCGCCGGCCCGCTCGACCCGCACGACCGCGGTGAAGTCGGGGATCCCGCACTGCGGCTCCACCACGTCGCGGCGGATGAGCGGGTTCGCCTCCGGCCAGAAGACCTGGAGGTTGCGGGGCTTCACGGGCGCGACCCGCACGCGGCCGCGGAAGGCGCCGACGTCCGAGCGCAGGACCACGGCGTCGCCATCGGCGAGGCCGAGCGCCCGCGCGTCCTCGGCGGCCATGAGCACGTGGTCGCGCTCGGCGCCCGTGAGGGGATCGCGCTCGGCCTGGACCATCGAGTTGAACTGCTTGCCGCGGCGGGTGCTCACGTGGAAGTGGCCGTCGGGGATGCCGAGCTCGGACGGCGCGACCGGGAAGAAGCGCGCGCGTCCCTCCGGGAGCGCCGTCCGTCCCCCCTCGCAGAGGCGCGGCCCGCCCCACTGCACGGCCTCGCCGGCGGTGCGGAGCCGCTCGATGCCGGCGTAGGCGGGCACGGTCCGCGCGATGTCGCGCCGGATCGCCTGCGCGTCCTCGAGCCCGAGCGCGTCCGCCGCTTCCGGCCGCACCCGGCGCGCGAGATCCCGGAAGACCTCCCACTCGGCTCTCGCCTCGGCGATGCGCGGACCCGGAATCTCGGGCGAGAAGTAGATCCGCCGCTCGGTCGCGGTTTCGGTGCCGCCGCCGGGCATCTCGTAGCGCGTGGTCGCCGGGAGCAGCACGACCGTGTCCGCGGGGTCGAGGAGCATCTGGCGGGTGAGCACGATGTCCTGGTGCACGCGGAGCGGCACGCGGTCGAGCGCCTCGCGGCAGTAGTCCGGATCGGGAAGCGTGCCGAGGTAGTCGCCGCCCACGGCCCAGAGCACGTCGATCTCGCCCCGGTGGGCCGCGTGCACGGTCTCGACCGCCGAG
Source organism: uncultured Gemmatimonadaceae bacterium (assembly GCA_964583815.1). Lineage (GTDB taxonomy): Bacteria > Gemmatimonadota > Gemmatimonadetes > Longimicrobiales > Gaopeijiaceae > JAWLHJ01. Next base: position 2,720 of record CAZOYA010000073.1, on the reverse strand, counting down.
AGCCCCCGCCACGACGGCACCTGGAAGCCCCAGAGCGCCGACAGCTCCGCCGCGTGCTCCTCGTCGAGGGGCCGGCCCGGCAGCGTCCACGGCACCGCGCCCATCTCCGCCCCGCCCTGCACCCCGCTGTGCCCGCGGATCGGCATGAGGCCGCACTTCTCGCGTCCCAGGTAGCCGCGTGCGAGCCCGAGATTCACGAGCGCCTGCACGTTGTCGACCCCGAAGCGGTGCTGCGTGAGCCCCATGCTCCACACGAAGACCGCGCGCTCGGCCCGGGCGAGGCGCTCGGCGAGGTCGGCCATCTCGGCGCGCGAGGCGCCGCTGAAGCGCTCGAGGTCCTCCCACGACTGCCCCGCGAGCGCCGCCTCCACCTCCGCGAAGCCGCTCGTGTGCGCGTCGACGAAGGGACGGTTCACCCCGCCGATCTCGATCAGGTGCTTGAGGACGCCGTTGAAGAACGCGACGTCCCCGCCCTGGTGCACCCCGTAGAACCGGTCGGCGAGCTTCGCGCCGAAGAGCGCCGAGTCCATGATCGAGGGGATCCAGTACTCCTCCATCGCCGGCTCGCGGAAGGAGTTCACCACGGCGATCTCCGTGCCCTGCTCCTTCGCCCGGTACATGTACTTCGTCGAGACCGGCTGGTTGTTCGCGACGTGCGAGCCGACGAAGACGAGCAGGTCCGTTCCGATCCAGTCGGAATACGAGCAGGTCGAGGCGGCGTAGCCGATCGAGCGCTTGAGCGCCGTCGTGCTCGGCGCGTGGCAGATGCGCGCGGAGTTGTCGACGTTGTTCGAGCCGAGGAAGCGCACCGCCTTCTGCGCCGCGTAGTAGACCTCGTTCGTGATCCCGCGCGAGGTCAGGTAGAAGGACATGCGCCTCGGGTCGGCCGCGCCCACGCGCTCCGCGAGCAGGTCGAGCGCCTCGTCCCAGCCCACACGGCGGAAGCCGGGCTCGCCCCGGCGCCGCACCATCGGATGCGGGAGGCGGCCCAGCTCCCGCAGCTCGTCCGGGCGGAGCCCGTCGAGCGAGCGGACGTCGTCCAGGAGCGACGCGTCGAGCGGGCCCATCGTGTTCAGCCGCAGGAGCTCGAGGCGGATCGTGCACAGGTGCACGCCGTCGAGCGTGAAGTCGCGGATCCCCGTGGTGCCGAGCGCGCACCCGTCGCAGACCCCGTCCTTCAGGATCCGCGTCGCGTACTCGAGCTGGTCCCGGTTCTCCCACGCCACCCGGAGCATGTCGCGGAAGTGGTGGGGTTTCTCGCGGCCGATCCCGAAGGGGACGGGCGAGACCCACATCGAGGGATTCCAGCCGAACTCCATGACGTGCTCCGGGACGGATCGATGGTGCGGGGGGCCGCGGGCACAGTGGCCCCGTGCTGCATGGCCGGCAACCGGGCGCGGGCCTATTCCCCGAACAGATCGCCGAGCGGGAGGCGAAAACCTTCGAGCACCGGGTCGCCGTCGAGCTCCTCCCGACCGGTGAGGACGCGCACGTCGTGCCTGGAGCGATAGACGGTCACGCTCCTCTTGCGAGGGTCGACCACCCAGACCAGCCGACTCCCCGCTTCGAGGTACTCCGTGACCTTCTCCTGGATCTCCGAATAGCGGTTCGAGGGGGAGAGGATCTCCACCGCGAGATCGGGCGCCACGTGCCAGAAGCCGGCGTCGAATCCTTCGGGTGGGATGCGCTCCCGGGCGACGAACGCCAGGTCCGGCGCGCGGACCGTGGGCGGCTCCTCCGCGAGGACGAAGCCGACGTTCGCGAGGACCGCCCCGAGCTCATGCGCCCGCGCGAAGACGTGAAGGCCGGCTCCCAGCTCGATGCTGAGCTGCCCGTGACGGGGCGCAGGCGCCGGCTCGCGCACGAGGCGGCCGCGAACGAGCTCCAGGTCGAAACCGTCCTCCTCGGGGAGGCGCTCGAATTCCTCCAGCGTGAGGAGCCGTTCGGATGCCGACACTCGACGATACTCCATGGATGCCTCCTACCGCGAACCCGGCCCGGCCCTCGCGTTCCCACACGCTCCAAGTTACGAGCCGGGGCGGGACCCGGCGATGGCCCGATCGGTCGCCCTACCCGCCCGCCATCGCCCCCACGACCAGGAGCGGCTCCGCCCCCGCCGCCACCTCGTCGGGGAGCGGCGTGTCCGGCGGCTCGTGCGAGAGATCCTGCGCGCACGCGAAGAACCGCACGAACGCGCGCCGCCGCTGCGTCGCGTGGTCGCGGATCGTCCCACGGAGCTGGGGATAGCGGGCCTCGAGGGCGTCGAGCACCGAGCGCTGCGTGACCGCCCCGGGCACGTCGAGCTCCACCTCGCCGCCGACCCCCGCGAGCGAGCGGAGATGGTACGGCAGCAGCAGCCGGACGGTGGAGACGCTCCCGGTCACGCTCATGGCAGCACCTGCGCCTCCACCGAGAGCACCGGCGGGAGGTCCCGCACGATCGCGGTCCAGGTGTCTCCCCCGTCGGCCGAGCCGTACACCTGCCCTCCGGTCGTCCCGAAGTAGATCCCGCACGGATCGAGCGTGTCCACGGACATCGCGTCCCGGAGGACGTTCACGTAGCAGTCCTGCTGCGGCAGTCCGCGCGTGAGCGGCTCCCACTCGTGGCCGCCCGAGCGGCTGCGGTAGACGCGCAGCTTCCCGTCGGGCGGGTAGTGCTCGGAGTCGCTCTTGATCGGCACGACGTAGATGGTGTTCGGCTCGTGGGCGTGGACGTCGATC
>CAZOYA010000072.1:0-16440 GCA_964583815.1 uncultured Gemmatimonadaceae bacterium | reverse complement strand
CGCACGCCGCTGAACGCGGTGATCGGATACACCGATCTGCTGGGCGCGGGCGTGCCCGAGACGATCGGGCCCGGGGCCTCACGGCACGTGCGCCGGATCCGCGTGGCGGCGCGGCACCTCCTGCAGCTCATCGAGGAGGTCCTCACCTACTCGCGCCTCGAGGCCGGCCGCGAGGAGGTCGTGCTCGAGGACGTGGAGACCGCGGACCTCCTGAGCGAGATCCAGGCGGTGGCCGAGCCGCTCGCGTCCGACGGCGGCCTCCGCTTCGTGGTGGAGGCGGAGGGCGCTCCGGCCTACGTGCGGACCGACCCGCGCAAGCTCCGCCAGGTGCTCCTGAACCTCATCGGCAACGCGGTGAAGTTCACCGAGCAGGGAGAGGTCCGGTTGTCGCTCGCGTGCGACTGCGGCTCCGCGGTCTTCGCGGTGACCGACACGGGCATCGGCATCGCCGAGGAGGATTTCGACCGCCTCTTCGAGCCGTTCTGGCAGGTGGGAGGCGGCTCGATCCGGATCTCGAAGGGCTCGGGCCTCGGCCTCACGATCTGCCGCCGCTTCACGGAGATCCTCGAGGGGAGCATCGAGGTCCGGAGCAAGCTCGGCGAGGGCACGACCTTCACCCTCCGCCTGCCGCTCGAGGGTCCGACGATCCCCGCCTGAGCGGGGCCACCCTCACTCGTCCGCTGCGGCGGCCGTCCGCTCGAGGTCCATCCACGGCGTGGGATCCCACGTGTGTCGCCAGTCCGACCCGGTGTAGCGGAACACCCAGCTGGGATACAGGTGACAGTCCGGCGTGTTCACGCCCCGCACGCACCCGTTGTAGGCGAGCAGCGCCCGGTCCAGGTCTCCCTGGGTGCGGCGCAGCGCCTGCCGGAGGATCCGCGTGCCGTGGCAGATGTTGACGTCGATGTCGGTGAGGTCGGCGCCGCCGCAGCCCCACGCGCCGGCATGGAAAGGCATCACCTGCATGAGGCCCACCGCGCCCATGGGGCTCCGCGCGCCCAGGTCGAGCCACGGATTCTCCACGGCGATCACGGCGACGAGTAGTTGCCGCGGGATGCCCGTACGGCGGCCCTCGCGCACGATGGCGCGCGCGATTCGCCGCACGTGCGCCGTGTCGTCGCTCAGGCGCAACAGCGCGTGCACGACGGGAGCGACCTCCTCCGCGTGGAAGCCCTCGAGGCCCTCCACGTCCCCCTCGAGCGCGCCCACCCGGCCCTCGAGCGAGGAGAGCACCTCCTCCAGCGCCCTTCCGGGATGCGGCCGCGCCTGGGGCGCGTCGTCCGTGTCCCACGCCAACGTCGCGCCCGCCAGGAGCGGCAGGAGCACGCCCCAGAGCACGATCCTCGCCCGCCGGGCACGACGCATCTTTCGCAAACGGCGGCCCTCGGGGCCACCGATCTCGATCATGGAATAGCTCCTCCGCATGCTTCCCTCCCCCGGGGTTGATGCGTGGACGCCAGCCTTGTCGGCGGTGCTTCCTTTCACGATCGGTGCCGCGAACGTCGCGCGGCGATGGCTCTTTCGGCCGAAGTGACCGTGTCGCAAGGCGATGAGCGCGTTCGGGACATCGGGCCGAGGGCGCCTCCAGACGACGCGTCGGCGCGACAACAGCCCCGCCGACACCACAGGATCGTCTCGATTCTGCGACACCGGTCGTCCGGTTGTCCGGACGAGCCCGAGGAAAAACCGAACACCGTGGGAGCCGGCTGGCAAGCGGCGCGTCCGCTGGCAAGGCGATTGCACCAGGAGCCCCCATCCCCAGGTGACGTGCAGACGCAGGGAGGTGAGCCATGGCAGGCGAGCGATATCTCACGACGGATCACGACCGGATCCGCCGGTGGGTGGAGGAGAGGAACGGGAAGCCCGCGCGCGTGAAGGGCACCGGCGAAGGCGATGGAGGCGGGCTGATCCGCGTCGATTTCCCGGGCTATTCGGGGGAAGGGAGCCTCGAGGAGGTCTCGTGGGACGACTGGTTCGAGTCCTTCGACGACAGCGACCTCGTGTTCCTGCACCAGGAGTCGCTTTCCGATGGAGGCCGGAGCAACTTCAACAAGCTCCTGCGCCGGGAGACCGCGGAGGGGGACTCCTCCTCCGAGTGGGTCGGAGGCGAATCGGACCGTCAGTAGGTCGACCAGAGCCCCGGGGCCGCGAGCTCCACCGAGTGCCCGTCCGGGTCGCGGATGTAGAGGCTCGTTCCGCCCCGGGGCCAGCGCACCTCGCTCTCGATCGCCACGCCCGACGCGCCGAGGCGCCCGCGCCAGTCGTCGAGGTCCTCCGAGCGGACCGCGAAGGCGAAATGCAGGGGCCCGCCGCCCTCGTGTCCCGGGATCACGCCACCCGGGAACCTGCTCGCCTCGCGCGTGGTGCCCCTACGGAAGAGGAGCAACACCGAGCCTCCGCCCGCATCGAGCGCGACGAGCGTGTCGCCGTCCGAGATGCGCCGGAGGCCGAGGACGCGCTCGTAGAAGGCCGCGGCCCGGTCCGGATCGGCGACGTAGAGCGCGGTCTCGAGGATGCGCTCGATCCGGGGCATGACTCCGTTCGCCGGTCGTGGATCGTGCCGGGACACATCGGGGGGCGGACCGCGACGACGGGTCCCGGGTGAGCGCCTCAGACCGGATTTCGCCCCTGGATGACGCGGATGAGCACGACCACGATCGCGAGCACCAGAAGGATGTGGATGAAGCCGCCCATGGTGTAGGACGACACCATCCCGAGCAGCCACAGGATCAGCAGGATGATGAAGATGGTCCAGAGCACGATCGCCTTCCTGGTGGGGGTGAATGGTCCCTACCTGACTCGCTTCGCTTGGTCCCGCACGTGGAAAGGGCAATGATCGTGCCCCGGTCGGAGCCTCGATGCTCCCGCACGAAAGGCCTGTATGCGCAGGTTTTTCACCGGCCGTGACGACGGGGCGGGCGACGATGACGCGTGGCTGCGACGGTCGAAGGGCGCCCCGCCGGCGGGCGGGCGGGAGACGCCGCTCGAAATGGGCCGTGCGACGTTCCGGTTCGCGCGGCACGAGACCTGCACCGGGACCTCCGGATGTTTTTTCGCACGCGCGCCGGAGGACTCGTGCTCCCCGAAGCGACCCGCCGCACCATTGCGTGTCCGCGGCCGCGTCCACAAGGTGGATGGGGTCCGGCACCGCGGTCACGCGCGCCGGATATTCGAGGGACGTCCCGTTGGGGTGCCGTGGTTCAGATGTCATCCAGTAGGTCCCGGTGACGGGGCAGCGCAGGGTCTCCCTGCAGTACCTGCTTCCGGTCCTGATCATCACGCTGCTTCTCGTGCTGGTCGGTGCCGGCTCCTTCCTCGCCTATCGGGAAGTGCGGCGGTACGCCATGGTCGCCGGCGCCGAGCGCCTCGACCGCGTGAGCACCCAGCTCTCCTCCGTCCTGGCCCGCTCCACACAGCGCGCCGTCGACCAGCAGACGGAGGTCGCGGAGCGCGCCGTCGTGCTGCGGGCGATCGATGCCCGGGAGCCGAGCCCGGACCTCGTCGAGGTGCTCGAGGACCTGTCGAGCGACGATTTCCCGGTCGAGCTGTGGGACACGGCCGGCGCGGTGATCACCTCGGTGGGCGCGTTCCCGAGCGGATGGGACGAAGCCCGTCGCGCGACCGCCCGGAGCCGGGCACGCACGGAGAGCGCGTCCTTCGGACCCATCTGGTTGCTCGACGCGGATCCTTATCTATGGGTGACGGTCCCGGTCCGGGACTCGTTGGGCCGCCGGCGCGGGACCCTGGCGCGCATGGGGGGCTTCCGGAACGCCGCGGCGGAGCAGATCAATGCGCTCGTGGGCTCCGCCGTCCGCATCTATCTGAGCAACGTCGACGGTGGCCCGTGGGTCTCGCTCGACGGCGAGGTGCGGCGGGTGCCGGGCGGGGTGCGGGCCTTCGAGCGGATCGCCCGCTTCGACGACGAGGCCGGGGAGACGTTCCTGGCGCGGGCGAGCCCGATCGGAGAGGAGCCGATCGCGGTGGTGGCGGAGTCGCACGAGGCGGCCATCCTGACCCGCCCGGCGTCCTTCCTTCGTAACATGGCGCTGGGCACCGCGCTCCTCGTGGTCGCCGGCGCGGTGGCCGCGTGGCTCGTGAGCCGCCGCATCACCCGGCCCCTGCGCGCCCTTTCCACGGCGGCGACGGACATCGCGGAGGGGGACTACACCCGACGCGCCGAGCGCGAGTCCAACGACGAGCTCGGCGACCTCGCGGATGCCTTCAACCACATGGCCAGCGAGGTGGAACGGGCGCACGCGGAGCTCCGGAACCAGTACGCGGCCGCGCGAGACCTGGCCGTGCGACTCGAGGCGTCCAACCAGCGGATCGTGGAGGCCATGCTCGCGGCGGACGAGGCGCGGGCGGCGGCGGAGCGGGCGAGCCTCGTGAAGTCGGACTTCCTGGCCACGATGAGCCACGAGATCCGCACGCCGATCAACGCGATCGTGGGGTACGCCGACCTCCTGCGCCTCCAGATCTCGGGTCCGCTGAACGAGGAGCAACGAGCCCAGCTCGAGCGCCTGAGCCGGAGCAGTCGGCACCTCCTGCGCCTCGTGGACGAGGTGCTCGACCTCGCGAGCGCCGAGTCGGGCGAGCTGCAGCTCGCGAGCCGTGAGGCGAACCCCGCCGACACGATCCGCGCGGCCTTCAACCGGATCGCGACCGACGCGGCGGAGAAGGGGCTGCGCGTGTCGCTGCCGGAGGAGGACGGGAACGACATCCATTATCACGGGGATCCCCGGCGCGCTCAGCAGGTCCTCGTGAACCTCCTGTCCAACGCGGTGAAGTTCACGCCGAGCGGCGGGGACGTCCGGGTGAGCCTCGCGTACGACCCCGCCGACGATCCGGGCGGGCCCGGGTGGGTCGATTTCATCGTGGACGACACCGGCATCGGCATCGAGCCGAGCCGCCAGGAGATGATCTTCGATCCCTTCGTCCAGGTCGACAGCGGGCTCACACGGACACACGGCGGGGCCGGTCTGGGCCTCGCCCTCAGCCAGCGGCTCGCCCGGATGATGGGGGGCGAGGTCAGCGTGAAGAGCGAGCCCGGCCGCGGGTCGCGCTTCACCTTCCGGCTGCCGCTCGCACGCGCCGGAGCCGCAGAGTCCGCGTAGCGGGGGCTCTCCCGCCGGGGGTGTATCGCCGGCGCGACATCGCTCTCCCCTCACTGTCTCGTCCACTCGCCAGCCCCGCCGGCCGCACACGCCGCGCGGCACGTGCTGCCCGGACGCGTCAGGCGCGGCATGCATCGTGCATTTCCCGCCTCCTGCCGCCGCGGGCAGGGACGCCCGCGCCGAGCCGAGATGTCGCGAGGAGCACAGCCGGGAGGGCGAATGGACGAGATCTCCATGCGGGGCCAGTGGCGTGAGGTGCGCGACCGCGTCCGGGAGCAGTGGACCACCCTGACGGACGAGGATCTGCGGCGCATCGAGGGCCAGCTCCTCGCGCTCCAGAAGCGATTCGGCGGCGACATGGATCCGGCGGTGCGCGACGCGCCGCGCGGGCGGTGACGATGACGGCTCCGGCGCTCCGCGCCAGGGCCTGCGCCGGCCGCCGGTCGGCCGGCGTGGACGTTCCTCGAACCGCCGGTCTCCGCCAGGACCGGCCATCCAGGGGGTAGCTCCATGATGAAGCTCGTGTGCGACTGCGGATGCGGTCATGCGATCACCGAGTACGATGCCGGCCAGATGCCGATCATCCTGCAGCGTGGGGGGCTCCTCATGGAGCTCCGCATCGTTCCGGGACCGGACGGCCAGCGCCCGCACGTGCGCCCCTCCTGCGCGCGGGCGGCGGTGATGCAGGGCGACATCGTCTTCCCCAGGATGCGGCGGGACGACGCCTCGACCCATCTGCGGATCGAGGAGCTGCACGTCCGCTCGATCTCGACGCGCCGCGTGGGGTCGGACGAGGGGCTCGACGAGCCGCTCGGCGCGATCGCGGCGCCGGTGTCCGGCCCGACGGCGAACGTGCGGTAGCCCGGGGAGGTTCGGGAACGAAAAGAAAGCGGCGCCGGCTCGGGGGGCGGCGCCGCTTCGCGGTTCAGCGCTGCCCGTTCCGGCAGCGAGCGCGGGGATCCGTCACATGCGGTCCCGGATGGCGCGGATGAGGTCGTCCATCTCCATCCGCTGATATCCGGCGATCTCGAGGTCCGCCGCGAGGTCGCGCAGATCGTCGATCATCGCCGACTGACGCTTCCGCGCGGGACGTCGCCCCGTCCGATCGCGGGTCCGCAAGGGGGCGAACTCGTAGTCGTCGCTCTCCAGGTTCCTGATGCGCTTGGCCATGACTCCACTCCGGGTTGTCCTGTCCCTGCCGGCCCGGCGCCGGCCGAACCAGGAAACGGCCGCAAGAAGGGTGCCCCCGGAGCGCCCCCGGTCTACTCCGCGGCCGCGGCGACCCGGGGCCAGGCGCCACCCCCGCCGGCGCCCGCGCGGCGGCGGGCCGCGAGCCCTGCGCGGGCCAGGATCTCCTCGAGCTCGGACGCCCGGTGGTCCGCGGTGTGCGCCGCCAGGATCCGTCGCCGGGCCGCGTCACCGATGGCGCGGCGATCGTCCGGGTGCACGTCCTCGAGGATGTGCGCCACCTCCTCGCCGCTCTCCGGGAGGAGGATCTCCCGGCCCGGCTCGAGGAACTCCTCGAGACCCGGCCAGCGGTCGGAGATCAGCGCCGCGCCGCACGCGGCGGCCTCGAAGAGCCGCACGGAGGGCGACCAGCCCCACCGGCACATGTCGGCCCGGGTGAGGTTGAGCTGCCACGAGGCGCTGGCGTAGAAGGCCGGATGGTCGTGCGGCGCGACGTGCTCCCGGTGCCGTACCGCCCCGGGCCAGCGAAGCACGTCCGGGTACTGCGGGCCGGCCACCAGGAAGCTGCGCGAGGGGCGGAGCCGGGCCGTCCGGAGCATGAGCCGCTCGAGGCCCTCCTGGCGGTCCGGCGCGTAGGTCCCCATGTACGAGAGGTCCGCGCCGAAGCGCGCCTCGGGCTGGACCGGCCGGTAGAGCTCGTCGTCGACGCAGCAGTAGAGGGCGCGCGCCTCGCGGGCGCCGAGCTCCGACTCGAGCACGCTCCCGAGCCGCGGTCCTCCCGCGAAGGAGAGATAGGTGCGGAAGAGGGGCACCTGGTCGCGCCGCAGGAACGCGCAGCGGTCCTTCCGGAGCGCCTCCACCGTGACCGGCGTGTCGATGTCGAAGAAGACGAGGCGGTCCCCCGCGACCTCCGCGAGATCGTCGATCAGGCGCGGACCCTCGTGCACGTACGAGCCGACCAGCACCGCGTCCGACTCCCGCACCTCCTCGAGGCAGCGCGCCCGCTCGTCCTCCCACCGCTGCCACAGGCGCAGCCGACAGAACGACGGATGCGGCAGATCCCGCTGCGCGCGGTACCAGGGCGCGTCCCACTCGTGAAAGTGGATCTCGTGCCCGCGCCGCGCGAAAGCCTTGAGAAGCGCCCGGTACGTCGTCGCGTGACCGTTGCCCCAGGAAGAGGAGAGGGAGAGGCCGAAGACGGTCAGCTTCATGGAAGTACCTCCAGAGGGGTCGAGGGGCCGCGCGTGGCTCGTCCACCCGCGGTCCCGAGCATCCGGTGCACGAGGTCGGCCCGGCGCTCGTAGGTATGGTCGCGCAGCGCGCGGCTGCGGGCGGCCCGGCCGATGCGTCGGGCCTCCTGCTCGCTCACCCGTTGCACGAGTCGCACCACGTCGTCGCCGTCGTGCGCCACGAGGACCTCGTGGCCGGGCTCGAAGAAGTCCTCGATGCCCTCCCAGGCGTCCGTGATCTGGCAGGCCTCGGCCCCCGCGGCCTCGAACATCCGGGTCGCCGGCGACCAGCCGTTCGCGATCATCGGGGCGCGGTGGACGTTGAGGACCAGGCGCGCCGCGGCGTTCACCTCGTTGTGCTGCTGGACGGGGACGTGGCCCAGCCGCTCGACGTTGGCGGGGAGCTCCACGTCGTCCCAGCCGGAGCCGCCCAGCGCGAAATGCGCCTGCGGCAGCCGCCCGGCCGGTCGGATGAGGAACTCGACGACCCGCTCGTCGCGGTCGGGAAGCCGGTTGCCCATGAAGAGGACGTCCCAGCGCGGGGCGACCGGCCGCTCGACCGGCCGGTGGAGCTCCGGGTCCAGCCCGTTGTAGATCGGCGCGCAGGAGCGGGCGCCGACCTCCCGGTACGCCTCGACCACGGGAGGCCCGCCCCCGTACGTGAAGATCCGGTCGAAGCGGGGGATCAGGGCGCGCAGGCGCTCGAAGGGCCCCGCGCGCATCGCGGCGAGCGTGGCCGGCGCGTCGACGTCCCAGAAGGCGGTGCGCGCCCGGCCGCCGCCGGTCGCGATCCGTTCCTCGAGCTCCGCGTCCCAGAGGCCGACGCCGCTGCACTTCACGACCCAGTCGCTCGAGCCGAGCGCGTCGTCCACGAGCGCGTCCCGCTCCTCCTCCGCGCGGTAGACGATCACCCGCGCCCACTCGGGGTCCCGCTCCAGGTCGCGGTTCTGCTGCCGTTCGTACGCGTCCGGCTCGCAGAAGACGATCTCGTGGCCGCGCGCGGCGAGCGCCCGCAGGAGCCCGCGGTAGTACGTGGCGGCGCCGTTCCAGTAGGCCGACACCAGGGAGGACCCGAAGAACGTCAGGCGCATGCCGCCTCCTCCTCGTGCGGGCGGACGTCGCTCCCCGCGCGGCCGAGATCGGCCACCAGCTCGAGGAGCTCCCCCGCGCGGTGGTCGCAGGTGTGTCGGGCGAGGATCGTCTCGAGGCCGCGCTCGGCCTGGCGGGCCGCGGCGTCGTCGTCCCGCGCGAGGGTGGCGAGCGCGTCGCGCGCCTCCGCCGGAGAGCCGACGGCCCGGTAGTCGCCGCTCCGGAACAGGCCCTCGACGTCGGGCCAGGGCGCGCTCACCAGCGGGATCCCGCAGGCGAGCGCCTCGAACACCCGGATCGTGGGGATCCCCGGGAGCGACACCGGATAGATCCGGCGCGGGACGTGGAGCGTCACGCGCCCGCGCGCGAAGATCTCCGGCACGTCCAGCGAGCTCGCCCAGCCGCGGAAGCGGACCCCGGCCTCGGCGACCTCGCGGAGCGCCGCTTCCGGATAGCGCACCCCGTGCGCCACGAAGCGGAGCCCGGGGAGCGCGCGCGCGCTGTCGAGCCAGTACGCCCGGAGCTCGGCGGTGCGCTCCTCGTCGCCCCAGTTGCCGATCCAGCTGACGTCGTGCTCCTTCTCCCGCTGGAGCGGACGGAAGCGCCGCACGTCGGCCGCCTCGTGCAGGACCCGCACGCGGGGCACGCCGAAGTCGCGGTCGTAGACCCGGGCGAGCGCGCGGCCGAACGCCAGCACGGCCTCGAACGACGCGAGCGGGAGCGCGCGGATGCGGTCGGGCACGCTCACCGCGCGATGGTGCGTGTCGTGGAAGAGCAGGGGCGGGCCGCCCTCCCGGCGGATCGCCGCGAGCGTCTCGACCACGTCCGGCTCGTTCCACTCGTGCACGACGGCGAGATCCCGGCCGCGCACGGCTTCCTCGAGACGGTCCCGCAGGTCGTCCGGTCCCGGGTCGTAGCTGCGCGCGTCGAGCGCGGGATAGGCGCGCGCGAAGCGGACCACCGCCTCCGGACCGGCTTCCCGGAGGAGGTGCCGGGCCGACCACCCGCCGCGCGGCTCCCACGAGGTGACGTCGTGCCCGCGGCGCACGAGCGCGTCCATGAGCCCGCGCAGGAAATGGGCGTTGCCGTTGTTCCAGTCCGAGACGGCGCTGTGCAGGAAGAACGCGATCTTCACGGGGAGATCCTCGGGGCCGTGCGCGGGGGGGCCGAGCGTCGGACGGCGGCGCGCTCGCGGCCTTCGGGGACGCCCCCGCGGAGCGTCTCGTAGAGCCTCGCGTAGCGCGCCGCCATCTGTCGGTCGTCGAAGCGGCTCCACGCGCGCTGCATCGCCCGGAGCCGGAGGTCGTGGTGCAGCGCCGGATCGGCGTGCAGCCGGTCGAGCGCGCGCGCGAGCGAGGCGGCGTCCCCGCGGTCGAAGTACAGCGCGTCGCCGTCCCACAGCTCCCGGAAGGAGCCGATGTCGGCGAGCACGAGCGCGCAGCCGGACATCGCGGCCTCGAGGGGCGCGAGCCCGAACGGCTCGTAGTACGAAGCCGCCACGTAGACGCTGCTCCGGCCCAGGAGCTGCCGGATGCCGTGCCGGGGCAGGCGCCCGAGCGCGCGGAGCCGGCGGGGCACCATGCGCTGGTCCTCGGGCCCCTCGAGATCGCCGGCGTGGTATCCCGTCCAGGGCGCCCGGACCAGGTCCAGCGCCTCGTCCACCACGGCGAGCCCCTTCGCGGGATCCCACGCCCGCCCGATGGTGACGAAGCTCGTCGGGCCCGCCGGAGCGGGCTCGGGCGGGGCGGGGCGGCGGGCGAAGCTCTCGCGGTCCACGCCGTTCCGCACCACGTGGTCGACGCGCCGCCCGTACTGCCGCTCGACGAGACGCGCCTGGTAGCGCGAGGGCGTCACCACGAGGCTCGATGCCTCGAGGCCACGCACGACGGCGTCGCGATAGGCACGCCACCGCGGCTCGCCGTCCGGGGCGCGGCCGCGAACCTCCACGAACCACGACCAGGCGTCGCTGTGGACGGCGGTGAGCACGGGGTGGCGCAGCCGGTGCGCGTAGGCGAGCTGGTTCAGGTGCACGACGTCGGCGCGCATCCGGTCGGCGAGCTCGGCGATCCAGTGCGCCGCGCGCTCGACCGCCTCCACGCCTCCCTCGTCCCACTCGAGGGGGAAGGGACGCGCCACCCAGTCGGCACCCGGCGCGAGCGCCGCGAGCCGGTCGCTCGTCGGCCGGCCGAGCACGGCGAGGAGCACGTGATCCCCGCGCTCGACGAGGCGCCGCTGCAGGGTGGTCGCGTAGTCCCAGACGCCGCCGACGGCGTCGGTGGTCAGGAGGATCCTCACGGCCGGGGCCTCCCGTAGAGCGCGTCCAGCACGCGTGCCACCTCCAGGACGGACTCCACGCGCGGGTCGTAGGACGGATCGTCCGCGAGCACGCGGCACCACGAGACGAGCGTCCGGCCGCCCCAGGCGTCCGGCGGCTCGACCAGGAGCTCGCGGCGGGTGCCGTCGTACCGCTCCGCCACGAAGTCGTAGTAGGAGCCGTCGACGTTGCGCAGCGCCGCACCGCCCCGCGTGCCCCAGAGGTGCACGGAGATCACCGCGTCGACCCCGGCCGCGAGGCCCCAGGAGCACGCGAGACGGGCGTGCGCCCCGGAGGGGAGGCCGAGCTCGGCCGTGGCGTAGTCCTCCACCGCCTCCGCGTCTCCGTCCGCCGCGAGCGGCGCCCCTGCGCGCAGGAGCCGGCCGCGCACCTCCTCGACATGCGTCTCGTCGAGCAGCCAGAGCGCGAGGTCGACCAGGTGCGTGCCGAGGTCGAGCAGGCACCCGCCGCCGGACTCGCTCCTCCGGTAGAACCACGGCTTGTCGGGGCCGTACGCGTTGTGGAAGGTGAGATCGACGGAATGGACGCGCCCGAGCGCGCCGAGGCGCACGAGCGTGCGCAGCGCATCCGCCGCCCGGGTCCGACGGTAGCAGAGGTCGACGCCGAGCAGCCTGTCCGCGGCGCGTGCCGCCTCGACCACGGAGCGGCACTCGGCGAGATCGCGGCCGACGGGCTTCTGGCAGAACACGGCGACCCCGGCCCGGAGCGCGCGCGCCGCGTCCCGCGCGTGGAGCGCGCTCGGCGTGGCGATCACGATGCCGTCGGGCTCCGCCTCGAGGAGGTCCTCGACCGTCCGTCCGGCGCGCGCCTCGCCCGCCACCGCCTGCGCCGCCTCGCGTGCCTCGTCCGAGGGGTCGGCGAGCGCCGCCACCTCGGCCACGTCGGCCTCGCGGACCGCCTGGAGCCGGGCACGGCCGATCCAGCCCAGCCCGAGGAAGCCGAGGCGCGGCCGCCCGGTCCGCTCCGGCCGCCCGTGCTTCGCGTCCGCCTCCGGACCGTCCGCGTGCGGGGGCGCACCCGCCGGGGACGTCGCGGCTCCGCCCCTCAAGCCAGCACCAGCGCTTTCATGAAGCCCTCGGGCCGCGTGCGCGTGGCCTCGAGGGCCTCGCCGAGCCGCTCGAGCGGGAAGAGGTGCGTGAGGAGCGGCTCCACGTCGAGCCGGCCCCCGAGGACCGCCTCCACCGCGTCCCGCATGCCCCGCACGTACATGTCCGGATCCCGCTCGTGGGCGTTCACGACGTCGATGCCGCGCCAGTTCCAGAGCTGCATGTCGACGAGGCGCGGCCCGTCCTGGTGGTAGCCAGCGATCACGAGCCGGCCGCGCTCGCGCACGAGCGGGCCCGAGAGGTCGAGTCCCGCCTGCACGCCGGTCGCCTCCACGACGACGTCGCACGGCCCGCCGGCCCGCTCGAGCGCACGCCCGACCAGGTCGTCGCCCTCGAACGCGAGCGTCTCGGCCGCGCCCATCTCCCGCGCGACGTCCAGCGCCGTGGGCCGGCGCGAGACCGCGAGCACCCGGGCCCCCGCGCGCACGGCGAGCTGCGTGAGGAGCGCGCCCAGGAAGCCGATCCCGAGGACGGCCACGCGGCTTCCCTCCTCGATGCCCGAGCGTCGCAGGACGTTCATGGCGCACGCCAGCGGCTCGGCGGGGAAGGGGCGACCGTCCAGCTCGGGGGGAAGCGCGAGCGCCTGGCCGGCCGGGACGACGTCGTACTCGGCGAAGGCGGCCGAGGAGAGGAACGCCGTCCGGGTGCCCGGGCGGAAGCCGCTCACGCCGTCGCCCACCCGGGTCACCACGCCCCACCCCTCGTGCCCGGGCTGTCCGGGCGGGAGCGGGTACTCGAACCACGGCCGTCCCTCCCACACCGGCAGGTTCGAGCCGCACACGCCGCATCCCTCGAGCCGGACCTCGATCTCGCCGGCCGCCGGCGCGCGCCGCGGCCGCTCGGTCAGCTCGACGCGGCCCGGCGCCACGAGCACGGCCGCCCTCATCCGCCGGGTCGCCGTCTCTCCCGCGGAGGGTGCGGCGGCTCCGGCCGCCAGGCTCATTCGGCGCCTCCGGCGGCGGCGACCCGGCGGCCGTTCCGGGACCTGAGGGCGGCGGGCCGCGCCATCGACGGGATCTCGCGCGACGGCGTGGGCGGCCGGTCTTCCCGCAGCCACCCGACGAGGCGGCGGAGCCCGTCCCCCGTGCCCACCGCCGGCTCCCAGCCGAGGCGCTGCCGGGCCCGCGCGAGCGACGACACGTAGACGCGCTGGTCGCCCGGCCGCCAGTCCGCGACGCGAACGGGCACCTCGGCTCCGGCGAGCGACATGAGCGCGTCGACCGCTCCGCGCACGGAGAGCACGTTCGAGGAGCCCCCGCCGATGTTGAACACGCTCCCCGCGAGCTCGTCGGCGCGGCGCACCGCCCGCCGCATCGCGTCCACCAGGTCGCCCACCCAGAGCAGATCGCGGGTCTGCTGCCCGTCACCGTAGATCGTGACCGGCCGGCCGCTCAGCACGTTACGCGCGAGGTGGGCCACCCACCCCTGGTCCTCCGTCCCGTTCTGCCGCTCGCCGTAGATGCAGCTCATCCGGAAGACGATCGTCGGCAGGCCGTAGATCCGCGCGTAGTCCCGCACGTACTGGTCGGCCGCGCCCTTCGAGCACCCGTAGGGTGAGTGGAAGTCGAGCGGTGTCCGCTCGTCGACGCCGTCGAGCCCGCGGAAGCGGTACCCCGCCGGGGTGAGCTCGCGCTCGATGTCGTCGAGCGCCCCGTACACCTTGTTCGTGGAGGTGTAGAGGACGGCCGGCGGCTCCTTCGCGGCGCGCGCGGCCTCGAGCACGTTGAACGTGCCGAGCAGGTTCACCTCGAAGTCCTCGCGCGGACACTCGAGCGAGGTCGTGACCGCCACCTGCGCGGCCAGGTGGTAGACCGCGTCCGCGCCCGACACGAGCTCGCGCATGGCGGTCGCGTCCCGCACGTCGGCCGCGTGGATCTCGACGCGGTCCCCGTGGCGACGCCTCAGCCACTCCGCGTTCCGCTCCGACCCCGCGCGCGCCAGCGTATCCGCCACGACGACCTTCCGGCCGTCCGCGAGGAGCGTGTCCGCGAGGTTGCATCCGATGAATCCGGCGCCGCCGGTGATCAGGTCGTAGCCCCCCGTCCGGGCGCCCATCAGACGGTCAGCCCATGACCTGCGAGCTCCGCGGCGTGCTCCTCGATGCCGTCCCGCGGCCGCTCCTGCGACGACAGCCACTCGACCAGCTCGGTGAGCCCGCGATCGAGCGTGACGCGGGGCTCGTAGCGGAGCAGCTCCCGTGCGAGGGCGATGTCCGCCGTGCAGTGCCGGATGTCGCCGACCCGGTAGCGGCCGGTGATCTCGGGCGCGATGTCGAGCCCCAGCACGCGCGCGAGCGCCTCCGCCACGTCGAGGACGGTGAGCGCGTGGCCCGATCCGACGTTGATGGCCCCGCCCACGGCCTCGTCCCGCTCGGCCGCGAGGAGGAGGGCCCGGACGACGTCGTGCACCGAGACGAAGTCCCGGCGCTGCAGGCCGTCCTCGAAGATGAGCGGCGCCTTCCCGTTCAGGAGCCGCGAGGAGAAGATCGCCATGACGCCCGTGTACGGGTTCGAGAGCGCCTGCCGGGGCCCGTAGATGTTGAAGAACCGGAGCGCCACGGTCGGGATGCCGTACGCTTCGCCGATGATGAGCGCGAGTCGCTCCTGGTCCGCCTTCGTGAGCGCGTAGACCGAGGTCGGATCGAGGCGCTTGTCCTCCGGCGTGGGGAGCGGCTCGAGCGTCGTCCCGTCCGCGTCCACGGGATCCCACGCGCGCGAGGCGAGTCGCTCCGAGCTCCGACGGACGCGCTCCACGCGCGTCCCTTCGGGTCGCCGGTAGAGACCCTCCCCATAGATCGACATGGAGCTCGCGACCACGAGGCGCTCGAGCTCGATGCGCCGGTCCACGAGCGTCTGCAGCAGCGTCGCGGTGGCCGCCGTGTTCGTCGTCGTGTAGTCGGCGATCCGATACATCGACTGGCCCACGCCCACGGCCGCCGCGAGGTGGTAGACGACGTCCACGCCATCCAGCGCGGAGGCCAGCGTATCGGCGTCGCGGACGTCGCCGACCCGGAGCTCCGCGGCCGGCGAGAGCCAGCGCGGCGCCCGCCCGTCCGGGTGCACCTGCGGGTCGAGGTTGTCGAGGATCCGGACCGACGCGCCGCGCTCCACGAGGCGGTCGACCAGGTGGCTGCCGACGAAGCCCGCGCCGCCGGTCACGAGCACGCGGGAGCTCATGCCATGCCCCCGCGCTCCGCCATGACGTGGCTCCGGTCCGGTTGGGACCCCGCGCCCTGCTCGGGCCGGCACACGTAGAGGCCCGAGTAGAGGCGCTGCTCGATGAGGAGGCCGCAGGAGCGGAGCACCGCCGCCGCGGCCGCGTCGTTCGGGATCCACCAGTTCGTCGGGTCGCCCGCGTAGCGGTGCTCGACGAAGTACATCGCGGGGAAGCCGGGCTGCTCGAAGACGGCGCGCTCCCCCATGGGGTAGTCGGGCGCGACGTCGAGGTGGTCGGCGCTCCCCCGCACGAGCGTCTGGAAGAGGAAGCGCTCGCGCACGCGGGCGACCGCCTTCTCGAGGCCGTAGAGCGGGTGCCGCAGATGATAGAAGACGCCCATGAAGAGGACGTAGTCGTAGGTGTCCCCGAGGCGATCGAGGTCGTAGACGTCCATCTGACGGAACTCGAGGTCGAAGCCGAGGACCTCGGCCGCGAAGCGGGCCTGCGCGAGATAGCGCGCGTCGTGATCGACGCCCGTCACGCGGGCGCCCCGCTCGGCCAGCTTGAACGAGTAGAAGCCCGCGTTGCAGCCGATGTCGAGGACCGTCTTCCCGGACATGTCCGCGGGAAAGGCGCCCTGGATGGCGCCCCAGAGCTCGTGATGGAAGGGCCCGAGCGGATGGTCTGGCGCGGTTCGCTCGCCGTCGAGCTCGAGGTCGTGGAACCAGGGCCCCAGTCGGTCGATGTCGCGCCGGATTTCCGTGATCTTCATGGAATCGCCACCCCTTTGTCGGTGAAGCTCGTGGCGCTCCGGACACCCGCGCGCGGGCGTTCCGGTGCCACGCCTGCTCTCCTGCGGCGGGGGCAAGAAGCATGCCCCCTGCGGGGCGGCTGCGATCGCGGCGCCACCGTGATTCGCGGATAAGATGCGGACAGGAGGTCGAGGAATCGCCGGACGTTCCGTGAGAGCCGTGGCCCGCGCGGGTGGCACCCTCCCGGAGGAGGCAAGAAGCGTTCCCCGTGCCCGCGGAGTAGGTTTTCGCAGGGTGGTCGGAGGAACTCGCCTCGGTCCCGCGACGGGCTGTCGCGAGTACCCTCACCCGTCCGCCGAGATCAGCCTCCGGCGGACGCGTCCCGGCGGACCGCCGGCTCGGGCGCGCCCTGCCCCGGCTGGTCGGGGAGGAGCCCATGCACCTGCCGGCGGACCAGGTCGGCGTAGTAGC
>CAZOYA010000071.1:2382-16441 GCA_964583815.1 uncultured Gemmatimonadaceae bacterium | reverse complement strand
CGTCCTGGCCCTGCGCCAGCGAGTAGGTGTCGGTGCTCGGCGCCTGGGTCCGGATCGGCTCGGGCAGGCCGAGGCGCTCCGCGAGCCGGTAGACCTGCGTCTTGTACAGGTGCGCGATGGGCTTCACGTCCGCGAGCCCGTCTCCGCCCTTCACGAAGAACCCCTGGTCGTACTCCAGCCGGTTCGGCGTCCCGGCCACCGCGTAGTTCAGCCGATCGGCGTGGTAGTACTCGAGCACCTTCCGGACGCGCTGCTTGAAGTTCGTGGCGGCCACGATCTCGAGATACGCCTGGAGCCGGAGCTGCGTCCGCACCTCCTCCCCCTCGGGCGAGCGGGCGATCACCGAGTAGAGCGACAGCCCCGTGCGCTCCGTCGCCGGCGAGAGCACGATCTTCGACTTCCAGCCGGGCCCGTAGCCGGGAACCGCGCGCGCCACGGCCTCGTCGTAGCGCTCGTAGAAGCGGAGGCCTTCGAGCGGGCGCGTGATGTCCTCCACGACGTGCCCGATGCCGAGGGACTCGGCGAGCAGGCGGCCGAGCGTGAGGCTCTCCGAGGACGAGTGCCGCTCGGGCATCAGGAGCCCGAAGACCCGCTCCGGGCCGATCGCGCGGACCGCGAGCGCCGCCGTGACGCTGCTGTCGATCCCGCCCGAGAGCCCGATGACGAGCCCCCGGCGCTTCAACGCGGAGCGGAGGAGCGCGCGCAGCGTCTGAGCGATCTGGTCCACGACCTCGGCCGGATCCATCTCGAGCGAGGCGGCCGAGAACCCGGTGCGGGCGGGGGACGTGGGCGCCTCGCGCGGGGACGGGCCGGCGCGGCCGCGGCTCGCGGACGACGGAGCGGGTGCGGACGGGGCGTCGCGGGACGGGCCCGCCGGACGTGGGGTCGAGTTCACGATATCCGGGTGTGGGAGGATCGGATCCATGGTCAGGTCGCGCCGGCCATCAGCGCTCCGGCGAGGGCGTCACGGCGCACGACGCGGTCAGGCGGCCGTTCGTCCACGACGCTCGGGAAGCCGAGCACGAACCGGTCGTGGAGGAGCTGCGTGGTGAGGACGAGCATGATCGCCATCGACGATCCCTCGCCCGGAGCGACGTGCTCCTCGAGTCTCCGCGCGAGCCGGTCGACCTTGGCCGGGTCGAAGATCCCCGCGCGGGCGACGCGATCGGGGTGCAGCAGGTCCCGGAGCGCCGGGGCGCCCGCGGCCTGTCCGAGGGTCTCGTGCACCGGGGCGCGGTAGGGCTGCTTGCGCCGGCGCGCCACGCCGGCGGGCAGGTGTCTCCCCGCGATGCGCTTCAGCAGGTGCTTCTCGTCCAGCCCGCGCAGCTTCCAGCGGTCCGGCAGCCGGAACGACAGCTCGACCAGGCGATGGTCGAGGAAGGGGAAGCGGCCCTCCACGGAATGGGCCATCGCCACCCGGTCGCCCTGCGACGACAGGAGATAGCCACCGAGGAAGGTCTCCATCTCGAGCGCCTGCGCGCGTGCGAGCGGGCTGCGACGCGTGAAGTCCGGGGGGAGCCCGGCGGCGATCGCGCCCACCGGGTCGGTCCCGCGCCCGAGCAGCTCCGCCCGCACGTCCGGATGCAGGAGGCCCGCGTTCCGCGCGCCGTTCCGCCACCGGACCCGGTGCGAGAAGAGGGGATCGTCCGGATCGTCGAGCGACCCGGCGTAGAAGGCGCGCAGCATCCGGCCCGAGCGCTCCGATTCCCCGAACATGTAGGGGTACAGGCGCTCGAGGAGGCGTGGGCGCCATGCGGACTCCGGGGCCCGGCCCCAGAATCGGCGGATCTTGTCCTCCTTGAAGATCTCGTAGCCCCCGAAGATCTCGTCCGCGCCCTCGCCGGTCAGCACGACCTTCAGCCCACGGTCGCGCACGAGCCGCGAGAGGTGGAAGAGCGGCACCGGGCCGGTCCTCGTCAGCGGGGCTTCCGTGTGCCAGACGACGTCGGACAACGCCGACCCGACGTCCACGTTGCGGATGCGCACCTCGTCGTGGCGGACGCCGAGATACCGCGCCATCACCCCCTGGTGCGAGGACTCGTCGTAGCGCGGCTCCTCGAACGCGACGGAGAAGGTCCGCAGGCTCGCATCGAAGCGGCGCGCGACGATCGAGGCCACGAGCGAGGAATCGAGCCCGCCGCTCAGGTAGGCGCCGACTTCGACGTCGGAGCGCAGCCGGAGCCGGACCGCGTCGACGAGCACGGCCTCCACGGCCTCGTCCGCCTCCTCCAGCGTACCCCGCCACATCTCCTCGGGCCGCGGGCTCGGGGGCGCCCAGTAGCGCCGCCGCTCCACGCGCCCGTGGCGCACGGTCAGGACGTGACCGGGCGGCAGCTGCTCCACGCCCTCGAACGCCGTGCGGCCGGGGAGCGTCGTCCAGAGCGTGGCCGTCTCGAGGATGGCGGCGGGATCGAGGCTTCGCGGCACGCCCGGGGCGAGCATCAGCGCCTTGATCTCGGAGCCGAAGACGAGGCGGTCGCCCGCGCGGGCGTAGAAGAGCGGCCGGATCCCGAGCCGGTCCCGGGCCAGGAGCAGCGTGCGGTCGGCCGAGTCCCAGAGCGCGAAGGCGAACTGGCCGTTGAAGAGGTGGACGCAGGCCTCGCCGTGCTCCTCCCAGGCGTGGACGATCACCTCGGTGTCCGTGTCGGTGCGGAAGCGATGGCCCCGGCGCTCGAGGTCCCGGCGGAGCTCGACGTGGTTGAAGATCTCCCCGTTGAAGACGACCCAGACGGTCCCGTCCTCGTTCGAGATCGGCTGCGTCCCCCGCTCGAGCCCCACGATGCTCAGGCGGGCATGCGCCATCCCGATCCAGGGATCGACGTACAGGCCGGACTCGTCCGGGCCACGGTGACGGAGCAGGGACGTCATCCGCCGGAGCAGTCCCTCGTCGAGGGGCCGCGGATCGCGGAGGTTCAGGAGGCCGGCGAGTCCACACATGGCCGGCCGCTCAGAAGGCGAAGGTGATCCACGCCTCGGTCTCGAGGCGACTCAGGAACGCCTCCCTGCTCGCCAAGGTCGCGCGGATGTCGGGATCGGATGCGTAGGCGATCATCCAGCTGCCGCCCTCGCGGAAGAAGCAGGAGGCGGCCACCAGGTCGTCGCTCCACGCCGGGTCGCTCACGCCGGTCACGGCGTTGTTCTCGTGCCGCCACGCGTCGTGGAACAGGTGGCGGAGCACGCGCGCGCCCTGTCCCGGCTCGGCGCCGAGCTGGAGCACGCGCCCGATGCCGCCGGGGCGCGAGTAGTAGAGATACCAGCCGGCGGTGCCGCCCTCGTCGTCCGGCACCAGCCCGCCCCGGAGTTCCTGCGCGCGCCGGGTGCGGCCGAGAACCTCCAGGACCCACGCCAGCGAGCCCCGATCGTAGCAGGGCCGGAGGCGGTAGGGGCGGCTCGCGCGGCCGATGAGCTCGAGCAGACGGTCCACGTCCATCGGTTCGTCGGGCCGGTCCGGCGAGGACACGCGGAGCGGCGAGCCGGGCACGCGCGTGATGAGGGCGTCCGGAACGCGGCACGCCGCGCCCACGAAGCGGACGGCGCTCGCCGGCAGCAGGCGCCCCTCGAGCAGCCCGATCCCGAGCGCCGTCGGGCGGAGCGGGCGGAGCCAGCGATGCGACCGCGCGCGGACCGTCGCCCACCCGAGCCGCTCGCAGATGTTGCGCGCCGCAGCGCTCGCCTCGCCCATGACGAGATCGGCGCCGGCCCCCCGGAGCGCGCGCATGAGCGCGAACGCGGCGATCCCGGGCTGACGGTCCGGATCGACGATGAAGTTGTTCGAGACGACCGCCCGGACCGGCCGGCCGCGCATGACCATGGGGCGGGGCATGGCGCCGAGACATCCGATGAGCCGCCCTTCGGCGTCCTCGTATCCGAGGGACGGGAGCGTCGGGTCCATCCAGGGGTGATCGAACATCACGTCGGTCAGGAAGCCCGCGACGTCCTCCGCGGAGCGATCGCCCGGGAAGCCCTTCCGGTGCAGCTCGACCAATCGGGGAAGGTCGTCCTTCGTCAGGGCTCGGACACCGGGCATGCGACTCTCGTGGTGGGGGGAAGTCCTGCGTGGCAGGTCGTTCCGGGCATCCGGGACGATCCGCCATGCCGGGTCAGGGCAAGGCCCGTACCGGGGCCCCACCGGACGGCTGAGGCGCGTCCCCGGGTCCCGAAGGGGGGGTGGACGCTCGTATCGCGTTGTGCGCCGGGAGCTTTCACGGCGGCGGGTATGCTCCCTGCTCCGGAGCCGGGCCGTTCGGGGGCCCAGCGCGAGTGTCGCGCCCGGTATACAGACGGCGCGCCGGGCAAACGATTCCGCGGACGCTCGGCCGCAGGCGCCGCGCGCAACCGTCGTCCGCCGACGCTCGAAAGGCCCGGTCCGACGCGCGGTCGCGCCACGCCGACTCGCGCGTGCGATGCGGGTGGTGTGGATGGCGCGCCGTCCTCGCGGCCGGCACTTTTCCGCAATGCCCGAAAGGGTATCCCACGTCGCGGCGCCCGACGGACCGGCCGCGCGCGGCACGGACGAACGAAATCGAGACAGCATGGACAGCATGGTGAGCCGCATCGGCGCCGAGTTCCGCCGCTACCAGGTGCTCGGGGAGGGGGCGTTCGAGCAGCTCGGAGCCGACGAGCTCGGCCGCGGGGACGCGAACGCCCTCTCGATCGCGACCCTCGTGTGGCACGTCTCGGGGAACCTCGAGTCCCGCTTCACGGATTTCCTCGAGGCGGACGGCGAGAAGCCGTGGCGGGACCGGGAGTCCGAGTTCGAGCCGCGCGCGGTCACGGCCTCCGAGCTCCGGGAGAAGTGGGAGCGCGGCTGGGCCGTGCTCGAGGGCGCGCTGCGGGACCTCCGTGACGAGGACCTCTCCCGGACGATCACGATCCGCCGGGTCGAACTCCGGGTCGACGAGGCGCTGCTGCGCGCCCTCGCCCACGTCAGCTATCACGTGGGGCAGATCGTGTACGTGGCGAAAGGCCTCCGGGGCGCCGACTGGCGGTACCTGAGCATCCCGCCCGGGGGCACGGCGGCCTACGCCGCGAACCCGGACCGCGAGCGGGCGCCGTCGCGGGTGCCCGGACCCCCCGACGCCCGGCCGTGACGCCGCGCGTCCCGCCCGCCGAGGTGCGCATCGACGAGCGCCTCGTCCGCGCGCTCCTGGCGGAGCAGCATCCTGGCCTCGCCGGCGAGCCGTTGACTCTCCTCGGGGAGGGATGGGACAACGTGACCTGGCGCCTCGGGCGCGCGAGGGCGGTCCGGCTGCCGAGGCGCGCCGCGGCGGTGCCGTCCGTCCGGAACGAGCTGCGTTGGCTGCCCGAGCTGGCGGAGCGCCTCCCGGTGGCGGTCCCCCGGCCCGTGGCTTCGGGCACGCCCTCGGCGCTCTTCCCGTGGCCGTGGAGCGTGGTCGCGTGGCTCCCGGGTGTCACCGCGGACCGTGAGGCACTGCGGCCCGACCAGGCCCCGCGGCTGGCGGAAGCGCTGCGGGCGCTGCACCGACCCGCGCCGCCCGAGGCCCCGGAGAATCCGTGGCGGGGTGTGCCGCTCGCCGCGCGCCGGGAGACGGTGGAGGCGCGCCTCGGCGATCCGGATCTCGCGCCGCTCGAGGGGATCTGGCGGGCCGCGCTGGAGGCAGCGCAACCCGCCGGCCGCCGCTGGGTGCACGGGGACCTGCACCCGCGGAACGTGCTCGTCCGGGCGGGGGAGCTCGCGGGGATCCTCGACTGGGGCGACCTGACCGCCGGGGACGCGGCCCTCGATCTCGCGTGCGGCTGGATGCTCTTCGAGCCCCGCGCCCGGGAGGCCTTCCTCGAGGCCTACGGGGCGACCGAGGAGGAGCGCGCGCGCGCCGCGGGGTGGGCGACGTTCTTCGCGACCGTCCTGATCGAGAGCGGGGAGCCCGCGCACGCACGCATCGGCCGGCGGGCCGTGCGCGAGCTCGTGGCCGTCGTCCCGGCTTCATGAGCGGCTACTGCGACGTCGCGCCCGGGCATCCGTTCCACGGCCCGTACCACGACCGCGAGTACGGCTTCCCCGTACGGGACGACCATGCGCTCTTCGAGCGGCTGATGCTGGAGATCAACCAGGCGGGGCTGTCCTGGCTCACGATCCTCAAGAAGCGGGAGGCCTTCCGGCGCGCGTACGACGGGTTCGATCCGGAGATCGTGGGCGCCTACGGGGCGGACGATCGCGCGCGCCTGCTCGCGGACGCGGGCATCGTGCGGAACCGGCTGAAGGTCGACGCGGCGATCGAGAACGCCCGCCGGATCCTCGAGCTGCGAGCCACGCACGGCTCCTTCGCCGGATGGCTCGATGCGCACCATCCGCGCACCCTCGACGAGTGGCGGCGGCTCTTCAAGCGGACGTTCCGGTTCACCGGCGGCGAGATCGTGCGCGAGTTCCTCGTGAGCACCGGGTACCTGCCCGGCGCGCACGCGCCCGGCTGTCCCGTGCACGAGCAGGTGCTCGAGCTTCGTCCCCCGTGGACGGAGGCCTCGTCGTGACGGCCGGAGAGGAGGGACGCGCGCCGGGCCCGGAGGGTCTCGTCCTTCGTCCCGCCGGCCCGGCGGACACCGCTCGCCTCCACGAGATCCGCGAAGCGGCCTTCGCTCCCGTCTTCGCGTCCTTCCGCAAGGTGCTGGGCGCGGAGCTCTACGAGCTCGCACAGGCGGGCGACGATCGCGCGCAGGGTGCGCTCCTCGACTCGCTCCTGGCCGCGGCGGACACGTGGGAGGTCCACGTCGCGGAGCTCGACGGGGAGATCGTGGGCTTCCTGGCGCTCCGCATGGACCACGCGACTCGGGTCGGGGAGATCGGGCTCAACGCGGTGGACCCCGTCCACGCGGGCCGGGGGATCGGCACGGCCATGTACGAGTGGGCGCTCGCGCGCATGAGGCGTGCGGGGATGCGCGCGGCCACGGTCGGCACGGGCGGGGACCCCGGCCACGCCCCCGCGCGTCGCGCGTACGAGAAGGTGGGGTTCACCGTCGGGATCCCGAGCATCTGGCTGATCCGGAAGCTCTGAGGGACCGGCCGCGCGCCCGGAGCGCCGCGCCGCGTCTTGCCGGCCGGGGCGGGGGCGTCTAAGGTGGCGCGTTCCGTCGCAGACCCCCCTCGTGCGAAGACCGCCATGTCCACGACTGCCGACGACGCCTGGCAGCCCGAGCTGTTCGCTGCCCACGATCCCGACCGGCTCGCGGAGGTCGAGCGCCTGAAGGCTTCGGGTGCCGCGCGCTTCGTCCACGACACGTTGCGCGACCAGCTCCTCGAGCTGCTCTCCTCGCGGGACCCGGTGCGGAAATGGACCGCCGCCGAGCTCGAGCCGCGCCTGCGGGCGCACCTGGGCCCGGACGGAGACCTGGAGCGCTACGGGACGTGGGTCTTCTATCCCTGGTCGGCGCGCCTCGTCCGGGTGCTTCCCCGGGACGAGTTCCGGGAGCTGCGGACGGACCGCAACCGGTACAAGATCACGGCGGACGAGCAGCAACGGCTTGGCGAGGCGGTCGTCGGGGTCATCGGGCTGTCGGTCGGCAACATGGCCGCGGTCACGCTCGCGCTCGAGGGCATCGGCGGCATCCTCCGCCTCGCGGACTTCGACCGGCTGAGCCTCTCCAACCTGAACCGCCTGCGGGGCGGGGTGCACGAGCTCGGGGTGGAGAAGACGGTGCTGGCGGCGCGCGAGCTGTACGAGATCGACCCGTACCTCGACGTGGAGATCTTCCGGGAGGGGGTCGGGGCGGGCAACCTGGACGCCTTCCTTCTCGGGGACGGGCGCCCGCTCGACCTGCTCGTCGAGGAGTGCGACGACCTGTACGTGAAGATCGCCGTGCGGGAGCGCGCCCGCGCGCATCGCATTCCCGTGATCATGGACACCAGCGATCGCGGGCTCCTCGACATCGAGCGCTTCGACCTGGAGCCGGAGCGGCCGGTGCTCCACGGGCTCATCGGCGAGACGCGCGCCGAGGAGCTGCAGGGGCTCCGCACGAAGGACAAGGTGCCGTTCTTCCTGGCGATCGTGGATGCGGAGCGGATGAGCACGCGCATGGCGGCTTCGCTCCCGGAGATCGAGCAGACGATCAGCAGCTGGCCTCAGCTCGCGTCATCGGTCGCGCTCGGGGGGGCGATCACCGCGGACGCGGCGCGCCGGATCATCCTCGGCGAGCTGACGGAGTCGGGGCGCTTCTACGTGGATCCGGAGACGATCGTCGCGTCCGGGACGGGGATGTACGGCGTGCCGGTCGATCCTCCTCCGCCCTTCCGGGTGGCGCCCGAGGCCCGTCGCCCCCCGAGCCTCCCCGCGCGGCCGGCCACGCGCGGCGAGACGAGCGAGGAAGCCGTCCGCTGGATCGCCGCGATGGGAACGCTCGCACCCAGCGCCCACAACGCGCAGCCGTGGCGGCTGGTCTGGCGCCCGGACGAGGGCGTGCTCGAGTGCCGACACGATCCCGCGCGGGATCTGCCGAGCCTCGACTTCGAGCACGGTGCGACCTACCTGGCGCTCGGCGCGCTCGCGGAGAACGTGTCGCTCGCGGCGGGTTGCCTGGGCCTCGCGGTCGAGGTGGAGACCTGGCCGGAGCGGGACGACGCCCACCTCGTCTGCCGCATCCGCTTCCGGCCCGAGGAGACCGGGGCGGTGGACCCGCTCGTCGATGCCGTGGCGCGCCGTGTCACGAACCGCCGACGCGACGGGGCGGACACGTTGCCCGAAGGCGTCCCCGACCTCCTCGCCCGCGCGTGCGCGACCCGCGGGGGGCACCTCCAGCTCCTGGCGGACCGCGCGGAGCTCGAGGAGATCGGCGAGCTCATGGGCGACTGCGACCGGGTCACCTTCCTGAACGCCTCGTACCACGGCGACGCCATGCACGGCTACCTGTGGACGCCCGAGGAGGTTCGCCGGCATCCGCACGGTCTCGACGTGGCCACCATGGAGCTCACCCCTTCGGAGCGCGCCGGCCTCGCGCTGATGCAGCAGTGGCGGACGATGGAGTTCCTGGGCCGCGCCGGCGGCGGCCGGGCGCTCGGGGATCTGTCCCGGAAGCTCGTGGCCGGGGCTTCGGCCGTGGGGCTCGTGACGATGCCGGGCACGGGCCGGGAGAGCTTCTTCGAGGGCGGTCGCGCGGTGCAGCGCCTCTGGCTGGAGGCGACCATGCGCGGGATCGCCCTGCATCCCATGACCGGGCTGCCCTACCTGTTCGCACGTCTCGAGCGCGGCGCCGGGGACCTCTTCTCCGAAGACGAGCGCGAGACGCTGCGTGGGCTGCGCCGGCGGTACCTCCGTCTGTTCTCCGTTGGGCCGGGTCACGGGGAGGTGCTGCTCTTCCGTCTCCACTGCGCCGGTCCGCCCGTCGCGCGCTCGCTGCGGAGGCCGCTCGACGAAGTCCTCCGGATGGACGGCGAGCCTTGACGGACGTCGTCCAGAACCTGCTGGCGTTGTACTCCGGGCTGCTGGTCATCAACGTCGCGCTGTCGGCGGCGCTCTGGGTCCGCGACCGCGATCCGCTCTACCGGGCGCTCGTCTTCGTATGGGCGAGCACCGCCATCTCGTTCGTCGCGCAGGGGGTGTTCGTCCAGAGCGACCTCGCCGTGACCCTGGGTTTCGCGACCGTGTTCCCGGTCAACCTCGCGCTCGCCCACCTCGTCTCGCTCGTGACGGGGACGCCGCTCCCGTGGCAGCGCTACGTGCTCGTCCTGCTCGGCGCGTCGGCCGTGGCGACGGTGTTCTCGTGGTCGGGCGCGGATTTCACGCTCGTGGCGCTCCCGGTGGCGGTCGCGGTCAGCCTGCCCGCGCTGGTGACCGCCGTTCGAAGCGCGATGCGCGGCTGGGGCTCGCTGACCATCTCGTCCCGCGCCCTGCTGGTGAGCAGCGTGCTCTTCTCGGCACACAACGTGGATTTCGCCTTCCTGCGCGATCAGCCCCGGTTCGCCGCGCTCGGGTTCACGATCGCGATCCTGATCGTCTTCGCGCTCTCGATCACGGCGCCCGCGGTCGCCATGGAGCAGGTCGTGCAGCGCGAGGCCCGGATCTCGGCGGAGATGGAGGCGGCCCACCGCATCCAGATGCGCATGATTCCGCAGGACACGAACGTCCGCGGCCTCGAGATCGTCTCGCACGTGCGGCCCACCGCCTCGGTCGGAGGCGATTACCTCGACGTGTACACGTTCGGCGAGGAATCCTGGCTGCTTCTCGGGGACGTGACCGGGCACGGACTGGGGGCCGGGCTGGTCATGCTCATGGCCCAGAGCACGATCAGCTCGATTCTCCAGTCGCGGAGCGACATCTCTCCGCGCGAGCTCAACTGGCTCGCCAACCGGATCCTCCATTCGAACCTGCGGAGGCTCGACGAGAGCCGGCACATGACGATGGTGTCGATCCGGCGGGACGCCGACCACCGGTTCCGGGTGAGCGGCGCCCACGACGACATCTACATCGTGCGCGCGGCCACCGGGACGGTGGAGACGGTGTCGCTCACCCACTTTCCCATGGGCCTCGGGTTCTTCGAGGATCTCTCCGTCGACGACGTGGGGGAGGACGGGTTCGAGCTCGCGCCGGGCGACCTCCTCTTCATCGGCACGGACGGAATCACCGAGGCCGCTCCGGATGGCGATCCGCGGCGGGGCATGTTCGGCGAGGAAGCGCTCAAGCGCTTGCTCGTGGCGAACGCGGAGGCCTCGCTCCCGGTCATCCGCGACACCCTGCTCGGCCGGCTCGACGACTTCACGGGGGGCACCTACGAGGACGACGTGGCCTTTCTCCTGGTCCGCGCCACCGGGGCGTCGGAGGCCCCCGCAACCTCGACGGCCGCCGCGGCGATCGCCGGCGCCGGACGCGAGGGCGCGGCATGAGCGCCGTCCGGCTGCAGGTGGAGATCGCGCGGACGCGTGCGCAGGTCCTCCGCGCCCAGCACCTCATCGCGGGGGTCTACAACCGCGACTACGAAGTCGTGTTCTCGGACGACCGCTACGATCTCGACGCCAAGGTCGAGCCCTGGCCCCACGCCTACGTTCTCGGCATGCTCGATGGAGAGCCCGTATGCTGTGCCGGCCTGTATCTCCGCCATACGTACGTGGAGCGTTTCGGCAGGGTCACGGACGAGGAGGTCGACGCGCTCATCCGTGTCGCGGGAGGGGCGCCCCGTTTCCGGGGGGCGCGCAAGCGCGAGATCACCAAGATCTCCGTGCGGCCCGACTGCCGCGGGAGGGGGTACGGGCGCTTCATCCTCGGGTGTGCGTTCTCCCGTGATTTCGTGCAGGTCGACGCCCCGGCCGACGAGCCCCACGTCGTCGTGTGCTGTGCGAAGCAATCGATCTGGGAGCACCTTTATCACGCCGCCGGCGTCCGCACGCGACGCATCAAGGAGTTCCCCGTCTACAAGGTGCACGAGCTCTATCGATCCCCCGAGGATCCCATGGACAGTCGCGTGATCATCCCCGAGATCGACGTGCCGGCGTGCCTGTACGAGCGCTCGTTGCCCGGCGAGTTCGAGGTGGTCCGATGAGCCCGGCCGTGACCACGATCGGCGCCTGGACCGGTGCCGCATCGCCTCCCATCACCTCGACGGAGCTGACGGTCCGTGCGCTCGATCTCATCGCGCACTGGAAGAGGTGCGGCCTGATCGCGGACTGGCTCGGAAGCTTCCTCCAGTACGATTTCGAGGCGGAGGCCCGTCCCGCGGCCTCCGAGCTGCTGTCGACCGTCATGAACGAGCTCGTCGAGAACGCTGCCAAGTTCACGGCCGACAAGGACGCTCCCCTCCAGATCGCGGCGCGCCACGACGGTGAGACGATCGTGCTCGAGACCCGGAGCACGGCGGACGGGCATCGGGTCGAGCGACTCCGAAGCGCCCTGGAGGCCGTGGCGTCGGAGGACATGGCCGAGCTGTTCCGGCGCCGGATCGAAGAGCGCAGCGAGCCGGGCTCGAGCGGCCTCGGGCTGCTGCTCCTGCAGCGCGACTACGGCGTGCGGCTCGCGGCGCGTCTCGAGCCGAAGGCGCCCGGCCTCTGGAACGTGGTCGTGCAGGCCGTCGTGGACATCGAGGAGGTCGGACGTTGAACGGAATGTCGGATGACTGGGCCGTGAGCTGCGACGCGAATACGGATACCGCGATCCTGCGGGGTGTCATGCGCCTCCCTTCTCCGGACGCCTACGGCACGGCCTTCCAGCCCGTCCGGGAGGCCCTGCTCGCCACGGGGGGGGAGCCGTACACGATCGACGTCCGGGAGGTGCTGCTCATGAACAGCTCGGGCATCCGCGCGCTCGGCACGCTCGTGCTGGCGGCGGGGCGGGCGGGCGTCCCCCTGGTCATACGCGGCCGGAGGGATGCCCTCTGGCAGCGTAAGAGCCTGACGTCGCTGCAGGGTCTCCACCCCGCGCTCACGATCGAGATGGAGGCGGAGAGCCCGGAGGCGTGAGGGCGGCCCCGTCCCCGCCGGGCGGCAGATTCCCGCTGCACGCGCGCCGTCCCGCGAGCCAGGACGCGGCGCGAGCCACGGCCGGGTCCTCCCCGAGCGGCGGCATCGCATCGGCGGCGGGCAGCGCCTCGTCGGGCTCGACGCCGTCCGGGTAGCGAACCCCCGCACGGTCCACGAAGACCTCGACGGCCACGACCATGTTCGCGCCGTCCGGGAGGCGAACGCCGCGCGTGGCGGTCGAGGCGCCCCAGGTCCGCTCGCCGAAGCTCCGGGTGCCGGGGCGGCCGCGGAAGGCGACCGCGAGGGCCTCCCCCGAGCTCGCGGTCCCGCGGTCGTGCAGCACCGCGACGGGCGGCGCGGGCGTGAGCGTCGGCCGCGGGGGACCCACCCGTGCGTACGGGTGCTCCGTGCCCCGGGAGTCCCGGTAGATCGCGGCGCCGCCCCGGTAGATCCACGCGGAGCGGGCACCGTCCGCGCCGACCGACCCGCCGGTCTCGCCCTCGCCGAGGAGCGGCCCCAGACCGGCGAGCATCGGCCACATGTCGCCTCCGCCGTTCCCCCGCAGGTCCACGATCCATCCGCAGGGACGCTCCCGCGCCAGGGAGGCGACGCCGTCCTGGAAGGAGGCCGCGAAGGCGTCGTCCCGGCGGCCCTGCGGCATGGAGACGAGGGCGATCCGTGCCTCCCCGAGGCGGATCGTCTCGAAGAGCGGCTGCATGCGGGTGCCGAACGGGGAGGGGCTCGGCGGGTCCGCGGGGGCCGGTTCCGGCAGGGCGGTCGAGGCGTCGGAGCCCGTCCCCGCCTCGAGGGCCGCGAGCGAATCCGGGAGCTGGAGGAAGCTGTGCCGATCGCCGAGGCTCCTGAGGAGGAAGCGGACGGCCTCCCAGGTCTCATGCGGCGCGCGGGCCCCGGCCGCGCGGCGCATCGCCTCGGCGCGCACGGAGGACCAGTCGACCGAGTCCCGGGTGAGCGCCACCGCGCGCAGGCTGTCGATGGCCGCGTCGAGGTAGGCGCGGGCCGCGGGGGCCGGGGCGGCCGGGCGGGGGCGGGCGCAGCCCGCGAGGAGCATCAGCGCGATGAGGAGCCGCGTCATGGAGGGCCTGCCGGGACCGGGGAAACGCGTCGGAGGTTGGACAGCGTCCGGGCCGGGCGGGTTGCGGAGGAAGGTGCGGCGGCCGGAGCGGGCCGCCCCGCCCGACCGTGCGCATCCCTCGCGCCCGCACCGGCGGGTCCGCCGGCTTGTCCCGCCCCGCGGACCGGCGCCATGATGAGCCGGAACCCGAAGAACATCCGGAGGACGTCATGGCGAAGAGCGCGCAGGAGATGGTCGCGGAGGCCCGGGAGCGGATCCGGAACCTCTCCCCCGAACAGGTCCGGGAGGAGGTCGAGGGCGGCGCCGTGCTCGTCGATCTCAGGGAGAGCGAGGAGCGGGCCGAGCACGGATCGATCCCCGGTGCCGTGCACGCCCCGCGGGGGATGCTCGAGTTCTGGGCCGATCCGAGCAGCCCCTACCACCGTCCGGAGTTCGACCCCGAGCGCCGCATCGTGCTGCACTGCGCATCGGGCGGTCGCTCCGCGCTGGCCGCCGATCTCCTCCAGCGGATGGGCTACCGGAGCGCCGCCCATCTCGACGGCGGGCTGAAGGCCTGGAAGGAGGCGGGTCTG
>CAZOYA010000071.1:0-2372 GCA_964583815.1 uncultured Gemmatimonadaceae bacterium | reverse complement strand
GAGGGCGCCTGATCGCGCCGGTCAGGCCGGGAGCGGCCTGATCCGCACCCGGCGGATCGCCGGGGCGGGCACCGGACCCGTGCGGCCCGCCCCCGAACGCCCGCTGCGGCAGGGCCGCCTGCCCGTGCCGGTCGTCGCGTGCGCACGTTACCCTGCGGGGGATCCGGCTCGCCCCCGTGGGTACGGGTTGCAACGTACCGCCACCTCCTCGACTTTGGTGGGCTTGCCCTGCTCGGTCCCCGCCCCTCCCCGGGGCACCCGCCTGAGGCCGGAGCACCGTTTCGCGATCCACTCTCGACCTCCGCATGTCCTACATCTACGACACCATCGAGGCCCTCCGGCGAACCAGCCCCGCGCAGGACGAGTTCTATCAGGCGGTCGGCGAGGTGCTGGAATCCCTGGCGCCGCTCCTCGAGTCGGACCGCCGCTACCGCGATCACCGCATCATCGAGCGGATCGTGGAGCCCGAGCGGCAGATCTTCTTCCGGGTGTCCTGGGTGGACGACCACGGCACGATCCAGGTGAACAAGGGCTACCGGGTCCAGTTCAGCTCGACGCTCGGCCCGTACAAGGGCGGCCTGCGCTTCCACCGGGGCGTGAACGCGGGAATCATCAAGTTCCTGGGCTTCGAGCAGATCTTCAAGAACGCGCTCACCGGGCTGCCGCTCGGGGGCGCGAAGGGGGGCGCGAACTTCGATCCGAAGGGGCGCTCGGAGACGGAGATCATGCGGTTCTGTCAGGCGTTCATGACGGAGCTGCACCGCCACATCGGCCCGACCATCGACGTGCCCGCGGGCGACATCGGCGTGGGCACGCGCGAGCTGGGCTACATGTACGGGATCTACAAGAAGCTCACGCGCCGCTTCGACGGGGTGCTGACCGGCAAGGGGCTCTCCTGGGGAGGCTCGATCGGGCGCAAGGAGGCCACGGGGTACGGCGCCGTCTACTTCGCCGAGGAGATGCTCCGCGCGCGCGGCGACTCGCTCGAGGGGAAGACGTGCACCGTGTCGGGGGCGGGCAACGTGGCGATCTACACGATCGAGCAGCTCGGGAAGATGGGCGCGCGCGCGGTCACCGTGAGCGACTCGACGGGGATGGTGTACCACCCCGACGGGATCGATCTCGAGGTGCTCAAGCGCGTGAAGGAGGTCGAGCGGAAGGGCCTCCGGGCGTACGTCGAGGAGCGGACGGACGCGTGCTTCACGCCGATCTCCGAATACCCGAAGGGCGGACACGCGGTCTGGCACGTACCCTGCGATGCCGCGTTCCCTTCGGCGACCCAGAACGAGCTCACGCTGCGGGACGCGGAGGCGCTGCTCGCGAACGGGTGCGTGTGCGTGTGCGAGGGGGCGAACATGCCCTCGACGACCGAGGCGGTGGACCGGCTCGTGGCGTCGGGAATCGCCTACGGGCCGGGCAAGGCGGCCAACGCCGGAGGGGTGGCGACCAGCCAGCTCGAGATGGCGCAGAACGCGTCCATGCAGCAGTGGTCCATGGAGCAGGTGGACAAGCGTCTGCACGAGATCATGACGGACATCCACGCCACGGTGAGCGGGACGGCCGAGGAGTTCGGACGCAGGGGCGATCTCGTCTTCGGCGCGAACGTCGCCGGCTTCCGGAAGGTCGCGGACGCGATGATCGAGCAGGGCGTGGTGTAGCGGCCCGTGGTAGAAGTCTGGTGGCCCTACCACGGGCTGCACGCGGGTCCGGGGCTTGCATCGATGGGTCGCCATCGAACCTCCGAACGGAGTGACCATGGCGACACCGATCGGCAGCACGACGTGGGCGGTGGCCGAGGGCTACATCCCCGAGGGGAGCACGGGGCCCGAGCCGGCCATGACGAGCCACGAGACGCTCTGCTTCCTGAACGCGGGGGACCGGGACGCCTCCGTGGAGATCCTGCTGTACTTCTCCGATCGCGAGCCGGTGGGCCCGTACCGGGTGAGCGTGCCCGCGCGCCGTACGCGCCATCAGCGGCTGAACGACCTGGCGGACCCCGCGCCCGTACCGCGAGGCGCCGACTACGCGATGCTCGTGCGCTCGGACGTCCCGATCGTCGTGCAGCACACGCGCATCGACACGCGCCAGGCGGAGAACGGGCTCATGACGACGATGGCGTACCCGGCGGCGGCACCGTAGGCGCCCGGCCGGGGCCGCGCCGCCGCCGGCCGGGGCGCCCCGCCGCCGCCCGGCCGGGCGCGGGGCGTGTGCCGGCCCCTGCCCGAGGGCGCGCTACCCCGGGAAGCCCGCCGTCGGCAGCGACGGCATGAGCTCGAGCGCGTTCTCGTAGTACATCTTGCGGAGGACCTCGTCGGGGAGGTCCATGCCGTACAGCTTCCAGAACGCGTGATAGTCGCGGTAGTAGTCGAAGT
>CAZOYA010000070.1:0-16552 GCA_964583815.1 uncultured Gemmatimonadaceae bacterium | reverse complement strand
GCGACGCTCCGCCGCGAGTAGCGGCGGAGTGAGGCAAGCCGAGTAAACGAGAAGAAACGACGACGCCGCCGCCGAACGGCCGAGCAGGAGCGGGGGCAACGCAGCCGCGCCCCCGCCCGGAAGAGAACGGGCGGAGCCGAGCCTACGCCACCCGCCTCCCCCCCGCGAACACATCCTCCAGATCCCTCCACGCCGCCCTCTGCCCCGCCTGCAGGTACCGCCCCGCGAACCCCAGCAGGATCCGGTGCCGTGCATGCGCGTCCCGCAGATACGTCGGCGTGATCCCCGCCACGCTCCGCACCGAGCGGCACATGTTGCTGTCCGACGTGAACCCGAGCCGCTCCGCCGCCGTCGAGACGGTCACCGAGCGGTCCGAGAGCGTCTCCGCGACGGCGAGCAGGCGGAGCCAGCGCAGGTACAGGAACGGGGACTCGAGGTCGCGACGGCGGAAGCGCGACTTCAGCGCCCCGCGGGTCGTTCCGAACGCGGCGGCCACGTCCCCGAGCTCGGTGTAGCCTCGCGGGAACTCGAGCACGTGCCGGGCGAACGCGGCGAAGGCGAAGGGGAGCGGCGCGCCGGCGGCCCGTGAGAGGTCGCCGAGCGCGCGGTCCACCCAGGTCGCGATGGGAGCGGCGTCGGCCATCGCCACCCGCAGCCGGAGCGCGAGATCCTCCACGCGGAGCGGCGGCACGTCCTGCCGGCGCCGCTCCGCTTCCCAGGCGTCGCGCATGCGGGGCGGCACCGGGACCAGCGGCACGCCCGGCCGGGTCACCATCGGAGGTCGCTCGTCGCCGTGCACGTGCAGGCGCGGCCAGCCGTCCAGGAGGGCCTGCGCGGCGCGCGCCGGCTCCCAGACGACTTCCTCCGCGGGCCGGGCGACCTGGCGCACGGCCCTGCGTAGCAGAGGATCCGCCCCCGTCAGGACGATCATGGAACCTCGTGGTCGTGCGGTGCTCGTTCCGTCAAGATGGCGGATCTCCGAGCGCACGCGCAAACGGGCGGCCCCGTCCGGAGCCGCCCGCA
The DNA here is from genome assembly GCA_964583815.1 of uncultured Gemmatimonadaceae bacterium. Taxonomy (GTDB): domain Bacteria; phylum Gemmatimonadota; class Gemmatimonadetes; order Longimicrobiales; family Gaopeijiaceae; genus JAWLHJ01. The sequence goes on along the minus strand of CAZOYA010000070.1, from coordinate 15,529 downwards.
GCGGGCGCTCAGATCGGGAGCGCCACCGGCTTCTCGCCGGACCAGTCGTAGAACCCGCGCCCGCTCTTCCGGCCGTAGCGGCCCATCGCCACGATCCGCTTCAGGAGCGGCGGCGGCGCGTACCGCTCCTCCCGGTACTCGTCGAACATGATCTCGCTGATCTTGTACAGCGTGTCGATCCCGACGAAGTCGCAGAGGGTGAACGGACCCATGGGATATCCGCACCCGAGCACCATGCCGGTGTCGATGTCCTCGATGCTCGCGACGCCCCGCTCGAGCTGGCGGATCGCGTCGAGCATGTAGGGGACGAGCAGGAGGTTCACCACGAAGCCGGAGTTGTCCTTCGCGGCGATCGGCACCTTGCCGAGCTTCCGCGCGAACTCGAAGGCGCGCTCGTAGGTCTCCTCGCTCGTGGCGATCGTGCGCACGACCTCCACGAGCTTCATGACCGGGACCGGATTGAAGAAGTGCAGCCCGACGAAGCGGTCCGCGCGGTCGGTCGCCGCCGCCATGTCCGTGATCGGGAGCGAGCTCGTGTTCGACGCCAGGATCGTGCGCTCGCCGCAGATCCGGTCCAGCTCCCGGAAGAGCGTGTTCTTGACCTCCGGATCCTCGACGATCGCCTCGATGACGATGTCGCACGACGCCAGGTCGGCGAGCTCGGTCGTGAACGTCATCCGGCCGAGCGCGGCGTCCCGGTCCTCCGCCGACAGCTTCTCGCGCGAGACCGCGCGGTCGAGCGACTTCCGGATCCGGCCGCGCCCCTGCTCGAGGAAGGTCGCATCCACCTCGCGCACGACGACGTCGAGGCCCGCCGTCGCCGCCACCTCGGCGATCCCGCTCCCCATGAGCCCACACCCGACGACTCCGACCTTCTGGATGCTCAACGTGCTGCTCCTTCGTTTCGATGGATTCGATGGATTCGTTGGATTCGATGGATGACCGCTCGCCGGCTCAGAGCGCCTCGACGACGACGGCCCCGCCCTGCCCGCCGCCGATGCACGCGGAGCCGAGGCCGAAGCGGCCGCCGCGGCGTCGCAGCTCGTGCAGGAGGTGGATCGTGATGCGGGCGCCGGACGCGGCGAGCGGGTGCGTGATCGCGATCGCGCCGCCGTTCACGTTCGTCTTCTCGGGATCGAGCCCGAGCTCCTTCTCGACCGACTTGTACTGGGGCGCGAACGCCTCGTTGACCTCCACGAGGTCCATGTCCGCGAGCGAGAGGCCGGCCTTCTCGAGCGCCAGGCGCGCCGCGGGGGCGGGCCCGATCCCCATGATGCTCGGCTCCACGCCCACGAAGCCCCACGAGACGATCCGCCCGATCGGCTTCAGCCCCTCGGCCTCGGCCCACTCGGCGCTCGCGATGACGGCGCTCGCCGCCCCGTCGCCGATGCCGCTCGCGTTGCCGGCCGTGACCAGGCCGTCCTTGCGGAAGTAGGGGCGGAGCCCCGCGAGCGCCTCCTTCGTGGTCTCGGGGCGCATGTGCTCGTCGGCCGCGTAGGTCGTCTCGCCCTTGCGGGTCCTGATCGTGACCGGGACGATCTCGGCCTCGAAGCGGCCCTCGTCCCAGGCGGCCTTGGCGCGCTGCTGGCTCCGCCACGCGACCTCGTCCGCCTCCTCGCGCGTGACGCCGTAGCGTCCGGCGAGCTCCTCGGCCGTCTGCGCCATCGTGAGGTCGCAGTTCGTGTCGAGGAGCGCCTGCCACAGGAGGTCCTCGAAGTACTCGTTCGGCGGTCCCAGCCGGAGCTGGCCCCAGCGCGCGCCGCGCACGACGTGGGGCGCCTGGCTCATGGACTCCGTCCCGCCGGTCAGGCACACGTCGGCCTCGCCGAGGAGGATGTCGCGCGCGCCCTGCACGATCGCCTCGAAGCCGGAGCCGCACAGGCGGTTCACGGTGAGCGCCGGCTTCTCCTGCGGCACGCCCGCGCGGAGCGCCACGTGCCGGGCGAGGTAGATCGCGTCCGACGAGGTCTGGAGGGCGTTGCCGAAGAAGGTGTGGTCGATGCGGTCGGGGTCGATCCCGGCGGCCTCGATCGCGGCCTGGCTGCTCAGCACGCCCAGGTCGGTGGCGCTGAAGTCCTTCAGGCTCCCACCGAAGGACCCGAAGCCGGTGCGCTTGCCGGAGAGGACGACGACGTCACGAGGGTGGCCTTGGGTTGCCATGAAGCCTCTGCTGCGGGGGAAGTCGGTTTTCGCTCGATGGCTGGTCGGGGGTCAGCTACCCCCGCGACCACGGGCGGTTCACATGCGCTCCGCGATCCAGTCGCCCACCTCGGAGGTGGTGAGCCGTCCGCCCAGGTCCGGCGTCGTGCGGCCCTCGGCGATCGACGCCTCGACGGCGCTCCGCACGCGTCCCGCGGCGTCGGTCGCGCCGAAGTGGTCGAGGAGCATGGCGACGCACCCGATCGCGCCGAGGGGGTTCGCCCTTCCCGTTCCGGCGATGTCGGGGGCCGAGCCGTGCACGGGCTCGAAGAGCGCGTGACGCCCGGGGTGGAGGTTCGCCGAGGGGGCGAGCCCGAGCCCGCCCGTGATCTCCGCGGCGAGGTCGCTCACGATGTCCCCGAAGAGGTTCGGCGCGACGATCACCTCGTAGCGGCCGGGGCGCCGCACGAGGTCCATCGCCATCGCGTCCACGTACATCGCGTCGCGCTCCATCTCGGGATACTCCTCGCCGACCTCGTGGAAGACCCGACGCCAGAGCCCGCCCACGTACCGCATCGCGTTCGCCTTGTCCACGAGCGTGACCCTTCCGCGGCCGTGCCGGCGGGCGTGCTCGAAGGCCGCGCGCACGAGGCGCTCCACGCCCTTCCGCGTCGCGAGGTTCTCCTCGATCGCGAGCTCGTCGGGCGTTCCGGTCTTGAAGCTCCCGCCGAGGCCGGTGTACTCGCCCTCCGTGTTCTCGCGGAAGATCTCGAGGAGGAGCGCGGGCGGCGGGTCCCGCAGCGGGGACATCGAGGGGGCGAAGAGCCGGCACGGCCGGAAGTTCACGTAGAGGTCGAGCCGGAAGCGCATCCCGAGGAGGATGTCCTTCGCGTGCTCGTTGCCCGGCACGCGCGGATCGCCGAGCGCGCCGAGCAGGACCGCGTCGTGGTCCTCCGCGAGCGCGCGGAACTCCTCGTCCGTGACGCTCACCCCCTCCCGCAGCCAGCGCTCCGCGCCGAGATGGCTCCAGTCGGAGAGCTCGAGCCCCAGGTCCGCCGGCGCGGCGGCCTCGAGGACGCGGCGCGCCTCGCGGAGCACCTCCGTTCCGATCCCGTCTCCGGGGACGAGCGCGATCCTGGGCACGGGTCTCCTAGGACGAAGGGGGGACGCGGACGACGAGCACGCCGCGCGCGGGCGCGGCGTTGCCCTCCACGCGGAAGGGGTACCGGCCGGGCGGGGCGTCGACGAAGGAGACCACGAACCGGCTCCCGCGGGACACGAGCGGAGGGGAGGCGAGCTGGTCGAGGCGGGCCATGAAGGTCCGGGCCTGGGGCGGGAGGCTGTCCGTCTCGAAGATCACCTCGTGCACGTACCAGTCCTCCGTGGAGAACTGCACGTAGCCGCCCGGCTCGAGCACCGTCTCCGCGGGCTCGACCTGCTCCGAGGCCCCGCCGGAGATCGTGACCCGGTGCACGCGGTCGGTCGGCTCGAGCCCGAGCTCCGCCTGGAGGAGCGAGTCGGGGACGAGGGCCGGGTCGGGGCGTGAGCGGTCGCAGGCGCCGGCGACGACCAGCACCCCGGCCGCGCCGAGCGCGAGCGCCCCGGCGCGGATCGCCCGACGCCCGGACCGCGCGCCGCCCCGCCGATCGTGCGTCCGGGGAGGCGTCAGCGGTGCACTTCGGTCCCGCATGCGATGCAGAACCGCCAGTCCGGCTCGATCTCCTGGCCGCACGTGGCGCAGGGCACCGCGTGCACGTCGGTCCCGCAGTACGGGCAGAAGCGGAGGTCCTCGCGGTCCGGCAGCGACGCGCGGCACCACCGGCAGGCGTGCTCGTCCGAGGCGGCGGCGGGCTCCCACTCCTCCCCGGAGGCCTCCGGGAGGTCCTCCTCCGGAGGAACCGTCGTGCGCGGCGGCTCCTCGGGCGCCGGAGCGTCGAGCGGGGCGTGCCGGCCGTTGGGCGCGGGCTCGGGCGCGCCCTCGACGAGGTTCGCCTCGGCCCGGCCGACCGCGGCGAGCGCTCCCTCGGGGACGTGCTCCGCGGCGAGCCGGACGTCGACGGCCGCGTACTCCCGGTACACGCCCGTGTTCGGGTTCGAGCTCTTCAGCTCGCGGCGCAGCTCGCGCAGCGCGTGCTCCGACTCGAGGATCAGGTAGCCGCCCTCCCCGGCGAGGAGCCGGAGGAGCGCGTCCTCGTAGTCCCCGTTGATGTCGACGCCGAGGCGGTCCCGGTGCGTGCCGTAGGGGACGAGGTTCTGGTAGATCTCCGCGACCGTGAACGGCCCCGAGAGGTACTCGGGCCTCTTCCGAGCGATCTCCTCCACGAGCAGGCGGTGGAAGCGATCGATCACGTCGCCGCGCACGCTCACCTCCCGTCCTCCCCGTCCTCGAGCCGCACGAGGCCGGCGGCGACCGCCGCCTTCATGAAGGCCTCGGGGTCCGTGCACGGGATCTCGAGGCCGCACTGCTCGTGCCAGCGCTCGGCGAGGCGTCGCATGTAGGCGGTGAGCGCCTCGTGCGTGAAGCCGGCCTGATCGCGCATCTGCCGGACGATGTCGTACCAGGTGCCGGAGATCCGCCGCCCGTCGCCCATGCGGACCACGTGCGTGGCGCCCTGCGCGCTCTTCTCGAAGAGCTCGAGCTGGCTGGGATCGTACGTGCTCCCGTCGGGCGCGCCCGAGACCCGCGCCTCGATCTCCGCGAGGAGCCGGTCCACCGGGTCGTCGAGGTCCTCGAGCTCGCGAAGCCGCTGCTCCCAGGGGAGCAGGTGCGCGTCGCCGCGCTCGAGGTGCCAGAGGGTCCGCTTGAGCTCCAGCAGCCGCCACACGGCGAGCGGATCCCAGTGCTCCTGCGGGGGCACCCGCTCGAGCTCGCGGAGGGCGGCCTCCCAGTCGCCGCGGTCGTACAGGAGATGCCCCAGGTAGACCCGGGCCTCGTGCAGGTCGGGGTCGAGCCGCAGCGCACGGCGGATCTGGCGGCCGGCGCCCACGTCGTCGCCCAGCCGGTGGAGCGCGTAGCCGAGCGAGGCCGCCGCGTCCGCGTTGTCCGGACGGCCGGCCGCGGCGCGGGCGAACACGTCCCGGCACTCGGCGTAGCGCGCCGCACGGTACAGCGCCCGCCCGATCGTGAGCATCAGCTCGATGTCGTCGTCGTAGCCCGCGGCCGCGACGCGGTCGAAGAGCTCGAGCGCCTGGTCGTGCTCGCCGAAGCGCAGGAGCGTCTCGCCCAGCCCCACGAGGGCATCCTCGTGGTCGGGGTCCAGGATCACGGCGCGCTCGAAGGCCTGGCGCGCCCACGCGTACTCCTCGCGAGCGAGTCGGGCGTACCCGAGGCCGATGTACAGCTCGACGGCATTGGGATAGAGGGAGAGGCCCTCCTTCAGCATCTCGAGGGCTCCGTCGTAATCACCGTCGTTGTAGAGCTTGTGTGCCTGTTCGTCGTATTCCTCGGAGCTGAGGAAACGGTCCGGCATGAGAACGGGCTCCTTGTCGACCCGGCGGCCGACGTCCAAGCGGGAGGATGAGCGGCAAGTTAATGTCGGGGCCGGGACCGAACCACCCTCGAAACGGCCGTTCCGTCGCTCGCGGACGACGTGGCGCCGCGCGATCGCGCCGGAGGCAAGGATTCCCGGCGGGTCACGGTTTTTTCGCCCGCGGAGCGCGCTCCGCCGGCGGGGGTGATGCGTCGGCGCGGCACCGGGGCGGGGTACCGCGTGCCCGCGCTCAGATCTTCGCGTACGAGATCCCGCAGGCGGGGCAGACGAGCTCACGGCCGGCGCGCACCAGGCGGCGCTCCGGCCCGTGCCGCGGACAATCCGGATCCTCCCCCGCCAGCAGCGCATCCTTGACCTTCTTGCGCTCGGTGCGGGTCGCCTTGGGAATCGCGAGCTGGTAGCGGAGCGAGGAGGTCGTGCACTCGAAGATGGCCGTCGCGGCTCCTCCGTCGGACGGCCGGATGCCGAGCGGCACGAGATGACCCCCGTTGGGCGACGCGATCTGGTGGCCCAGGTAATACCGCTTCAGCAACTGCTTCTCGTTCTCGAGCGGCAACGGTTGCGCCAAAGCCGAACCCCCGTCTTCCCGTCCATCCCACGCGCCCGCGCCCCCTCCATGGGATAGCGGCGCGAAAAGTGGGCCGGAGTATATCGGCAAGACCCCCGCGGCGCCAGCAGCCCCGGGGCCGAACGCGAGACGGGGCGGGAAGCGCAGGTGGCTTCCCGCCCCGTCGAGACAGACTCGGGGAGAACGCGAGATCGACGCTTCAGGCGACGCCCGCGTCCTCCATCGACCGGGCCGAATGACCCGTCCCGTGCTGGATGGCGGGACGGCAGAACCGGTTTCCGATCTCGTGGAGCTCGCTCAGGTCGGCGTCCGTGAGGTCGGGGTAGCGCTCGCCGAGGTACTCGATCGTCTCCTTCATCCAGTGGCGCTGATCCTCCTCCGCCGCCTGGAGAACGCCACAACGGTTGATGTGGCTGAACAGCTCGTCTCTCGCTCGATCCAGAAGCTTCTCTTTGGACAAGTTCTCCCTCCGTCGGTGCTTCCATGTCCACCGGACCCGAGCCTTGCTCGGTTCGGGTCTCAGCCGAGTAACGTAACCGTGCAAGCCGGTGAGACCAAATCGCATCGGGGTCGCAGGCTCGCGAGGGCCCGGCATCCCTTCTCCAGTCCCGGTTCACGGACGGCACGGGCATCCGCGCGTCGCCGCGAGGGGCTAGATTGCCACGACCCGGGCACCACCCGGCGAGCCCACGCACCCGCACGCGACCGGTCCTCCATGCACCTGCGATTCTCCGCCATCTGCGATCACGCGCACGCGACGCCCGAGGGGAAGCTCGACCTCCACGGGGTCTACCACGACCTCGCGGCGCCGGGCTTCCCGGCGAGCCAGGAGCGGCTCGTGCTCGTGCTCGTGCTCGAGTGGGACCGCGAGGACGAGGGACGGTTCCGGTTCCGCGCGGACCTCGAGGGAGAGGACGGGGGGGTCTCGCTCACGGTGGAGGGCGAGACCGAGGTGCGCGCTCCCGCCCCGGGCGCTCCGCCCGCCCGGAGCCAGATCCTCATGCCGATGGAGGACGTCGTCTTCCCGCGGGCCGGGCAGTACGTGTTCCGGGTGAAGGTGAAGGGCCGCACGTTCGAGGGCCCCGGCCTCTACCTGATGGAGGTTGCCGGGGAGGAGCCCGCGGGCTCCCGTTGAGCGAAGCCCCGGTCCGCGCCGACGTCCGTGCCCCTCGCCGCCGCCCTCCCGGCCCGTCCCCGGGTGCTCGAACCCGGCGGGCCGCCCCTCCTGGACGGCGGGCGTCCGCGCACCGTGTGCATCGTGCTCCTCTCGGGGATCGGCGACGTCGTCCACGGCCTCCCGCTCGCGCGGGACGTGAAGCGCGTGAACCCGGAGCATCGCGTGGTGTGGGTGGCGGAGCCCGCCCCGAGCGGGGTGCTGGCGCACCACCCGGCGGTGGACCGCGTGGTGGTGCAACGGCGCGGGGGCGGCCTGCGGGCGCTCGCGGAGCTCCGGAGCGCCCTCCGGGACGTGCGCGCGGACCTGACCCTGAACGCGCAGCGCTACCTGAAGAGCCTGTGGCCGACGCTCTTCGCGAGCGCGGGGCCCCGCGTGGGGCTGCCCCGCACGATCAGCCGCGACGGGATCTGGCGGGCCCACACGCACCTCCTCCCCGACGGTCCCTGGAAGCACACGCAGGACCTCTTCCTGGACTTCCGCGTCGCGCTCGGCGTGCCGCGGGACGCGGAGGTCGCGTGGGACGTCACCTTCTCGGCGCGGGAGCGGCAGGAGCAGCGGGCGTTCTTCGAGGGGTTCGACGGGCGGCCCCGCGCGGCGCTCGTGCTCGGGAGCGCGAACGCGGCCAAGGACTGGCCGGCGGAGCGCTACGTGCCGCTCGCCGAGGCGCTCGAGCGCGACCTGGGCTACCGGGTGCTCCTCGTGGGCGGCCCGTCGCCGGCGGAGCGCGCCGCGGCGGCCCTCGTCACCGGGCGCGCGCGCACGGAGCCGCTCGACTGCACCGGCGACGACGTGCGGCGGATGATGTGGCTCGTCGACGGCTGCGACCTCGTGATCTCGCCGGACACGGGGCCGCTCCACCTGGCGCACGCGCTGGACGTGCCGGTCGTCGGCCTCTTCGGGCACACGAACCCGTGGCGCGTGGGCCCGTGGCGGCGCTTCCACGACCTCGTGATCGATCGCTACACGGACCCGGACGAGGCGCCGGATCCCTCACGCTACGAGCCGAGGCACGGCCGGATGGAGCGCATCGAGGTGCGGGACGTCCTCGAGCGCGTGGAGCGGGCGCCGCGCGCCCGCCGGAGCTCGTGACGATCCCGCCGGGGTTCGTCCGGGTCGACGTGGGCGGCGCGAAGCTGCTCGCGCGCGCGGATGCCCGCGACGCGCTCGAGCGGGCGGTCCTCGATCACGGGACGCTGGAGCGGTGGGCGGCCCGGTCGGCCCGGCGGCGCCTGGGCGGGGGGCGGGGCGGGGTGCACGTCGTCGAGGCGAGGCCGGGCTCCGCCCGGTCCGAGGCGTGGGTCGTGCGGCACTACCGGCGGGGCGGCGCCGTGGCGCGCCTGCTCGAGGACCGCTACGCGCGCGCGGGCGGCCCCGCGCGCCCCTTCGCCGAGGTGTCCGTGCTCGCCGCCGCGGGCGCGCGCGGGGTGCCGGTCCCCGGGCCGGTGGCCGGCGCGGTCTACGAGGCGGGGCCCTTCTATCGCGCCGACCTCGTGACCGCCGAGGTGCCGGGGACCGTCGACCTGGCGGCGCTCCTGTTCGAGGCGGGGCGCCACGGCGGCGCCGGGACGGACGGGCTCGTCCCCCGCGAGGACGCGCTCCACGCGGCCGGCCGGCTCATCCGCTGCGCGGCCGCCGCGGGGCTCGAGCACGCGGACCTGAACGCCGGCAACGTGCTCCTCCGCGGCGGGGAAGTAGGGCCCGAGGCGTGGCTCGTGGACCTCGACCGCTGCCGGATCCTGCCGGCGGGGCGTTCCGCGAGCGCGGCCCGGATGCTGGCGCGGCTCGAGCGCTCGCTCGCGAAGCTGGGACGCGCGCACGGCCGGTCGCTGGCCGCCGGTGAGCTCGCGGCCCTGCGCGCCGGCGCGGAGGAGGGGGCGGTGCCCGGAGGAATCGATGGCTGACGTCTGGACGGGCCCGCCGCCGGGCGAGATCTGCATCGTGATGCTCTCCGCGCTCGGCGACGCCGTGCACGTGCTCCCGGTGGCGAACGCCCTGAAGCGCCACTGGCCCGGGACGCGCATCACGTGGATCGTGCAGCCGGTGCCGGCGAAGCTCGTCGAGGGCCACCCGGCGATCGACGAGCTCCTGGTCTTCCGTCGGCGGAGCGGTCCGGGTGCGTGGCGGGCCTACGCGGAGCTCCGGGACGCCGTCCACGGCCGCCGTTTCGATCTCGCGCTCGGGCTCCAGGTCTACTTCAAGGCCGGCGTGATCACCGCCATGCTGCCGGCCCGCGTGAAGCTCGGCTTCGACCGCGCGCGCGCCCGCGACGCCCAGTGGCTCTTCACGAACCGCCGGATCCCCGCGCGCGCGCCGCAGCACGTGCAGGACCAGTACTTCGAGTTCCTGCACGCCCTGGGGCTCGACGAGCACCCGGTGCGCTGGAACCTCGCGCCGCGGCCCGACGAGCGGGAGCCGCAGGAGCGCTTCTTCGCGGAGCTGGGCCGGCCCGCGTGCGCGATCGTGGTGGGGACGAGCAAGCCGCAGAAGAACTGGGACCCGGAGCGCTACGTGCCGGTCGTCGAGGCGATCCACCGCGACCACGGGCTGCAGCCGGTGCTGGTGGGCGGCCCCTCCCCGCTCGAGCGGGCAGCCGCGGACCACATCCGGACGAGCGCCCGCGTGCCGGTGGTCGACGCGCTCGGCGACGACGTGCGGCGCCTTCTCTGGCTCCTGGACGGAAGCGCGCTGGTCGTCTCGCCCGACACGGGTCCGCTCCACGTCGCGCGGGCTCTCGGCCGCCCGGTCGTCGGACTCTTCGGGTACACGAACCCGAAGCGGACCGGGCCCTACCGGGCGTACGAGGATCTCGTGGTGGACGGCTACGCCGAGTATCCGGGGGAGGACTATCCCCTGACCCACCGCTACCGCGACGGGATGGGGCGCGTGACCCCGGACGCGGTGCTGGAGAAGGTGGCGCTCGCGATGGAGCGCTACGTGGGGCCGCGCTAGCAGCCCGTCAGCCCGTCCCGAGCGCTTTCAGCGCGAGGAAGGCGAACGCCGCGAGCCCCCCGAGCAGCGCCTCCCACTCCCGGTTCCTCCGGTACTGGCCGAGCCGGAAGCCGCCCGAGCGATCGGGCCGGCCGGGCCGGAACGGGGTGGGCCGCGGAAGGAAGGCCGGCACGTGGAGCGCGTAGGTGCGATAGCGCTCGCCGAACAGCTCGGTCAGGCGGCGCGCCTCGCTCGCCATCGTGCGCGCGTACACCACGCTGAAGAAGGCCACGAAGAGCGCGGTCCAGATCCAGTGTCCCCCGGCGACCGTCACGCCGATCCCGATCAGGAACGAGCCCAGGTAGAGCGGGTTGCGCGTGAACGCGTAGGGGCCGGAGGTCGTGAGATCCTCCTCCTTGTGGATCGTCCCGGCGGCCCAGGCACGCAGGAGCAGCCCCGCCCCGGCGATGGACGCGCCGATCAGCACGAGCTCGAGCGTCGGCCGGCAGAGCCAGAGGAACGGCACGACGAGCAGCCAGACGGCCTTCAGCCGCAGGCGGTTCAGATTCACGATGGTGTTTCCGGGGGGGATGTCAGCGGTTGCCCACGTCGGACGGACCCTGCTCCCGGCGTGCTTCGAGCACGGCCTGGCGGGATTGCGGGTTCAGCGGAAGGCCTTCCTGGTAGGAGCGCAGGTGCAGCGTGAGCGATCCCGGGAACTTCGGGATGTTCGACTTCATGTAGACGAGGATCCTGCGCTCGTCGTCCGTGAAGTGGAGCTCGGCGTCGCCGCCTTCGCCGAAGAGGCCGTCGGTCCGGATGACCGGCTTCACGACGATCGTGTTGAACGTCCCGGCCTCCGTCTCCTTGCGGTCCTTGCGCACGACACGGATGACGACCGGGTTGCCCTCGTCCTTGAAGTAGCGGTCCAGCGTGTAGGTCTTGCCGACCTCGAGCGGGAGCGTGCGGATGTAGTACACGAACGCGATGTCGTCGAGCGGGAGAAGGGAGCCCAGCGGCCCCGACTCGTCGTTGTCCTCCCGCTCCCACGTGCCCCGCTCCGGATAGAACTCGTAGTGCCGGTAGCTCTCGTAGCTGACCTGGTGCACGTCCCGGATGTAGCGCCAGCTCTGGAGCGTGTACATGTCGAACCAGGTCGTGTACTCGTCGTCCACGCCGAGGCCGAGCAGCGACCCCTGGATCCCCATCACGGCGCGGTACGCCGGGTTGCCCCGCACCGTGTCCATGGCGTGGACGGTCATGTGCCCCTCGCCCGCGTTGAAGACGCCGACCTTCACCCGGTAGACGAGGTGCTCGCCGGGTCCGAAGGGCGCTGGCGCCGCGAAGGGGTTCTCCTCGACGGGGCCCTGGAGACGCGGCGCGTCCGGGTCCTGCCCGGAGAGACCGGCCGGTCCGAGCAGGAGCGCCGCGGCCACGAGGGCGGCCGGTGCGAGCTCGACGAAGCGGATCCTCATGCGGCCTCCGAGCGGGGTCCCTGTTGCGTCGGTTCGGGGCGGGGCCACGTGATGCCCCGCAGGCGCCAGAGCGAGCGGAGGGTCTGGCGGGCGCGGAAGCGCGTGGGGCGCGCCCGCAGCTCGTACCGCGGCACGGCGGGCGCTTCCGCGATCCGGCGCGCGTGCGGCGCGAGCCGCACCAGCAGCTCCAGGTTGGCCGCCCATCCATCCAGCGCGAGCAGGCGCTCGCCCTCCCGCAGCGAGCGGATCGCCTTCCGCAGCACGATCACCCGGTAGGCCCGAAGCCCGTTCCAGGGGTCCGCCACCGGAGCGGCGCGCACGAGCCGCCGCAGCATCAGGGCGCCGAGCCGGCGGGTCCAGCGGACGTTGTCCGGCAGGCCGACGGTGGGCTCGAGACACCCGGCGACGATGTCCGCGCCTCCCTCCAGCGCCTTCACGAGCCCCACGAGGTCCTCGGGATTGTCCGTGAAGTCGCCCTGGAGCACGACGGCCGCGTCCCGCTTCGGATACGGGGCGACCTCCTCGACGTGGCGGAGCAGCCGCTCGAGCGAGGCCCCGTAGCCGATCCGCTCGTCGGAGCGCAGCACCGTGAGCGGGAGCGCCCGACGGTACCGCTCCAGCACCGCGGCCGTGTCGTCCGTCGAGGCGTCGTCGTGCACGACGATCCGGTAGTCACGGCCGAACTCGCCCATGACCTTCCGGATCTTCCACATGAGGACGCCGATCGTGGCGGCCTCGTCGTGCGCGGGGATGCAGACGTAGATCAAGGCGAGCGGGGTGTCGCGCCGCGGCGACGGCGCCGGGGTCTTCGTTCGCGCCGGTGCGTCGGCGCGTTGGACGTCCGGTTATAACCGGGGGCCGGGGGAGCGGTTCCTGGGCTCCGGAAGCTCGTTCGCGGCGCCCCCCGCATCCGCCGCGTGCTCCGTCCCGGCGGGAGGTCGGGTCTTCCATCGCTTGTGCGGCCAGAAATACTGCTCCGGACGGGCCCGCACGGCCAGCTCCACGGCCGCGTTGTAGGCGGCCGCGAACGTGCGCACGTCCTCCTCCGCGTCCCCGGACGGGGCGAAGGGGAGCGGCTCCAGCACGACCCGGTACCGCGGCCGGAGCCCCGGCTCGCGCAGCGCGAACCCGACGAAGGCGGGCACGCCGGTGCGGATCGCGAACAGCGCCGCCCCGCGGGCCGTGGACGCCAGGCGGCCGAAGAACGGCACGAACACGCCGCCCCGGTGCGCGTTCTGGTCCGCGACGAAGGCGGCCACCCGGCCGCTCCGCAGCGCGCGCGGGAGCCGGCGGGCGGCGTCGGCCGGCTCGACGAGGCGGAGGCCGAGCCGCTCCCGGGCCTGGAACAGCTCCGCCTGGAAGCGCCGGTTGGCCATGCCCTTCGCCACCGCGTCCACGGGCAGCCCGCGAGCCGCGAGCGCGGCCCCCCCGACCTCCCAGCTCCCCAGGTGGCCGGTGAGGAGGATGGCGCCCCCGGCCCGGTCGAGCGCCTCGCGGAGCGCGTCGAGACCCTCGACCTGCGTCCGCTCCACCACCCGCTCGCGCGACCACGCCGGGAGGCGGAAGAACGTGACGGCCTCCCGCCCGAGGTGCCGGTAGCTCGCGCGCGCGAGACGCGCCCGCGCCCGGGGCGCCATCTCCGGGAAGGCCCAGGCGAGGTGCCGGTCGACGTCCCTCCGACGGATCCGGAGGACGCTCCCCGCCACCGTGCCGAGCCCGGAGCCCAGGAGCACGGAGACCGGCTCGGGAAGGGCGAGGAGGACGCGGCGCGCGCACCGGAAGAGGGCGAACTCCGCGCGGTGGGAGAGGGACTCCCGGCTCACCGTCCGGCGGGCTCGGGCTCGCGGAACTGGAGGTCGTGGAGCCGGCGGTAGGCGCCGTCCTGCGCCATGAGCGTGGCGTGGTCGCCCCGCTCGACGATCCGCCCGTCCTCCAGGACGAGGATGAGGTCGGCGCGCCGCACCGTGGAGAGCCGGTGCGCGATCACGAAGACCGTCCGCCCCTCCACGAGCCGCTCGATCGCGGACTGGATGAGCCGCTCCGACTCCGAGTCGAGCGCGCTGGTCGCCTCGTCGAGCACGAGGATCGGCGGGTCCTTGAGCAGCGCGCGCGCGATCGCGACACGCTGGCGCTGCCCCCCGGAGAGCTGCGTCCCCCGCTCGCCGACGATGGTGTCGTAGCCGAGCGGGAGGTGGCGGATGAACTCGTGCGCGTTGGCCGCCCGCGCGGCCGCCTCGATCGCCTCGTCGGACGCGTCCGGCGCGGCGTAGGCGATGTTCGCGCGCACGGTGTCGTGGAAGAGCACGGTCTCCTGGGAGACGATACCCATGAGGCGCCGGAGGTCCGCGAGGCGCACGTCCCGGATATCGGTCCCGTCGATCGTGATCCGTCCCGCGCTCACCTCGAAGAAGCGGCCCACGAGGTCCACGATCGTGGTCTTGCCCGCGCCGCTCGGCCCGACGATCGCCACCACGCTTCCGCGCGGTGCCCGAAAGCTCACGTCGTGGAGCACGAGCTCCCCCGCGCGATAGGCGAACGAAACGTCGTGGAACTCGATCGCCTCGCGGAGCTCCCGCAGGGGGCGCGCGCCCGGCCGGTCCCCGATCTCGACGGGCGCATCGAGGAACTCGAAGACCCGCTCCGCCGCGACGAGGCCCGGCTGCGCGGTGGCCGGGAACTTCGCGACGTTCTTCACCGGCGAGTAGAGCTTGAGCGAGAGCCCGAGGAAGCCGACGAACTCCGCCCCGGCGAGCTCGCCCCCCATGACGAGGCGGGCCCCGTACCAGAGGAGCACCGCCGTGCCGGCGGCCGCGAGCATCTCCGTCATCGGCGCCGCCCACGCCCGCGCGAGCTCGGCCCGGAGGAAGTGGCGGAAGTGGTCCCCGGTGAGCCCGCGGAACCGCGCCCGCTCCCGGTCCTCGGCGGACGCCGACTTCACGAGGCGGATCCCCGCGAGCGTCTCCTGGAGGTGCGCGTTCACCTCGCCGCCCAGGTGCAGGACCCGCCGGTCGCGGCGGCGGAGCACGTTCACGAGCGGGCCCCACACGATCATCGTGCCCGGCACGACGACGAACGCGGCCAGCGTGAGCTTCCACGAGATCAGCAGCATGGCCACGAGCGCGACCGCGAACTCGAAGACCGACGAGAGCAGCTTCGAGAGCTCGGCCGTCACGAGCGTGCGGACCTGCTCGACCTCGGTGGTGAGCCGGCTCACGATCTGCCCCGTGCGCACCCGGCCGAAGAACGCGAGATCGAGACGCACCAGGTGGTCGTAGACCGTGTTGCGCAGATCCCGGTTCACCCCCTGCTCGGCCCGCGCGACCAGGTAGGTGCGCGCGAAGAGCGCGACGTTCTTCAGCACGAAGACGGCGAGGATGATCAGGATGATCCGGCTCACGGCCTCGAGCGGATCGCCCCGCGGGTCGGCCCAGCGGTACACGGTCGTGTCCAGCAGCCGGTCCATGGCTGTCCCGCTCCCGGGCGCCGCCTCCGCCCCGCCGCGCACGAAGAGTGTCTCGACGAACGGGATCAGCAGGACGTAGACGGACGCGTCGAGCAGCGCGAAGAGCGCCGTCGCCACGATCGCCGCGGCGAGCACCGCGCGCTGCGGCCGGAGGAAGGAGAGGAGCCGGCGCACCGTCGGGGGCGGACGCCGGCCGGTCCGCTCGCTGGACATGCCTGCGCTCCGCTCCCTCAGCTCCGGGGCGTGAGCGTGGCCACCGGGACGATCATCTCCTCCGGGCTGATGCCG
>CAZOYA010000069.1:0-16579 GCA_964583815.1 uncultured Gemmatimonadaceae bacterium | reverse complement strand
AACGTCGCCGCGCTCCAGCTCGCCCGGGCGACCGCGCGGGAGTCGGAGCTCTCCGTGCGCTCCGCCCTCGGCGCCTCGCGCTGGACCGTGGCGCGGCTCCTCTTCACCGAGAGCCTCCTCCTCGCGCTCGCCGGCGGCATCCTCGGGATGGGCGTGACGGTCGCGGGCGTGGAGGCGGTGCGCCGGATCCTGCCGTCCTCGATGCCGCGCGTGGAGTCGCTCGGCGTGGACGGCGCGGCGCTCGCCCTCGCGCTCCTGATCGGGGTGGCCACGGCGCTCGTCTTCGGGACCGTGCCCGCGCTGGCGGCGTCCCGCACCGACCTGGCCGCGGGGGTGCGCGAGGGCGGCCACGGCACGCTCGTGCCGCGGAAGGAGCGGCTGCGCGACGTGTTCCTGATGGGACAGATGGCGCTCGGGCTGGTGCTCGCGAACGGGGCGGCGCTCCTCGTGCGGAGCTATCTGGGCCTCGAGCGACAGGAGTACGGCTTCGCGACCGAGGGGGTCCTCACGCTGGCGGTGAACCCCGCCGGCGAGCGCTACGAGAGCGTGGACGCGCGCGAGGGCTACCTCGACGAGGTCCTGCTCCGCGCCGCGGCGGTCGCCGGCGTCCAGGCGGCCGGCTTCGTGACGAACCTCCCCCTCGGCGGCGGCACGAACGGAAACGCGCTCATCGAGGGCCGGGGGCCGCGCACGAACCAGAACCAGGGACCGCTCGTGGAGGTCACGAGCGTGCGCGGCGACTACTTCGAGGCGATGGGGATCCCGCTCCTGCGCGGGCGCCTGCTCGAGGCGGAGGACAGCGTGCCGGGTGCCGTCGGGGTCCTCGTGAACCAGGCCATGGTCGACGAGGTGTGGCCCGGCGAGGATCCCATAGGCAAGCGCTTCAGCTTCGGCGACGACCCGCCCGACTGGCTCACCGTGGTGGGGGTCGTCGGGGACGTGCGGCAGTGGGGCCCCGAGCAGCCTCCGATCGCGCAGACCTACACCCCGTACCGGCGGGGGTGGAGCACCTCGGGGTACGTGACCGTGCGCGCGGCCGGCGATCCGGAGACGCTGATCGCCGCGGTCCGCCGCGCGGTGCTCGACGTCGATCCCACGCAGCCCCCCTCCACCGTGGTCGGCATGGACGAGCGCCTCGCCGGCGCGCTCTCGCAGCGGCGGTTCTACACCAGCCTGATCGGCCTCTTCGCGGCGGCCGCGCTCGCCCTCGCGGCCGCCGGTGTCTACGGCACGGTCTCCTATTTCGTGGCACGACGCGTGCGCGAGCTGGGGATCCGGATGGCGCTCGGCGCGGGGCGGACGGGCATCGTGGGGCTCGTGCTGCGGCGCGCCGCGCGGGTGGCGGTGCTGGGTCTCGCGCTCGGGCTCGTCGGGATCGCGGCCAGCACCCGGGTGCTCTCCTCGGTCGTGTACGGGGTGCGCCCCGTCGACCCGCTCACGCTGGTCGCGGGGTGCCTCCTGCTGGCCTCGGTCGCGCTCGGAGCCTCCGCGCTGCCTGCCGCGCGCGCGGCACGGGTCTCGCCGGTGTCGGCGCTCCGGGCCGAGTAGGGGCGCCGAGGGCTGAGCCCGGGGCGCTCGGGATCCGGTATGGCCGGACGGAGCCATTCCGACGCCCAACGACGGCGGGCACCCGCGGGTGCCCGCCGAGGAGAGGACCGACATGACCGCGATCACCCTCGTGGCGGCGCTGCTGATCCAGGCCGCCCCGCAGCCCCACGAGCACGCGCCGGTCGCCGCACCGGCCGACACCGTGCCCCTCTACGACAACCTCGGCGACCACCACTTCCCGGTGACGGTGGCGGACGCACGGGTGCAGGCCTACTTCGACCAGGGACTCCGCCTCTACTACGCGTTCAACCACCAGGAGGCGATCCGCTCCTTCCGCGAGGCCCAGCGGCTCGACGAGGGCTGCGCGATGTGCTGGTGGGGCGAGGCGCTCGCGTGGGGTCCGAACATCAATCTCCCGATGGATTCGGCCGCGGCCGTCGCCGCCTGGAACGCGATCCGGCACGCACGCGCCGAGATCGACGTGGAGACGCCCGAGGAGCGCGCGCTCGTGGAGGCGCTCACCGTCCGCTACGCCGCGGACGCGCCGGCGGACCGGGCGGCGCTCGACAGCGCGTACGCGCGCGCCATGGGCGGGCTGCGCCGGCGCTTCCCGGATCACGTCGAGGCGCCGGTGCTGCACGCCGAGGCCGTCATGAACCTGAGTCCGTGGGAGTACTGGACGAAGGACGGCCGCCCCCGGCCCGAGACGCCCGATCTGCTCGCGAGCCTCGAGAGCGTGCTCGAGCGGCGGGCCGACCATCCGGGCGCGTGCCACTTCTTCATCCATGCGGTGGAGGCCGCGCACCCCGAGCGCGCGGTGCCGTGTGCCGAGCGCCTCGCGGCGCTGATGCCCGGCGCGGGCCATCTCGTGCACATGCCGGGGCACATCTACATCCGCGTGGGACGCTACGCCGACGCGATCCGGGCGAACGAGCACGCGGTCCACGCCGACGAGACGTGGATCCAGGACCAGCGCCCCAGCATGGGCGTCTACACCGCGGGGTATTATCCGCACAACTACGATTTCCTCGCCTTCGCCGCGTCGATGGCGGGTCGCGAGGAGCAGGCGATCGAGGCCGCGTACAAGGTGCAGGAGCTCATCCCCGAGGAGATGTTCGGCGAGATCTCGTTCCTCGAGCACTGGTGGGCGCGCCCGCTCCAGATGCAGGTGCGCTTCGCGCGCTGGGACGAGATCCTCGGCGAGCCGGAGCCGGCCGAAGGGCTCTCGCACGCGGCGGCGCTCCGGCACTACGCCCGTGGGCGCGCCTATGCCGCGCGCGGGGACCGGCGTGCAGCCGAAGCCGAGCTCGCGGCGCTCCGCGAGGCGGCCCGGGATCCGCGCCTCGAGGGGGTCGGGATGGAGTTCAACCTCTCGCGGGACCTGCTCGCGATCGCCGAGCGGGTGCTCGGCGGCCACGTGGCCGAGCTCGAGGGAGATGCCGAGCGGGCCGTCGCGCTCCTCGGCGAGGCCGCCCGGCTCGAGGACGCGCTCGTGTACGGCGAGCCGCCCGAGTGGTCGATCCCGGTGCGGCACGATCTCGGCGCGATGCTGCTCCGGATGGGGCGGCCGGCCGAGGCGGAGCGGGCGTACCGCGAGGACCTGCGGCGCTTCCCGGAGAACGGGTGGGCGCTCGGCGGGCTCGCCGAGGCGCTCCGGGCCCAGGACCGGACGGACGAGGCACGGCGGGTGGAGGCGCGCCTCCGGGCCGCGTGGCCGGGCGTGCCCACGGGGACCGCGGGCGGCCGGTAGGGACGGCCGGGGCGGCCGGCGACGAACGGGCGCGGCGCTCCCCGCGGGCGCCGCGCCGCGCCGGACGGATTCGGCCGGAGCGACCCCGATCCCGGCGTCCGGTGCGCGCTACCTGCGGCACGCTTCTTGAGATTTTTCGTCCACGGTCACATTCACCTCCGTCCCGGAGCGAACGATGAAGACCCGTGGACCCGTCCTGCTGGCCGCTGCCGCCGTCCTGACGTCGTGTGCCATGTTCGGGGGCGGCGCGGTCCGGGTGAACGAGCAGGACGAACTACCGGCCCTGCGCTGGCAGGGCGCGCTCAGCAGCCCGCAGAACCTGTCCGGTGCCGTGGAGATGACCGGATCCGCGTGGATGGGCCGAGACGACGAGTCGGGCGAGACGCTCGCCTCCGTCACCATCACCAACGCCGCGCCCGGCGGCACGCACCCGTGGTCGGTGCATCGCGGCCGCTGCGGCCGGGACCAGGGGGTCTTCGGATCCGCGGCGCAGCTCGAGCCTCTCGAGATCGACAACGACGGGGAGGCCGACTCGACCGGGAGCATCGGCGTCGAGATGCCGCAGTCGGGCGAGTTCTTCGTGGCCGTCTACGCGGCCCCGACGAACCGGGATCTCGTGGTGGCCTGCGCGAACCTGGCGCCTCCGATCGGCTAGGAGAGCGGGCGGGGCGCCCGGCCGGCCGGTCCCGAGGCTGGGGCCGGCGCGCGCCACACCGGGACCGCCGGCGTCGCGCGCGGTCGGCAGTTCTTCGGCCCGCGCAGTTCCGCGGCTCGCTCAGACGTCGCCGAGCCGCTCGATCACCGCGCCCGGCCGCACCACCTCCGGCCGGCCGCCGAGCGCGGCGTCGAGCAGGTGCGCGTCGAGCGACACGAGGAGCGCACCCGCCGCCGCCGCGAGGGCGGCGAACTTCCGGTCCTCGGGGTCGGGCACCGTGCCGAAGGCCGACGGATCCACGGGACCGTCGAACCGGTCCGCCTCCCGGTAGAGGTCCGCCACCGAGCGCCACGAGATCGGCGGGATCTTCCGGAAGAGCGCTTCGGTCTCGCGGCGGGTGGGCTCGTCCCACACGAGGCGCAGGCGCCCGGCGCGCACGCCGTCCACCACCGCGCCCGACTCGCTCCCGGGGCGGAACGCGGCGGCGATGAGGACGTTGGTGTCGAGGACGAGCGGGTGCACGGGGTCGCTCGGCGGCGCGCGGGAGGGCGCGCGGCCTTGGCAGGTCCGGCCCCACCGGCGCGTGTCTTGCACGCCGATCGGCCGGGAGGATCGCGATGGTACCCACGATAGCGCATCGGAAACGTCGCCGCCGCGAGCGCCGGCCGGCCGCCATCGGCGCGGCCGCGAGCATGGTGCTCGCCTCCCTCCTCGGGGGCCTCGCCCTCGTCGTCTTCGCCCTCCGGGACCTGGATCTCCGCCTGGAGCTGCGCCGCCGTCCGACCCGCGACGGCGAGTCCCGCTGACGTCCGGACGCAAGCGTCCCGCGCCGACATGGACCGGCCGGTTGCACCGCACGACGTTTTGACGTCCCTTGCGCGTCACACGTAGTGTCGCCGGAGGCCGGACGGGCCGGCCCCGCTCCCGAGCACGAGGCCGCACCATGGTCTTTTCGAGGCGGACACTGAGCCTGGCGACCGTGCTGGTCGTTCTGGGGGCTCTCGGCGCGGCGGTGGCGTGGAGGCTGCGGGGCGCCGCCGCGGAGGCCGAGGCGGGGGCTGCGTCCCCGCCCGGCGGCGTCGCCGCGCAGGTCGCGGGTCTCAGCGCGCCGAGCCAGTTCTCCACGGACGTGCCGCAACCGGTGGCGGGGGTGGCGGCCGTGCGGGACACGCTGTGGATCCGGGTGACCGCGGCCGGCCAGGCGGAGGCGTCGCGCCGCGCGACGGTGACGGCCCGCGTCGAGGGTTGGGTGCGCGCCGTGCCCGCGCGCGAGAACGGCGCCGTCGCGGAAGGCGATCCCCTGGTCGCGATCGACTCCACGGAGTACGCGCTCCGGCTCGCGCAGGCGCGGGCCGATCTCCTGACCGCCCAGGCGGACTTCGAGCAGCTCGTGCTCTTCGACGACGAGATCGAGGACGACGAGGTTCGCGCCGACCGGAGGAGGATCGCCCGGGCGCGCAGCGGCCTGGACCAGCGGGAGGTCGACCTGCGTCGGGCGGAGATGGAGCTCGAGCGGACCCGGGCCCGCGCGCCCTTCGCGGGGCGCGTGGCCGATCTCCAGGTCGTCGAGGGGCAGTACGTGACCCCCGGCGCGGAGCTCCTGACCGTCGTCGACCTCGACCCGATCGAGGTCGAGGTCCGGGTGCTCGAGTCGGAGCTCGCGGTTCTCCGGGAGGGTCGGAGCGCCCGGGTGACCTTCGCGGCCTATCCGGGAGAGGCGTTCACGGGCCGGATCCGATCGATCAACCCGGTCGTGGACCCCGAGACCCGCACGGGACGCGTGACGGTCCTCCTGGCGAACGCCGACGGCCGCATCAAGCCCGGGATGTACGCGGAGGTCTCGCTCGACGCCGAGGCGCTCCCCGACCGCGTGCTCGTGCCGCGCGAGGCGATCCTCGAGCGCGGGGAAGGGAACCGGCGCACGATGCTCTTCGTCTACGAGGGCGACGCCGAGCGGGGGCTCGCGAAATGGCGGTACGTCAACGTCGGCCGCGAGAACGACACCTGGGTCGAGCTCCTCCGCGAGGGGCCCGAGCAGGACTTCGTGGAGCCGGGCGAGGTCGTGCTCGTGGAAGGACACCACTACCTGGCGCACGACACGGCGGTCCGCCTCGTGGAGGACGTGGCGGCCGCCGGGGGGCGGCCCGGTGCGTGAGCCGCGGCCGGTCCGGGCGGTCGGTCCGGGCCGGTCCGGCCGGATCCTCGTGGCGCTCCTCGCCCTGGCGGTCCTCGCGCTCGGTCCCTCAGCGGCGCACGGACAGGACGCGGATACGCTGTACCTCACCCTCGACGAGTCGATCCGGCTCGCGGAGGGCGGCAATCCGGCGTACCGGCAGGCGGAGAACACCGGCAGCCTGAACGCCGTGGAGAGCCGCGCGACGTGGCTCGGACAGCTCCTTCCGCGCGCGAGCCTCACGCTCTTCAACACCGCCTTCACCGGCAACCTGCGGCGGCGGTCGGTGGACTTCTACGGCAACCCGGTCGAGAACCCCAACGCCGAGTGGGTCTACTTCTCGACCACGAGCCAGGGGCTCAACCTCTCCTGGACCTTCCAGGGACGCTCGCTCTTCGACGCGCACGAGCGGCTCTCCCTCGACAACCTCGGCCGGGATCTCGGCCGGGACGTGGCGCTCCGGGGGCTCCGCGTGGACGTGCAGCGGCGCTATCTCGACGCGCTCGAGCAGGCCGAGCTCATGCGGGCCGAGGAGGAGCGCATCGAGGCCCGTCGACTCGACCTCGAAGTCGCGGTGCGGCTGCACTCGCTGGCGATGCGCACGCGGGTGGACGTGCTCAACGCCGAGCTCGCGGTCGAGCAGCAGGTGCTCGCGCATCGGCGGCAGGAGGCGGCCTACGCGCAGGCGCTCCTCGCGCTCCGGACCGTCATGGGGCTCGAGGGTCCCACGCCGGTCGCGCTCGCCGAGGAGCCGCTGCCGCTCTTCGATCCCGCGAGCCTCGACGTGGAGCGGCTCGTCCTGCGTGCCTCCGAGGCGAATCCCGCGCTCCGGCGCTCCACCGTGGAGGTGCGCCAGGCCGGGCTCGCGCTCTCGGAGCAGCGCAACGGCTGGTGGCCGGAGGTCACGATGGGCTTCAACATCGGGCGCCGGGCGCAGGGGCCGAGCGACGGGGCGCTCTTCGACATGAGCTTCGACGAGGACCTCGACCAGAACTTCTTCCTGCAGCTCTCGCTGCCGGTTCTCGACGGCTTCTTCGACCGTCGGCGCAACGAGCAGCGGGCGGCGGTGGAGCTCGAGAACCGTCGGGAGGCGGACCGGGCGTCGCGGCTCCAGGTCGAGGAGACGGTACGGAGCGCGCACCTCGAGCTCGGCAACCAGTGGGAGACCCTCCGGCTCGCGGAGCGCTCGCACGAGATCGCCGGGGAGGCGCTCCGGCTCGCGCGCGAGGAGTACCGGCTCGGCACCCGGACGTTCGAGGACCTCCGCGAGGCGTTCGAGCAGGAGGCCGAGACCCGCCGGCAGGTGATCACCGCGCGTCACGCGTTCGTCGACGCGCTCCTCGACCTCGAGGAGGCCGTGGGCGAGCGGATCCGGCCCCAGGTCGGACCGCCCGGGCCCGGGGGCTGATCGTGTCGATCCCGGGTGTCGCGACCCGCCGGCCGGTCGCGGTGTGGATGCTCTTCCTCGCCGTGATCCTGCTCGGCGGCATCTCGTATGCGCGCCTCCCGATCGACCTGCTGCCCGACGTCAGCTACCCGCGGCTCGTCGTCTACACGACGTATCCGGAGGTCGCGCCCGCGGAGGTCGAGCGCCTCGTGACCGAGCCGATCGAGGCGGGCGCGGCGGCCGTGCCGGGCGTGGAGCGGGTGACCTCCTCGTCCCGCTACGGCGTGAGCCTGGTGAGCATCCGGTTCGCGTGGGGCACGGACATGGACTTCGCCATGCTCAACGTGCGCGAGCGCATGGACAACCTGCGCGGCGTGCTGCCGGAGAGCGCGAGCCGGCCGATCATCCTGCGCGTCGATCCGTCGGCGGAGCCCGTCCTGACCCTCTCGATCGTGGGCGGGGAGGACCTCTGGGCCACGAAGGAGTTCGCCGAGACCGTCCTCCGGCGCCGGCTCGAGCAGCTCGACGGGATCGCGCAGGCCGCGGTCTCGGGGGGGCTCGACCGGCAGATCCGCGTCGAGGTCGACCCGCGCCTCGTGGACTCGTACGGTCTCACCCTCGCCCAGATCTCGGAGGCGCTCGACCGGGCGAACGTCTCCGCGCCCGGGGGCACCGTGCTCCAGGGGCGGTACCGCTATCCGCTCCGCACGCTCGGGGAGCTCCGCACGGTCGACGAGATCGCGCGCGTCGTGGTCTCCACGGGCGACCGCCTCATCCGGCTCGGCGACGTGGCCCGCGTCGTCGACGGGTTCGCCGACCGTGAAGCGGTCGCGCGTTACGACGGCGCGGAGTCCGTGGGGCTGCTCGTCTTCAAGGAGTCGGGCGCGAATACGGTGCGGGTCGCCGAGGCGGTGGACGGCGTGGTGCGGCAGCTCGCGCAGGAGTATCCGGCCTTCCACGTGGACGTGGCCACGGACCAGGCGTCGTTCATCGAGGACTCGATCTCGAACGTGGTCTCGTCCCTCGTGTTCGGGGGGCTGCTCGCGTTCCTGGTGCTCTTCCTGTTCCTACGGGACGTGCGCTTCCCCGTGGCGATCGCGCTCGCGATCCCGATCTCGGTGATCGCGACGTTCGCGCTCATGGACGCCTTCGGCGTGACGCTGAACATCATGAGCCTGGGCGGGCTCGCGCTCGGCGTGGGCATGCTCGTGGACAACTCGATCATCGTCCTGGAGAACATCTTCCGCCTACGGATCGAGCTCGGCGAGCCGCCCGCGGTCGCCGCGGCCGCCGGGGCGGCCGAGGTCCAGGGCGCGGTCACGGCCTCGACGCTCACCACCGTATCGGTCTTCGGTCCGATCATCTACGTCCAGGGGGTGGCCGGGGAGCTCTTCGAGGACCTCTCGCTCGCCGTGACCTTCTCGCTGCTCGCGTCGCTCGTGGTGGCGATCACGCTGCTCCCGTCGATGGCCGCGAGGTTCGGCGACGGCGCCCGCTCCGTCGGTCCGGGTCCGACCGCGCCCGTTCCGGCGTCCGCGGGTCCGGGGCCCGACCCGCTACCGGGAGAGCCCGTGCCGCGGGGGCCGCTCGCACGCGCGCGGGGTGTGGCGACGAAGGCGGGGCGAGCGGCCCGGTACGTCGTCCTCCTGCCGCTCCGGGTACTCCGGCTCGCCGGCGCGCTGGCCCGGGCGCTCGTGGTGTTCTGGGCACGGGAGGCCGGGCGGCTGCTCGCGAGGCTCGCCGGTCCCGGTCTTCGCGCCTTCGAGCGCGGCTTCGAGCGGTTCGCGGCGCGGTACGAGCGGGCGCTCGAGTGGTCGCTCGACCGACCGGCGACGGTGCTGGGAGCGTCGGCGCTCGCGCTGGCCGGGACCTTCGCCCTCGCCGCGGCGCTGCCGCGTGATCTCCTCCCCGAGGTCGACCAGGGCGCCTTCACCGTGCGTCTCGAGCTCCCGGAGGGAACGACGCTGGAGGCGACGGCGGAGGCGGCCGCGCGGGTCGAGGCGGCGCTCCTGGGCGACCCGGGGGTCGCGACGGTCTTCACGACCGTGGGGCGCGACGCGCGCGCCTACGCCATGGGCGCGCAGGCGACCGGTCTGCACACCGCGTCGTTCCAGGTGCGCGTCGCGCCCGGCTCCGGGACCACGGCGGTCGCCGAGCGCGCGCGCGCCCTCGCCGCGGGCTTCCCCGGGGCGGGCCTCTCGGTCGAGACGGGGCAGGCCACGGCGCTCGGCGCGATGCTCGGCGGCGGCGAAGCGGACATCGCGGTGCGCGTGCGGAGCGAGGACCTCGAGGCGGCGCACGCGACCGCCGCGCAGGTCGTGGACCTCCTTGCCGACGTACCCTCCGTCGGCAACGTGCGGATCGGGACGGAGCGCGGCCGACCGCAGCTCCACATCGAGATCGACCGGGTGGCATGCGCGAGCTACGGCATCGAGCCGCGCGTCGTGGCGGAGCACGTGGACCGTGCGATGCGCGGCGTGGTCGCGACGGAGTTCGTCGAGTTCGACCGCCGGATCGACGTCGTCGTCCGCTATCCGGAGGAGCTCCGCTACTCGCGCGCCACGCTCGAGCAGCTCCGGGTCGAGGGGATCCCGATCCGGCGCCTCGTGCGCATCGAGGAGGCGCTCGCGCCCTCCGAGGTCAGACGGGAGGACCAGGCCCGGGTGGTTCCCGTGCTCGCGGACGTGGTCGCCGGCGGACTGGACGCGGCGCTCGCGGACGTCGAGCAGGCGATGAGCGTCCTCCCGCCGAGCGCCGCGGTGCGGTGGGAGATCGGCGGCGAGAACGAGGAGATGCGCCGCTCCTTCCGTGATCTCGCGTTCGCGTTCGGCCTCGCGATGCTCCTGGTCTACATGATCCTCGCGGCGCAGTTCGAGTCGTTCGTCCACCCGCTCACGATCGTGGCCGCCGTTCCGCTCGGCCTGATGGGCGCCGTGCTCGCGCTCGCGCTCGCGGGGGAAGGGCTCAACACGATGAGCGCCATCGGCGCGATCATCCTGGTCGGGATCGTCGTGAACGACGCCATCGTGAAGGTCGATTTCATCCATCAGGCGCAGAAGCGGGGGATGGAGCTCCGGGCCGCGATCCACGAGGCGGGTCGCGTGCGTCTGCGCCCGATCGTCATGACGACTGCCACCACCGTGCTCGGGCTCGTCCCGATGGCGCTCGGAATCGGAAGGGGGGCCGACCTGCGGGCGCCACTGGCCATCGCGGTCATCGGCGGGCTGTCGCTGGCGACCGCCCTCACCCTGATCGTGGTGCCGGTGCTCCACCAGAGCGTGGAGCGGCTGCGGCGGTCCTTCCGCGGACCGGCCGAGGCGTCGATCCCCGGGGCCGCCGGCGGAGCGCCACCGGCCGCGGATCCGGCGAAGGCGGCCGGATGATCCGGCTCTCGATCCGGCGCCCCGTCGCCGTCTCGATGCTCTACGGAGCGGTCGCGCTCCTGGGCGTGGCGGCCTGGAGGAACGTCCCGATCGAGCTGCTCCCCGACACGCGCCTGCCGCAGCTCACCGTGTACGCGACCTGGCGGGGCGCCTCCCCCGAGACGGTCGAAGCCTTCCTCACCGCGCCGCTCGAGAGCGCGATCCAGCAGGTGCGCGGGGTCGAGCGCATCGTCTCCGAGTCCTTCGAGGAACAGGGGCTCGGCACGTCGAGCATCCAGGTCGAGTTCCGACGCGACGTCGACATGGACTTCGTCCGGCTCGACCTCTCCGAGCGGCTGGCCTCGGTGGAAGAGGAGCTCCCCGAAGGCGTCGACCGGGTCGAGGTGCAGCAGTACGTGCCGGAGGAGTTCCAGGAGCAGAGCCGTCCCTTCCTCCAGTACACGTTCACGGGCCCGTACACGCTGGAGGCGCTGCGCCGGCACCTCGACGAGGTCGTCGCGCCCGAGCTCGTTCGGCTCGACGGGGTGGCGCGAGTCGACGTGGCGGGGGGCCGCGAGCGGCGGATCGAGATCGTGCTCGACGAGGAGACGGTCACGGCGCTCGGCCTGGACGCCGCCACGGTGCGCGCCCGGATCGCGGAGTTGGATCTGGTCCGCGAGGCCGGCGTCGTGCGCGAGGACGGCTTCGAGCGCGCCCTCACGATCGTGAACCGCCCCGGCGGCGTGGAGGACGTGCGCGCGGCCGTGGTCGCGGTGGCGGACGGCACGCCGGTGCGGATCGACGACATCGCCCGCGTCTACGATACCTACGAGGAGGCGCGCAGCCTCACGCGCGTGGACGGCCGGCCCGCGACGGTCTTCCGGGTGGTGAAGGAGATCGGGGTCAACACGGTGCGCGTCGCGGACGCCGTGAAGGGCCGCGTCGCGGAGCTCGAGCGCCTCGCTCCGTACGGAGCGCGCTACGTCCTCGACCGCGACGAGAGCGAGGAGATCCGCCGGAGCCTCACGGATCTCCGCACGCGGGCGCTGTTCAGCGCGGCGATCGTCTTCCTGGTGCTCCTCGTCTTCCTGCGCTCGCTGAGCTCCGCGGCGCTGCTTTTCGCGACGATCGCCTTCAGCGTGCTGATCTCCCTGAACGTCATCTACTTCGGCGGGCTCACGCTGAACCTGCTGACGCTCATGGGGCTCGCGATGGGCTTCGGGCTCATCGTGGACAACGCGATCGTGGTCCTCGAGAACGTCCACCGGAAGCGGCAGGGCGGGGAGTCCCTGGAGCGCGCGGCCGAGGAGGGTGCCCGCGAGGTCGTGCTCCCGGTGCTGGCCTCCACCGCCACCACGCTCGTCGTCTTCGTCCCCTTCGTGTACCTCCAGGGGGAGGCGCGCGTCTTCTACGTGCCCCTCGCGATCGTGGTCGCGCTCACGCTGATCGCGTCGATGCTCGTGTCGTTCACCTTCATCCCGGCGGTCGGCGCGCGCGTCCGCGGGGCGGCGGAGGGCGGGGCGGAGCCGGCCGCGCGCGGAGGCGACCGGCCGCTCGCGTTCTACCAGCGCTTCTACGCCGACCTGGTCGGCTTCACCGTGCGCCATCCCTGGATCGCGATCGGCCTCACGGCCCTCGTGTTCGCGGGCAGCTACCGCCTCTTCGACCGTTACGTGAGCCGTTGGGCGCTCTGGGGAGGAGGCTTCGGCGCGGACACCTACATCCAGGTGTTCATCGACCTGCCGCGGGGGTCGAACCTGGAGCGCACCGACCAGCTCGTCACGTTCTTCGAGGAGCGGGTGGCGGCCATGCCCGAGGTGGAGCGCTTCACCACCCAGGTCACCGAGACCCGGGCCGCCATGGAGATCACCTTCCCGGACTCGCTCGAGAGCACGGCCGTGCCCGTGATCATCAAGGAGCAGATGGTCGCCTACAGCCACACCTTCACCGGTGCGGAGGTGCGGGTCTACGGATTCGGGCCGTCGTTCTACGGCGGCGGCGGGAGCGCGCCGAACTACGGGATCCAGGTGCTCGGCTACAACTACGAGCGGGTGCGGGAGATCGCGGAGGACATCGCGAGCCGCCTCGTGCGGCTGAGCCGGGTGGTGGACGTCGACGCGAACGCCACCTCGAACCGGTTCGTGCGCGACCGCGCCTCCGAGTTCGTGCTCGAGATCGACCGGTCCCGACTCGCCCGGCACGGCCTCACGGTGGCCGACCTCGTGCAGGCGATCTCGGCGGCCACGCGGGGGAGCGGGGGCATGACGTACCTCAAGCTCGGAGGGGACGAGGTCCAGGTGCAGGTGACGCTCCAGAGCGCGCAGGACGCCGACGTGCTCGCGCTCCGGGAGACGCTCGTGCCCACGCCGGGGGGCACGGCGATCCGGCTCGGGGACGTCGTCCGCATCGAGAGCCGGAACGTGCTCGCGCGCATCCGACGCGAGAACCAGCAGTACGAGCGCACCGTCGCCTACGAGTTCCGGGGACCCACGCGCCTCGGCGACGTCGTGCACGAAGCGATCATCGACGGCACGGACGTGCCGCCCGGCTACACGGTCCAGTCGGGGCGGAGCAACTGGTTCGTGAGCCAGGAGGACCAGCAGCAGATCTGGATGGTGCTCGGCCTCGCCCTGCTGCTCGTCTACATGGTCACGGCCGCGCTCTTCGAGTCGCTCGTCCAGCCGCTCTGCGTCATCCTGACCGTGCCGATGGCGCTGATCGGCGTGTACCTGATCTTCTTCTACACGGGGGCCGCGTTCACGCGCGAGGCGTGGATCGGCGTGATCATGATGCTCGGGATCGTCGTCAACAACGCGATCCTGCTGGTGGACCACGTGAACCGGATCCGCCGCACGGAGCCGGACCTCGCGCTCGACGCGGCGATCGTGCGCGGCACCGTCGAGCGCGTCCGCCCGATCCTCATGACGACCCTCACCACGGTGCTCGGCCTCGTCCCGCTCGTGGTCTTCGGCGAGTCGGCCGGCGCGAACATCTGGGACGCGCTCGCGCTCGTCCTGATGGGCGGGCTGCTCTCCTCGACGCTCTTCGTGCTGACGATCACGCCCGCGGCCTACGGGCTCCTCGAGCGGCGGGGGCGGGCGGGCGGCCTCGCGCACGCGCCGGCTCCCGTCGCGGTGGGCGCGTCCGCGCCCGCGGGTCCCGCCTCGGGCTGGGCGGGCGGGCCGCTCTGAGGCGCCTGCGACCTTTTTTCCGCCGTTCCTGTATCACTTCCCGCGACACCTCGTTTTCGTGGAGCGGGTCCCATGAAGTCACCGACGGCCTCCCGAGCGCGGGCCGGCGCCCGGCTGGCGCTTCTCCTCGGCGCGGCGATGGCCGCCGCGCCCGGCATGACCTCGGCGCAGGCGGGCGGGGAGGGCTTCCTCTTCCGCCGGCCCGTCGCGTCCCTCTCGGTCCAGGCGGGCTACGCCGCCGCGCAGGCCGGAAGCGACGTCTTCGACCTCGCCAGGCAGGAGCTCTTCCTCGACCGCGGCGATCTCGGCTCCCCCTACGTGGGTGGAGCGCTCACGGTGAGCCTCGGCGACCGGTGGGCCATCGTGGTCGAGGCCGGC
Source organism: uncultured Gemmatimonadaceae bacterium (assembly GCA_964583815.1). Classification (GTDB taxonomy): domain Bacteria; phylum Gemmatimonadota; class Gemmatimonadetes; order Longimicrobiales; family Gaopeijiaceae; genus JAWLHJ01. The sequence goes on along the minus strand of CAZOYA010000069.1, from coordinate 2,135 downwards.
CACGCGTGGAGCCGGACGAACACGGAGTGGCGGGACTTCACGGAGGAGGACCTCAGCCCGATCCGGCACACGGTCTCCTTCTCCCGGACGCCGGTGACGGCCGGCGTGCGCTGGCACCTCACGCCCCAGGGCCGCGGGATCGGCCGCTTCGTGTGGATCCCCTCCCGCGTCACCCCCTGGATCGCCGCCGGCGGGGGATTCATGCGCTACGAGTTCGTGCGCGAGGGCGACTTCGTGGACGTGGAGGCGCTCGAAATCTACCCGGACCGCTTCGAGCACGTGGGCACCGCGCCCACCGCGTACGGCGGGGCGGGTGTGCAGATCTCGCTCGGTCGCTCGTTGTTCCTGACCGGCGAGGGCCGCTACACCTGGGCGCGGGACGATCTCGACGGATCGGTGTATGACGGGTTCGAGCCGATCGACCTGTCGGGGCTCCGCTTCACGGCGGGCTTCGGCGTACGGTTCTGAGCACGGTTCTGAGCGCGCGGCCGGGTCGCACCGCGCCGCGCGCATGGGTTCCAGGAGGAAGAGCATGACCGGCCGGACGAAGTCCCCGGAGGGAGCCATGAGGAAGCACCGGAGCGGAGAGCGGCGCACGCCGCGGGGCGCCGTGCTCGCGGGCGGGCTCGCCGCCCTGGCGGCGGTGGCGAGCGCCGTCGTGGCTCCGGCGTCCCTCTCGGCCTGGCAGGCCCCCGCGCCGGCGGAGCGCCTGAGCGACGCGCGCTGGGCCCCCTTCGTGGGCTGCTGGGAGCCCGTGGACCCGGCCGAGGACGCGGCGGGCGGTCTGCTGTGCGTGCGGCCCGCCGGCGGGGGCGTGGAGATGTTCTCCGTCGCGGACGGGCAGACCCGCACGAGCGACCTCCTGGTCGCGAACGGCGAGCCCCGGCAGCTCCGGGCGGAGGGGTGCGAGGGGACCGAGACCGTCGCCTTCTCCGAGGACGGACGGCGCGCCTTCACGCGCTCGGCCGTCTCCTGCGACGGGGTGGAGCAGCGGAGCACCGGCGTGCTGTCGATGGTCGCGCCCGCCGAGTGGATCGACGCGCGCTCCCTCGAGGTCGACGGCGAGCGCACGGCCTGGGTCCAGCGTTACCGCCTGGTCGGTCCCGAGCGGGCCGCCGAGGAGGGCGTGCCCGATCCGACGTTCGGCATGGAGACCGCCGCCCGCACCTCCCGGCTCGTCGCGCACCGCGGCGTGGGCCTGGACCAGGTGATCGAGGCGGTCGAGCGCGTGGACGCAGAGACCGTCGAGACGTGGCTCGCGGCGCGCGGCGAGGGCTTCGCGCCCACGGCCGACGATCTGGAGCGGCTCGCGGACGCGGGCGTGCCCGAGACCGTGATCGACGTGGTCGTCGCGGTGTCCTTCCCCGAGACCTTCCAGGTCACGCCGGAGGGGGATGCGGAGATGGCGCGCGGGGACCGTGCGGCCTACGCGCGGGACTATGCCGGGTGGCGGCGCCCGTTCCCCTGGGGCGCGCGCTCCTGGTTCGGTTACCGGATGTACGGGTACGGCTTCCATCCCGCGGACCCGCTCTTCTACGGGTACGGCTACGGCTATCCGGGCTACTGGGGATACCGCCCGGGCGTCGTGATCATCGAGCGGCGCGACCGGGGCCCGGTGGGGCGCATCCTCCCGGGGCGCGGCTACACGCGCGGCGACGACGCCGGACGGAGGGCCGCGCCACGGGGCGAGGCGGCGCCGAGCGGCGGAGATCGCCCGTCGGCCGCGCCGCCCCGCCGCTCCGGAGGCGACGCGAGCCCGGCGCCGCGTGACGACCAGCCGGAGCGCCGGCCCGCACGCCCGAGAGGTCCCGGAGGCTGATCCGCACCGTCCCGGCCGGCCGCCTTTGTGCTACCTTACGCGGCCATGGACGCAACGAAGCGTGGAACCCCCCCGGGCACCGATTTCATCCGGCAGATCGTCCGCGACGACCTCGAGCGCGGGCGCTACGAGACCGTCGTCACGCGCTTTCCGCCGGAGCCCAACGGCTACATGCACGTCGGGCACGCCAAGTCCGTCGTCCTGAACTTCGGCATCGCCGAGGAGTTCGGCGGGCGCTGCCACCTCCGCTTCGACGACACGAATCCCGAGACCGAGAGCGAGGAGTTCGTCCGGCAGTTCCAGGAGGATATCCGCT